>NZ_JBYIQX010000033.1:0-77400 GCF_057707805.1 Streptomyces sp. bgisy159 | reverse complement strand
GGACGTACCGCTCCGCGCGCCCGGGGTCCTTCTCGAACAACTCGCGCAGATGGGTGTCCCACTGGGCGCGGTGGTCCGCCAGCGCGGTCCACTCGGGCCGCCGGGTGAGCACAGGGGTGTCAGACATGTGCGGCAGTCTCCTTGGTGCCGTCGCCCCGCAGGGCGATGGCGTACATCTCGTCGGCGTCCAGGCGCCTGAGTTCCTCGGCGATGAGTTCGGAGGTGGGACGCACCTTCAGGGCGAGGGTGCGGGAGGGCTGGCCCGGCAGGGAGAGCGTGGCCAGGGGGCCTTCGGGACGGTCGATGACGATCTCCCCGTCGGTGGTGCCGAGGCGGACGGCCGTGACGACCGGACCGGCCGTGGTCACCCGCTCGACCGGCACGCCGAGCCGGGCGTGCAGCCAGCGCGCGAGCAGCTCGGCGCTGGGGTTCTCGGCCTCGCTCTCGACGGCCGCGGACGTGATCCGCATCCGGGCCTGGTCCAGCGCGGCGGCCAGCATCGAGCGCCACGGCGTCAGCCGGGTCCAGGCGAGGTCGGTGTCGCCGGGTGAGTAGGAGGCGACCCGGGTCTCCAGGGCGTGCAGCGGATGCTCGACCGCGTACATGTCGGTGATCCTGCGCTGCGCCAGGGCGCCCAGCGGGTCCTTGGCCGGGTGGGCGGGCGCGTCCACCGGCCACCACACCACGACCGGCGCGTCCGGCAGCAGCAGCGGCAGGACGACCGAGTCGGCGTGTTCGGACACCTCGCCGTACATCCGCAGCAGCACCGTCTCCCCCGTACCGGCGTCGGAGCCGATGCGGACCTCGGCGTCGAGGTGGGAGTGGGTGCGGTCGCGCGGGGTGCGGGCGTGCCGCTTGATGACGACCAGGGTGCGCGAGGGGTGCTCGTGCGAGGCGTCCTCGGCCGCCTTGATCGCGTCGTAGGCGTTCTCCTCGTCGGTGACGATCACCATCGTCAGGACCATGCCCACGGCGGGCGTGCCGAGGGCGCGGCGGCCCTGCACCAGCGCCTTGTTGATCTTGCTTGCCGTGGTGTCGGTCAGATCGATCTTCATGGCCTGCGCCAGCTCCGTCCGTCTCGTGCGAGCATCTCGTCCGCCTCCTCGGGTCCCCAGCTCCCCGACGCGTACCGGGCCGGCCGGCCGTGGCTCGCCCAGTACTCCTCGATCGGGTCGAGGATCTTCCAGGACTCTTCCACTTCCTGGTGGCGCGGGAACAGGTTGGCGTCGCCGAGCAGCACGTCCAGGATGAGGCGTTCGTAGGCCTCCGGGCTGGACTCCGTGAAGGACTCGCCGTACGCGAAGTCCATCGTGACGTCCCGGATCTCCATGGAGGTGCCGGGCACCTTGGAGCCGAAGCGCACGGTCATGCCCTCGTCCGGCTGGACGCGGATGACGATCGCGTTGGCGCCCAGCTCCTCGGTGGCGGTGGAGTCGAAGGGGGAGTGCGGCGCCCGCTGGAAGACGACCGCGATCTCCGTGACCCGTCGGCCGAGCCGCTTGCCGGTGCGCAGGTAGAAGGGGACGCCCGCCCACCGCCGGTTGTCCACGTTCAGCTTGATCGCCGCATACGTGTCCGTGGTGGACGCCGGGTCGATGCCCTCCTCCTGGAGGTAGCCGGGCACCCGTGCGCCGCCCTGCCAGCCGGCCGCGTACTGTCCGCGCACGCTGTGCGCCCCCAGGTCCTGCGGCAGCTTGACCGCCTTGAGCACCTTCAGCTTCTCGGTGAGCAGCGAGCCCGCGTCGAAGGAGGCGGGCTCCTCCATGGCGGTCAGCGCCATCAGCTGCAACAGGTGGTTCTGGATGACGTCCCGCGCGGAGCCGATGCCGTCGTAGTAGCCGGCCCGGCCGCCGATGCCGATGTCCTCGGCCATGGTGATCTGCACGTGGTCCACGAAGGACCGGTTCCAGATCGGCTCGAACATCGTGTTGGCGAAGCGCAGCGCCAGGATGTTCTGGACGGTCTCCTTGCCCAGGTAGTGGTCGATCCGGAACACCTGGTCCGGGTCGAACACCTCGTGCACGATGGCGTTCAGCCGGCGCGCGCTGGTGAGGTCGTGCCCGAACGGCTTCTCGATGACCGCCCGCCGCCAGGCCCCCTTCGGGGCGTCCGCCAGCCCGTACTTCTTCAGCTGCTGGACGACCTTCGGGAAGAACTTGGGCGGCACCGAGAGGTAGAAGGCGTAGTTGCCGCTGGTGCCGCGGGCCGCGTCCAGCTCGTCGACGGTCTGGCGCAGCTGCTTGAAGGCCGTGTCGTCGTCGAAGTCGCCGGGGATGAAGCGCATGCCCTGGGCGAGCTGCTGCCACACCTCCTCCTGGAAGGGCGTACGGGCGTGCTCGCGCACCGCGTCGTGGACGACCTGGGCGAAGTCCTGGTCCTCCCAGTCGCGGCGGGCGAACCCGACGAGCGAGAAGCCCGGCGGCAGCAGGCCGCGGTTGGCCAGGTCGTACACGGCCGGCATCAGCTTCTTGCGGGACAGGTCACCGGTGACCCCGAAGATGACCAGCCCGGACGGGCCGGCGATCCGCGGGAGGCGCCGGTCGCGCTCGTCCCGCAGCGGGTTGTCCCACACCGGTGTGGTGGTCATTCCGCGTCAACTCCCTCGCTGTCGGTGCCGGCCGCCCCGCCGCCGTGCGACGCGGCGACCGCGTCCAGCAGGTCCTGCCAGGCCGTCTCGGACTTGGTGACACCCTCGTCCTCCAGGAGTGCCACGACCTGGTCGTACGACACCCCCTGCGCCGCAACGGCGTCCAGGGTGGCTTCCGGCATCGTGCTGACGGTGCCGGGGACGCCCCGTTCGCCCACGTACAGGGTGTCCTTGTACGGCCTCGTCGACCGTGAGGCCCCGCACGCCGCGGTCGGCGAGCTGTTCCGGGTGCGGAACGCCCGCAGGCCGCCGAGGTCCGGCCGGTCCGGCCGGTCCAGCTCGTACCCCGCGAGGAAGAGCTGGGTGTACAGCGTCAGCGAGGTGTGGCCGGGGGAGAGGACGAAGTGGTCACGGCCGGTCCGCTCCGGGTCGGCGGGATCATGCCGCATCACCTTTTGAAAGATCGTGTACGCGGCCGGAGAGAGGCTCATCGGCCTGCCCGGGTGACCGTTGCCGGCCGGCTGTACGGCGTCCACCGGCGGCAGACGGGTGGTGTCGACGGCACGCCGGTCGAGTGCGGTGCACTCGGTGGTGTCGGCCGGGCGCGTGCTCATCTGAAAGCAGTTCCTTCAAAAGGTCATGGAAAGCAGTGCTTCTACTGGTCAAACGCGTTCGACCTTAAAAGTCTGACTTTTAAGGCGGAAGGGCGGGGTGTGTCAGCCTGTGGTGAAAGTGGGACACCCCCGCACCCGGACCGCCCACCCTGAGCGGCGCGGGCGACAGAAGAGCGGCACGAGTTGGACATGACAGGCAGAACGGAATCCGAGCGGCCCCGGGCGGACATCCGGACGTTCGCGTTCCCGGCGGACCTCAGCGTCGGCGGCGTGGGCATGCAGATCGGCCCCATGGGCACCGGCCGCGTCTGGCACGCCGACGCGGCGCTGGACCGTGTCCACCGCATCGACTTCCACGTCGTGATGCTCTTCGCCGAGGGGCCCGTCCGGCACATGGTCGACTTCGCGGAGTACGAGGCGACGGCCGGCGACCTGTTGTGGATCCGCCCCGGTCAGGTACACCGCTTCTCGCCCGTCAGCGAGTACCGGGGAACCGTACTGACCATGCAGCCCGGCTTCCTGCCCCGTTCCACCGTCGAGGCCACCGGCCTCTACCGCTACGACCTGCCGCCCCTGCTGCGCCCCGACCCCGACCAACTCGCGGCGCTGCGGGCGGCGCTGACGCACCTGCGGCAGGAGTACGAGGACGCCACGACCCTGCCGCTCAGCCTGCACGCGGCCGTCCTGCGCCACTGTCTGACCGCGTTCCTGCTGCGCCTCGCCCACCTCGCGGCGCGCTCGGGGCAGGCGGAACGGCCCGCCGACACCACCTTCACCCTGTTCCGGGAGGCGGTGGAGAAGGACTTCGCCGTCACCCACAGCGTCAGCGCCTACGCCGACGCGCTGGGCTACTCCCGGCGCACCCTCGTGCGCGCGGTGCGCGCCGCGACCGGGCTGACCCCGAAGGCGTTCATCGACAAGCGCGTCGTACTGGAGGCCAAGCGCCTCCTCGCCCACACCGACCTGCCCATCGGCCGGGTGGGCGCCGCGGTCGGCTTCCGCGACCCGGCGAACTTCTCCAAGTACTTCCTCCTGCACACGGATCTGACACCGGCGGCATTCCGCGCCGAGGTGCGCTGAAGGGTGCTGACGTGTACTGAGGTGCGCGGGGACGCCAGCGGGACGCCAGCGGGGTCACCCCGGGACAGCCTGCGGCGTCCTGGGGTGATCCCATGCGGCCTCCTGGGGCGGCCCGTGCGGCGCTTCCGGGCGGCCCGTGCGGCGCTTCCGGGCGGCCCGTGAGCGCGGGCTCAGCGGCCGAAGGTGAACCAGTTGACGTTCAGGAAGTCCGACGGCTGGCCGCTGGTGAACGTCAGATAGACGTCGTGCGTGCCGGACACCGCGGTGATGTTCGCCGGAACGGTCCGCCACGACTGCCAGCCGCCCGTGTTCCCCACCGCGAAACTGCCGACGGGCGGGTTGCCGCGGCTGTCCAGGCGTACCTCGACCAGGCCGCTCACCCCCGCGGCAGCGCCGCTCGCCACCCGGGCGGAGAACTGGGTCGCCGGTGTGGAGCCGAAGTTCACCCCCCGGTACAGCGCCCAGTCGCCGCCGGCGATCCAGCCGATGTTCTGGCCGCCGCCGCTGTCGGAGGTGGTCTCGGTGCCGATCCCGGACTGGCCGTCGAAGGACTCCGCCTGGAGGGTGCCGTAGGCGTCGCGGCCGCCGGTCGGCGGGGGAGTGGTGCCGCCGCCGGACGACAGTACGCGGACGTAGTCGACGACCATCGGGTGGCCGGGCTGGGTGCCGCCGTCGGGACCGCCGCCGAAGGCGTCCGGGAAGCCGCCGCCCATCGCCACGTTGAGGATGACGAAGAACCCGTGGTCGGTGGCGTTGCGCCAGGTCGTCGCGTCGACCTGGTCGGCCCGCACGGTGTGGTAGTGGGTGTTGTCGACGTAGAAGCGGATCTGCTCCGGGCTGGTGGAGCGGTCCCACTCCATGCCGTAGGTGTGGAAGCCGGCCTGGCAGGTGGTGCCGGGGCAGGCGGTGGAGGAGCCGATGCCGCTGGTCTCGTTGCAGGGGCCGCCGGGCGAGGTGCCGCAGTGCATGGTCGCCCAGACCGTGTTCAGGCCCTGGGTGTTCTCCATGATGTCCAGCTCGCCCACGCCCGGCCAGTTCCAGTAGTTGCCGCGGTAGGGGGCGCCCAGCATCCAGAACGCCGGCCAGTAGCCCTTCGCGGCGGCGCCGGTGACGTTCGGCACCTGTATGCGGGCCTCCACACGCAGCTTGCCGCCCGCCGGGGGCTGGAAGTCGGTGCGGTTGGTCTCGATCCGGCCGGAGGTCCACCGGCCGGCCGCGTCCCGGCGCGGGGTGATGCGCAGGTTGCCGTTGCCGTCGAGGGAGACGTTGTCGGTGGCGCTGGTCATCGTCTCGATCTCACCGGTGCCCCAGTTGGCGGCGCCACCGGGATAACCGGTGCCGGTCGCGTACCGCCAGCGGGAGGTGTCGACACCGCTGCCCGCGGGGCCGTCGAACTCGTCCAGGAAGACCTGGTTCCAGCCCGACGGGGCCGGTGGGGCGGAGGCGTTGGCGGCCGGGGTGACGACCGCGGCGGCGGCCGCCGCCAGACCGAGCGTGCCGAGCACGGCGACGAACGCCCGCCGCACGGAGCGTCGTCGGTGGGGTGTTCCGGAGGGTCCACTCATGGCAGGTGCTGCCTCTCGGGTACGGGGTGTGGGGTGCGGGGTGCCGCCGAGGGCGCTGTGAGAGCGCTCTCACGGTGCGGCCAATGTGCTCCCCGGTACCGCGACCGTCAAGAGTTAAAACAGAGAAAGTCCGTACCTGCCGCGGGAGTTCACCCCCTGAAGTCGGCAAAGGCGGCGAAGCGCACCGGTGGTGACCTCCAGGAGGAGCGTGGGTCAGTTGGCGACTGCTGGAAATACCCCGCATCAAGCTCAGATCGTGCTGAGAGACGGCTGCCGGGCGCTGCTCTGGAAAAGGCGTGGTTGCCGGGCAGTCGTGATGCGAAAATCAGTCCGCAACTTGATCCACATCCGCGTCCCGGAGGTCCGCATGGACGTCGCCTCGCTGCTGCCGTTGACCACGGCCCGGTTGTCGCTGCGTCTGTTCACTCCCGGCGACGCCGACGACCTGTACGCCTACCAGAGCCTGCCGGGCGTGGCGCGCTACTTGTACCGGCCGGCGCACACGCGTGAGCGCAGCGAGCAGGTCGCCGCCGAGCGCGCGGCGCAGACGGCCTGGCGCGCCGACGGGGACAAGCTGGCGCTCGCCGTCTGCCGACGCGACGAGCCCGGCGTCCTTGGCGAGGTGAGCCTCGCCCTGGCCGATGCCCGCGCCGCCCAGGCCGAGATCGGCTGGACTCTCGCCCCGGGTCACCAGGGGCACGGCTACGCGACCGAGGCGGCCGCGGCACTGGCCGGGTTTGCCTTCGACACGCTGGGCGTGCACCGGCTCTACGCACGGCTGGACGTGGAGAACACCGGGTCTGTGCGGGTCTGCGAGCGCCTCGGGATGCGCCGGGAGGCGCACCTGGTCGAGAACGACCTCGACGGGGATCGCTGGGGCAGCGAGTACATCTACGCGGCGCTGTCCGCGGATCTCGGCAGTCGACCAGGTCACTGAGCTCACCGGCCGCCTCCTGTCGGGACATCTGGCCTGATGTGTGGCCGAACTGGTCGACGAGGCGCTTCCAGTCAGTTCGACGCTGTGCGATCGGTGCTCGCCGCACGGACGGTTCAGGGCCGCCCACCGCCGGGATCGGGGGTGGTGACGCTCACATCGGTCCGCAGCAGGTGGTGGTCCGAGTACGCGCTCTCACGCACCCGGTGCGCCAGCGGAACGACACCGCGCAGGAACACGTAGTCGAACTTGCTCTGCCAGTCGGTCGTCGGTTCGCACCCGCCGACGGACGGCGGGTGGCACCGCGAGGCCGTGTCCGCGGCCAGCGCCCACATCGGGGCGAGTTCGGGGGCGTCAGGAACCGCGTTGAAGTCGCCGAGCACGATCGCGCGCTCGTGCCGCGCGACCACCGCCGCGAGCACGCGGACCTGCTCGGCCCGGACGGCCTCCTGACGCCGTTCGGCGAGATGGGTGTTGAAGACCCGTACGGACCGGCCGTCCACGGTGGTGGTCACCGCCATGTACCCGCGGTCCTCGGATCCGCCGTCGGGGTACTCGACGGCGACCCGGTCGGTCATCGGTGCCGCCGAGAGGAGCGCCTGGCCGTAGGCTCCCGGGTTCCACGGCACTCCCCCGCAGCGGCCCCAGTCGCGCAGGACCGTCCCGTACGCGACGTGGTAGACCAGGCCATGGCGGCGTGCCAGGTAGTCCCGGATCCGCTCGACATCGGCCACGCAGGCTTCCTGCAGGCCGATGACCTGGGGCGCCTGGGCGGCGATCTCCGCGGCCTGGTGTGCGTCGCTCTCGTCGCAGGGATTGCAGATGTTCCACGTCAGGACCCTGTTCGCCACGACGTCCCTGGAGGCTTCGCCGGGCCGGGACCCGGCGGATCCGCTCCCGCCGCGCGCGCCGGAACCGACCAGCACCAGGCAGGCCACGGCCAGGGCGCCGACGAGCCAGCGCGCGCCTCTGGTCAGCATCATCGCCTCCTCGTCGAGAGCAACCCGGATGCTCCGGACCCCCGGATGCCCCGGCTGACCCGGCGCCTGCCCCACCCCTCGCGGCAGTACGTGATCGTCTCACCGGATGGTGCACCGAGGTAGCCCGCGACGGCAACCGTGCCGTCCGGGAAGCGGGACCGCTAGGCGAGGCCGCCGACGCGACAGCGGGGGGCGGTGCTGGCGGCGGTCGGCGACGGCCACGGCGATGGCGGCCACGGCGGCGATGTGAGGGAAGCCGGACGGTCACGGCCGCCCGCTACTCGTCCCGTCACGTCCCGTCCCGTCTCGTCCCGTCTCGTCCCGTCTCGTCCCGTCCCGTCCCGTCCCGGTCCGGTCCGGTCCGGGCCGGTCCAGGCCGGGCTCCGCCGTAGTGTTCACTGCGGGCCGGCTCGTCACGAGGCAGACCGCCGGGGGTCGGCCCGGGGCAGGGCAGTTCACTCCCAACCGGCCCGGCGCACGGCTGCCGGCCGGACGATCGCGGGACGGTTCGGTTCCGACAGGAAGGCGGAGACGTGAGGCTGACGATTCTGGGCGGAGGCGGGTTCCGGGTGCCGCTGGTGTACGGGGCGCTGCTGGCGGACCGGGGGGCGGGGCGAGTGACGCGGGTCGTTCTGCACGATCTGGACGACAGTCGACTGTATGCGGTGGCCCGTGTACTGGCGGAACAGGCGGTCGGAGTTCCCGACGCCCCCGAGGTGGCGACCACCACCGACCTCGACGAGGCCCTGCGCGGCGCGGACTTCGTCTTCTCCGCCATCCGCGTCGGCGGGCTGGAGGGCCGCGCCGACGACGAGCGGGTGGCCCTGGCCGAGGGCGTCCTCGGCCAGGAGACCGTCGGCGCCGGTGGCGTCGCCTACGGGCTGCGCACCGTCCCGGTCGCCGTCGACATCGCGCGCCGCGTCGCCCGCCTCGCTCCCGACGCCTGGGTCATCAACTTCACCAACCCGGCCGGACTGGTCACCGAGGCCATGTCCCGCCATCTCGGCGACCGCGTCATCGGGATCTGCGACTCACCGGTCGGCCTCGGCCGCCGCATCGCCCGGGTGCTCGGCGCGAACGACCCCGGCGAGGCGTGGATCGACTACGTCGGCCTCAACCACCTCGGCTGGGTGCGCGGCCTGCGCATCGCCGGCCGGGACGAGCTGCCCCGACTGCTCGCGGACCGGGAACTGCTCGGCTCCTTCGAGGAGGGCCGGCTGTTCGGCGCCGACTGGCTGCGGTCGCTGGGGGCGATTCCCAACGAATACCTGCACTACTACTACTTCAACCGCGAGACGGTGCACGCCTACCAGGAGGCCGAACTGACCCGCGGCGCCTTCCTGCGCGACCAGCAGGCCCGCTTCTACGAGCAGGCCGGCCGCCCCGACGCCTCCGCCCTGGACCTGTGGGACCGCACCCGCGCCGAGCGCGAGGCCACCTACATGTCCGAGAACCGGGAGACGGCCGGCGCCGGCGAACGGGAGGCCGACGACCTCTCCGGCGGCTACGAGAAGGTGGCCCTCGCCCTGATGCGGGCCATCGCCCGCGACGAGCGGGCCACCCTGATCCTCAACGTCCGCAACCGGGGGACCCTGGCGGTCCTGGACGCCGACGCCGTCGTCGAGGTCCCCTGCCTGGTCGACGCCAACGGTGCCCACCCTCTCGCGGCCGATCCCCTGCCCGGCCATGCCACCGGGCTGGTCTGCGCGGTCAAGGCGGTGGAGCGGGAGGTGCTGGCCGCCGCCGAGTCCGGCTCCCGCGCGACGGCCGTGAAGGCCTTCGCGCTGCATCCGCTCGTCGACTCGGTGAACGTCGCGCACCGGCTGATGGAGGGGTACCGGGCCGTCCATCCGGGGCTGGCGTATCTTGGCTGAGCACCCAAGGGGGTAAGCGCTTTCCCCGAGGGTGCGCCCAGCCCCCTCCCTGGTGCTCGGCACGACCCTCACCGCCTCATCCTCTCTGGTCCCCCGGGAGACGCCCATGCACGACGAACGCCGCCGGATCGAGGAGCGCGTCGAGCGCCTCCACACCCAGCGCATCAGGCCCGCCATCCACGCCGCCCGGGTCCCCCTGACGATGACGGCGTGGCAGGCGCCGGGGGAGCCGGTGCCCTTCGCGGAGGCCGCCGCCGCCTCCTACGAGCCCTTCGTGACGGACACTCCGTGGGGGCCGCCGTGGGGCACGACCTGGTTCCGGATGCGCGGTACCGTTCCCGCCGGCTGGGCGGGCCGGCGGGTGGAGGCGGTGATCGACCTCGGCTTCGACGACGCCTGGCCGGGCAACCAGGCCGAGGCCCTGGTGCACCTGACGGACGGGACGCCCCTGAAAGCGGTCAACCCGCTCAACCAGTACGTGCCGGTCGGGAACCCGGCCGCCGGCGGTGAAGAGGTCGACTACCTGGTCGAGGCGGCGTCCAACCCCGACATACTGGCGCACGGCTTCGCACGGCCGACGCCACTCGGCGATGTACTGACCGCAGGCGACCGGCCACTGTATACGTTCCGCCGCGCCGATCTCGCCGTCCTCGACGAGGAGGTCTGGCACCTCGACCTCGACCTCCAGGTCCTGCGGGAACTGATGGCGGAACTGGCCGACCATGATCCGCGCCGCCACGAGATCGCGCACACCCTCGACCGGGCGATGGACCAGCTCGACCTCGACGACATCGCCGGCTCGGCGGCCGATGTCCGCGCCGTCCTCCGGCCCGCGCTCGCCAAGCCCGCCCACGCCAGCGCCCACGTCATCTCCGGCGTCGGCCACGCGCACATCGACTCCGCCTGGCTGTGGCCGATCCGCGAGACGAAGCGCAAGACGTCGCGGACCTTCTCCAACGTCACCGCGCTCGCCGAGGAGTATGAGGAGTTCGTCTTCGCCTGCTCGCAGGCCCAGCAGTACGAGTGGGTCCGCGACCACTACCCGCGGGTGTGGGCGCGCATCCGGGAATCGGTGGAGAAGGGCCAGTGGGCGCCGGTCGGCGGCATGTGGGTGGAGGCCGACGGCAACCTCCCCGGCGGCGAGGCCCTCGCCCGCCAGCTCGTCCACGGAAAGCGGTTCTTCCTGGAGCACTTCGGCATCGAGACCAAGGGCGTCTGGCTGCCCGACTCCTTCGGCTACAGCGCCGCCTACCCGCAGCTGGCCAGGCTGGCCGGCAACGAGTGGTTCCTCACTCAGAAGATCTCCTGGAACCAGACCAACCGGTTCCCGCACCACACCTTCTGGTGGGAGGGCATCGACGGCACCCGGATCTTCACCCACTTCCCGCCCATCGACACCTACAACGCCCGTTTCAGCGGCGCGGAGATGTCCCGTGCGGTGCGCAACTACGCGGAGAAGGGCGGCGCCACCCGCTCCCTTGCCCCCTTCGGCTGGGGCGACGGCGGCGGCGGCCCCACCCGGGAGATCATGGAGCGCGCCCGCCGCCTGAGGAACCTGGAGGGCTCGCCCCGGGTCGAGATCGAGCACCCCGACGCCTTCTTCGCCAAGGCCCGCGAGGAGTACCCCGACGCCCCGGTGTGGGTCGGCGAGCTGTACCTCGAGCTGCACCGCGCCACCTACACCTCCCAGGCCCGCACCAAGCAGGGCAACCGCCGCTCGGAACACCTGCTGCGCGAGGCCGAGCTGTGGGCGACCACCGCCGCCCTGCACGTGCCCGGCTACGGCTACCCGTACGAGAAGCTGGACCGCCTGTGGAAGACGGTCCTGCTCCACCAGTTCCACGACATCCTGCCGGGCTCCTCCATCGCCTGGGTGCACCGCGAGGCGGAGGCCGAGTACGCCAGGGTGGCCGCCGAACTGGCGGCGCTCACGGCCGAGGCGATCGCCGCCCTCGGTACCGGGAGCGGGCCGAGGGTGTTCAACACCAGCCCCTTCGACCGCGCCGAGGTGGTGCGCACCGCCGACGGCGCGCCGGTCTACACCCGGGTGCCCGCGAACGGCAGCGCGCCGCTCACCGCTACGGCCCAGGCGTCCCTGCCGGACGGCGCGGAGCCGCCGCGCCCGGTGACCGTGACCGGCGCGGGAAGGGTGCTGGACAACGGGCTGGTGCGGGTACAGGTGGCCGACGACGGCACACTGTCGTCCGTATACGACCTACGGGCGCAGCGCGAGGTTCTCGCCGCCCCCGGCAATCTTCTGCGCCTGCACACCGACCTCCCCAACCACTGGGACGCCTGGGACATCGACCAGCACTACCGCAACCGCTACACCGATCTCCTGGACGCCGAGTCGGTCACGGTGGTCGAGGACGGTCCGCTGGTCGCCGCGGTCCAGGTGAGGCGTGCCTTCGGAAAGGGTTCCTCGCTCACCCAGACGATCACCCTGCGCGCCGGCAGTCCCCGCGTCGACATCGCCACCGACCTCGACTGGCACGAGAGCGAGAAGATCCTCAAGGCGGCCTTCCCGGTGGACATCAGGGCACCGCACTCCTCGGCCGAGATCCAGTTCGGCCATGTCCAGCGGCCCACCCACACCAACACCACGTGGGAGGCGGCCCGTTTCGAGACCTGCGGCCACCGCTGGGTGCACCTCGCCGAACCCGGCTACGGCGTCGCCGTCCTCAATGACTCGACGTACGGCCACGACGTCTCCCGGACGGTCCGCGAGGACGGAGGCACGACCACCACCGTCCGGCTCAGTCTCGTCCGGGCCCCGCGCGTCCCGGACCCGGGGGCCGACCAGGGGCGGCACCACTTCACCTACGCACTGCTGCCCGGCGCGAGCATCGAGGACGCGGTCGCCGAGGGGTACGCCCTCAACCTCCCGCTGCGGGTGGCCGACGCGGCCGGCGCACCGGCACCGGTCGTCACGGTGGACGGCGCCGGCGTGACCGTCGAGGCGGTGAAGCTCGCCGACGACCGTTCCGGTGACGTCGTCGTACGGCTCTACGAATCGCGGGGCGGCCGTGCCCGAGCCACCCTGCGCACCGGGTTCCCGCTCGCCGGTGCCCGGGTGACGGACCTGCTGGAGCGCCCCTTGCAGGACGCGGACCTCGACGACGACCAGGCGGTGCCGGTCGCCCTGCGGCCCTTCCAGATCCTCACGCTCCGCCTGAAGCGGGCCGACGGGAGCAGTGGCACCGCCTGACCCCGCCGCACGAAACGGCCTCCCCCCGGTGCGAGGACCGGGGGGAGGCCGATGCCCTGTTCGGCGCGGCAGGCCGGGTCAGCCGGTGAAGCCGGCCGTGATGGAGGTGAACTGCCAGGTGCTCTGGCTGATGCCGGAGCAGTTGCTGGTCACCCCGCCGCCCGGGCACGGCCGGTCCCGGTTGACCGACCAGAAGGCGAGCCGGGCTATGTGGCGGGAGTTGGCCCAGTCGCGGATCTGGGTCCAGATCTGCGGCGTGGTGTTCTCCTGCTGGTCGGACAGGCCGTTCATGCCGGAGATGCCGATGTGGGCGTAGGCGGTGGCGTCGTCCCAGCCGAAGGTGGACTTCAGCTTGTTCTTCAGCCCCTCCGCAGCGTCCACCGTGTTGCCGTACATGTCGGAGCCGCCGCCGAAGTCGAACGGCATGATGGTGAACACGTCGATGTCGGCGCCGATCGACCTGGCCTGCTCGATCAGCCGGTTGCCGTAGTACGTCGGGCCGGTGGTCGAGGTGCCGAAGGTGACGATCGTCCTCAGGCCCGGGTTGTCGGCCTTGAGGATCTTCAGCGCGGTGAGGATCCTCGCCTGCACGGCCTCGTTCTCGAACTCGTCCGTGTTCTCGATGTCGAAGTCGACGGCCTTGAGGCCGTAGGCGTCGATCACCTTCTGGGTCGCCGCGGCGAGCGCGCTCGCCGAGGAGCAGTTGGCGCCGAGCTTGCTGCCCTGCCATCCGCCGAAGGACGGCACGATGTCACCGCCCGCGGCCCGGATCTGGTTGATCGCGTTCTGGTCGGCACCGCCGGTCAGCGGACGGCTGCCGTCCCAGGCCGGGTTGCAGCCACCGGAGTCCAGCACGAACGCCATGGTGAACCACTTGACACCGGTCGCGCTCATCACGGTGGACGGGTTCGGCGGGTCGCCCCAGCCCTCGTACAGATAGGGCGCGGCCTGCTTGAAGCCGCCGCCACCGCCGCCGCCCGCGTTCGTCGTGACGGTCAACGGGGCGGAGGCCGCCGAGGTGTTCCCGGCGGCGTCCCGCGCCCGGACGCTGAAGGTGTAGCCCGTGCTCGCGGCCAGCCCGCCGACGGTGGCACTCGTCCCGGACACGCTGAGCGCGCGGGTGGAACCGCGGTAGACGTCGTACGCCGTGACCCCGACGTTGTCCGACGAGGCGTTCCAGGACAGGGAGACGCTGGAGGAGGTCTTGCCGGTCGCGGTGAGGTTGCCCGGCGCGGTGGGCGCCTGGGTGTCGGAGCCGCCGCCCCCGCCACCGGGGCCGTCGAGACTGATGTCGTCGGCGTAATAGGTGCCCTGCGCGTACCAGCCGTGCACGTAGATGCGCGCGGTCGTCTGGAAGGCGCCCGTGGTGAAGGACACCGACAGCTTGCTGTACGACGACGGGGACGAGGTCCAGGTGGACGCGCCGCCGTCGACGCCGAGGTAGACGTAGCTGCCGCGCACCCAACCGCTCAGCGTGTAGGCGGTGTCGGGCTGGACGGAGATGGTCTGCCCGCACTTGGCGTTGTCGCTCGAGGTGGCCGCGCCCGCGAGCGCCTTGGCACCGCCGTGCACGGGGGAGGAGACGATCGAGCCGAGTTGGCCGCTGCAGGACCAGGGGGAGAGACCGCCCGACTCGAAGCCGGGGTTGGACAGGAGGTTGGCGGCCTGTGCGGTGCCGGGAAGGGCGACGGCACCGCCGAACGCGAGAGCGGCGGTGCCGAGCAGCGCGAGGAGTCGACGCAGGGGGCGTCCGGAGTGGGGTATGGGGCGCACACGATCTCCCTGGAAGGAGGGGGGTGTTCGGGAGTGCACGGAAGTGCGGAGTGGTGCGCAACCAAGTTGGTATGGACCAATCCGGCTGTCAAGCGAAAGTGCCGGATTGGTCCAAACCAGTGAGACGGCGGATCCACCGCCGGGACCGGCCGGAGTGGCGGGGCCGCTCAGATCGGCAGTACCTGCGCCGCCTCGGGCGATCCCACCGAGTGCACCGGCAGCATCGCCGCCGGTTCCTCGATCCGCTGCTGCGGCAGTGTTACCGGCCGCAGCGGTCGCGGCCCCGACACCACCGTGTAGTCCTGCCCCAGGAACGGAGGCTCGATCCTCCCCGGATCCTCGCCGAGCGCCAATCGCACAGCGGCCCAGGGGACGTTGACGCCGCACTGGGACAACTGGTGCAGCCCGCCGGCCGGCCGGGTGTTGACGTCCATCAGCACCGGCTGCTCGCCGTACATCCGGAACTGCACGTTGGACAGGTAGTGCAGGTCGAAGCCCTCGGCGATCCGGCGGGCCGGCTCCAGCCACTGTTCGTGCAGCGTGAAGCCGCGCCGACGCCCGTTCTTCGTGCGGCCGACGGCCAGCCGTACGACGCTGTCCGGGCCGGTGAGGCAGTCCACCGACACCTCCGGCTGCTCCAGCCGGGGCATGACCAGCCAGTCCACCGGCTCGTCGGCGCGGCGCAGCGCGTCCACGACGAGGTCCAGCTGGACGTAGGAGCTGGGGAAACCGGTGAGGTGCGTCAGCGAGAAGGGGGCTCGGGTGATCACCCGGAACCCGACCCCACCCGCACCCGACGCCGGCTTGAAGCACGCCTTGTGTCCGGCGTCCTCCAACTCCTCGACAGCCGACAGGAGTTCGTCGGCGGTACGCACCCGCCACCACGGCGGCACGGGCACCCCGATCGCCTGGACGGCCTCGTAGGCGATCACCTTGTCCTGGAAGACGGCGACGGCCTCCGGCGGCGGTGCCAGCACCGCGGTGCCGACCGCCTCGAACTCGGCGCGGTGCGCGACGACCGCCGACTGGTGCAGCCGGGGCACGAACACGTCGATGCGGCGGCGCCGGCACTGGGCGAGGGCGTACTCGACGTACCCGGCGGGGGAGAGGCCCTCCGGCTCCAGCTCCGCGGTGTCGGCGGCGGCCAGCACGGGGGAGTCCGGGTCGCCGTGGGTGGCATGGATCTCGACCGCGCGATCGCTGGGATTTCGGCGCAGCTGATCCATGAAGAACACGTTCTCCGCGTACGTGCGGTTGAGCCAGACGCGTACGCGAGAGACCATGCAGGCCGCCTTTCACGGTTCGCGGGCAGGGCGAAGCAGGCCCGGCCCGGGCAGGGAGGATGGAGGGACACCGAACCGCCCTGTGTGAAGGGAAGGGTCATGGCGGTGGTGTTGGGGCGATCATACGGCTTCCGGGGACGTGCCGTGCAACGCGTGGGTTACGGATTTTCCTTGTGCCGTCTGGCGTCTACGGGCTTCCGTATACAAGGTGCCGGATCCTGCATGCAGAGGACCGCATCCCGCATCCCGCCTTCCGTATCCCGCATTCTGAAGGCCGGACCCGCAATCCCGGATCAGAGAACTTGTATTTTGGATCCCGGCTTGATCCACCCTTGTCCCCCACCCTCCGCCTGTGTTGTCGTGGTGCGATGGTGACGGGGGAGGCCGGGCAACTGCTGGCCATCAGCGATCTGCACGTCTCGTACGCGGAGAACCGGGCTCTGGTCGAAGACATGCGGCCCCACTCCGAGCACGACTGGCTCCTCGTGGCGGGGGACGTCGCGGAGACCGTGGCGGACATCCGCTGGACGCTGAAGACCCTCGCGAGCCGTTTCCGCAAGGTCGTCTGGGCCCCCGGCAACCACGAGCTGTGGACGCACCGCAAGGACGCCGTCACCCTGCGCGGGGCCGAGCGCTACGCCCATCTGGTCGATCTCTGCCGCGACCTGGGCGTCACCACACCCGAGGACCCCTACCCGCTCTGGGAGGGCCCCGGCGGCCCGGTGGCGGTGGCGCCGCTCTTCCTGTTGTACGACTACTCGTTCCTGCCTCAGGGGTGCACGACCAAGGCCGAGGGGCTGGAGTACGCCCGCGGCACCGGTGTCGTCTGCAACGACGAGTACCTGCTGCACCCCGACCCCTACCCGTCCCGTGAGGACTGGTGCCGGGCCCGGGTCGCCGAGACCGAGCGCCGGCTCGCGGAACTGCCGGGCGACCTGCCCACGGTGCTGGTCAACCACTACCCGCTGCACCGGCATCCCACGGACGTGCTGTGGTACCCCGAGTTCGCCATGTGGTGCGGTACCCGGCTCACCACCGACTGGCACCGCAGGTTCCGCGTCGCCGCCATGGTCTACGGCCATCTCCACATCCCCCGCACGACCTTTCACGAGGGCGTCCGCTTCGAGGAGGTGTCGGTGGGATACCCCCGCGAGTGGCGCAAGCGCCCGGGACCGCCCGGCCGGCTGCGCCGGATCCTGCCCGCGGAGGTCGAGACCGAGTGATCGAGGAACTGCTGCCGGAACAGGTGGTCGCCGTGGAGGCGTACGGCACGGAGGCCGCCGACCAGTCGGCGGACGCGTCGCTGTACCCGGAGGAGGCGGCGCTGGTGCGCCAGGCGGTGCCCAAGCGGCGCCGGGAGTTCGCCGTCGTCCGCTCCTGTGCCCGGCGCGCCATGGAGAAGCTGGGCATCCCGCCGGGGCCGGTCCTGCCCGGTGAGCGGGGCGCGCCGCGCTGGCCGGACGGCCTGACCGGCAGCATGACCCACTGCGAGGGCTACTGCGCGGCCGCCCTGGTCCGCGCGACCGACCTGGTGTCGCTCGGTATCGACGCCGAACCGCATCGGCCGCTGCCGGACGGCGTCCTGGGGGAGGTCGCGCTGCCCACCGAGCTGCCGCGCCTGCGCCGGCTCGCCGCGGACCGGCCGGACCTGCACGGCGACCGGCTGCTGTTCAGCGCGAAGGAGTCCGTCTACAAGGCGTGGTTCCCGCTCACCCGGATGTGGCTGGACTTCTCCGAGGCAGACATCGAACTCACCGCGGCGCCCGTGGGCCCCGCGTCCGCCGGTCCGGTGTCCGGCGGGTCCGCGCACGGCACGCTCCGCGCCCGGCTGCTCGTGCCCGGCCCGGTGGTCGACGGCCGCCGCCTCACCCACTTCGAGGGCCGCTGGACGATCCAGCGGGGCCTGGTGGCCACGGCGATCACGGTGCCGCACACACTCTGAAGCCCCGCCGGAACCGTCCGGCCCGGCCTCACCCCTCGGGGCACCAGCCGCGCAGCAGCCGGAAGAGCCTTTCCTCGTTCCCCTCCAGGCCGGCCCGGGCCAGGGCCTGCTCGGCCTCCGCGAGGACGGCGGGCGGGATCACCGGTGGCAGGGGACGGCGCGGTGGTCCGGACGCCTCGGCGCCGGTGTCGTCGAACGCGGCCCGCACGGTGTGCAGCAGCCGCAGATAGGCCTGGACGGCGGTGCGCTCACGGTCGGTCAGAACGGCGGTGGGCATCGGTCGGCTTCTCTCCGTGTCGGCGTCGGTTCCACGCGCCCACGGGCGCGTACGCCCCGTACCGGCGGCGCATCTCCCAGCTTGCCGCCCACCACTGACAATCCGGTCCCGCTGCGTTCCGGTTCGCCCGCGCAGCCGAGGCGGGCGAACCGCCGGACGCCGCTCGCGGCGGCCCGCACGAGCGCCACCCGGTACGGCTTCCCGTGGTGCCTCCCGGCCTGCCCGGCCGGTCCGGCGGCTCAGCCCTGCGGGCCGAGGTACCCGAGCGACGCCTCGATGCGCCCCGCCAGATGGTCCCGCTGCCCCCGGCCCCGGCCCGACGAACCGGCCAGCCAGGTACGGCACTTGCTGGCGAGCAGCAGGCCGAACCGCTCGGCCTCCTTCTCGTCGGACAGGTCGAACCTGGTGCGCGCGGCCACCTTGTGCACGGTGGCCTCCAGGTCCGCCCCGTCGACGAGTAAGCGCGCGGCGACCGCCGCCCCCTCGACGTGGTGGCTGCAGTGCCCCGCCTGCATGTGCCACAGCTCATGGCCGAGGATCACCAACTGGTGGTCCGGCGCGGTGCGTTCCTCGATCACCACCAGGTCCTGGTCGGCCATGTCGAGCCAGAGCCCGCTGGCGGTGCCCACCGGGAAGGCGGCCGTGCGGAAGTGGACGGGCCGGCCGCGGCGTCTGCTCATCGCGTCGCACAGCGAGCTGTACAGGTCCGCCGGCGCCGCCGGGGCGGGGAGAGTCACCTCCGCGACCAACTCCCCGCACAGACGGCGCATTTCCCTTCCGATGCCCACAGTCCTCTCCCGGCTCACGTCTCGGGTCGCTTCACGCTCTCCAGGAGCATGTCCAGCCACTCGGCGACCTTGTCGCGGTGCTGGTCGGTGGGCAGCTGGGCGGCCCGCCAGGCGATCCCGCGCACCCCGTGGTCCTGCAGCAGGCGTTCCAGCGGGTCGTCGGCGGCCGCCTCCCGTTCGGCGAGCCGCTGCAGCAGTTCCTGCTCGGTGTGGCGCAGCGTGCCCGTCAGCGCCTCGGGGTCCTCGGCCGTCAGGAACCCCGCGTGCACGTGGAAGAAGCGCTGCAGGGCGTCGCAGTGCTCCATCGTGGGGCGGCGGTCGCCGTTGATGAGGGCGCCCGCCTGCTGCCGCGACATGCCCGCGCCGTCCGCGATCTCCTGCTGGGTGTACTTGCGCCCGTTGGGCTTGAGGCGGGTGCGGCGCAGCAGGTCCAGGCGTTGCAGGAAGCGCGCCTGGACGTCGGGTTCACCGGCCGGACGGCCCCTCAGCAGGGCCTTGACCACGGGCTCCGGCACACCGCAGGCGACGGACAGCCGCCCGGTGTCGAAGACCTCCCCGTGCGGCACGCCGAGCCGGTCGGCGAGCGCGGCGACACGGGCGACGACGGCCGACAGCGAAGCCGTCGCCGCGGCGCCCGGAACCTCGAAGCCATCCGTCACCGACAGGTCTCCCACGTCTCTCACTGCCCTCTCACCGGGCCCTCTCACCGGCACAGACGGTCGTCGTGAACTGCCCGGAGACTAACGGGTCGGTCGAACCCACATCCAGGTCTCGCCACAACTGTGGCCAATTTCAGCCGTCAACGAGCGCGGAATGCCACGATAGTTGACATCGCATGTATCTCGGCACCAGGATCGGGGCGCCGCGTGAAGGCCGCATCAGGCAAGAGGGGTGACCTCCCGATGGCATATCAGGCAGGAGGGCAGCGGTCCGTACCGCGGCCCGTCCCCGAGAGTCCCGGCACCCAGGCGTATCTACGGGACTACGCCACCCTTCTGGAGGCCGTACCCCATCCGTCCGTCGTGCTGAACCACCGCTGGGACGTCGTTCTCGCGAACGCCGCTTTCGAGACACTTTTCGGGGAGGTCGGCCCGCATCCGACGGCCATGCCGGGCGACAATCTGCTCCGGTTCGTGCTGTTCCACCCGGACGCGGCCGGCGTGCTCGTCGACCACGAGGCGGGCTGGTGCCTGCCGGCCCTGGCCCTGCTCGCCGCCGCCTCCGAGCGGCACGGCCATGACCACGGGCTGCAGGCGATCCGCCGCGACATCGCCCAGGACCCGATCATGGAGGCCGCCTACCGGCAGGGGCTGCCGCACTGGCTGCGCGCGGTCGGCGCCCAGGCCGCCGAGTACGACGGGGCGGTGCGCCGGCTCGCCCACCCCGACCCGCGGCGCGGCGTCACCGAGTACCGCATCGTCTGCGAGGTGCCCAAGGCCCTGGCGGACGAGGGGTACGTCCGGCTGACGATGGTGCCGCGCGAGGCACGGCCCGCGCCCCCGCCCCGCCGCACCCGCCGCCCGCGCCGCACCGCCGGCCATCTCAGCGTGGTGCCGGCGGCTCCCGAGGCCTGACCGGGCACCGTCGGCGTTCAGGTCGCCGACGGCGTCCGGTCCCGACCCGCCCCCGGCGTACGCGACCGGGGTCCCGCCGACCGCGGACGGGGCGCCCGTCAGCCGTGCGAAGGGCCGGGGTAGTGTGCGCCGGTGACCACGCAATCGAACACACCTGCAGGCTGGTACCCGGATCCGCAGGGCGCGGCCCAGACGCTGCGCTACTGGGACGGCGCCCAGTGGACCCAGCACACCCAGGCCGCCCAGCAGGCCCAGCCGGCGCCGCAGGTCCCGGCGCAGCCCGCCGGGCCCGACCCGCGGGTCCAGCGCCAGGTCCAGCAGCAGGCGGGCGTCGCGCCCAGCGGTGCCGGCGGCGGCACCCTGTTCACCGAGCCGGTCCTGGTGGTGAACCAGAAGGCCAAGCTGATCGAGCTGACCAACGAGTACACGGTCATGGACCAGCACGGCACTCAGCTCGGCTCGGTCGTCCAGGTCGGTCAGAGCGCGCTGAAGAAGGCGGTCCGCTTCGTCTCCAGCCTCGACCAGTTCATGACCCACACGCTGGAGATCCGCGACGCGCACGGCCGGCCCGTCCTGGTGCTCACGCGCCCCGCGAAGTTCCTGAAGTCGCGGGTGGTCGTGGCGCGGCCGGACGGCCGGCAGATCGGCGAGATCGTCCAGCAGAACGTCATCGGCAAGATCAATTTCGCGATCAACGCGGACGGCGGGCAGATCGGCGCGATCAAGGCGGAGAACTGGCGGGCCTGGAACTTCGCGGTCGTCGACCACGCGGGCAACGAGGTCGCCCGGATCACCAAGACCTGGGAGGGCCTCGCCAAGACGATGTTCACCAGCGCCGACAACTACGTGCTGCAGATCCACTACCAGCTGCCCGAGCCGCTGCTCAGCATGGTGGTCGCCACCGCCCTGACCGTCGACACGGCGCTGAAGCAGGACGCGCGCGGATTCAACTGATCCGCTACAGCCGCGTCAGGCGCCCCGGTTCGGCCCGCGCCGTCCGGGGCGCCGGGCCGTGCCGCACCGGGGCCGACGTCGGCCCGAGCGCCAGTACGGCGGCCACGGGGTGTCCCTCGTCCCCGTACCCCGGCGCCTGCGAAGGCACCGGCACGGGCTCGGGGGCCGTCCGCGACAGCAGGACCACGCCCCAGGACGCCAGCGCGGCGCCGGCCAGCGCGAGCAGTATCCCCGTCGGCCCGCCCCGCAGCCGTTCGCCGAGCAGCGCGAGCCCGACCACCGCCGCCGCCACCGGGTTGGCCAGGGTCACCACGGCCAGCGGCGCCCCGAGGCCGCCCCGGTAGGCGGTCTGGGACAGCAGCAGGCCGGCCGTGGCGAACGCCGCGACCAGCAGCGCCACCCCCGCCACCTGCACGCTCAGCACCGGGCCCGAGCGGTCCGTCGCGGCCACCGTCACGGTCTGGGTCAGCGCCGAGGCGACCCCGGAGGCGAACCCCGACGCGGTCGCGTGGCGCAGTCCGGGCCGAGCGCCGGGCCGGGCCAGCAGCCCCATCAGCGCCGCAGTGGCCCCCGCCACCGCCACCGCCTCCGGCACGCTCAGCACGTCGTCGGGGGCGGGCCCGGACGCGGCGGTCAGCACGGCGGCCAGCCCCACCAGGGTGAACGCGGTGCCGCGCCACTCCGCCGGACGTACCCGCCGCCCCGCCAGCCGGGCGCCCAGCGGCACGGCCGCGACCAGGGTGAGCGCGCCCAGCGGCTGCACGACGGTCAGCGGGCCGTACTTGAGCGCCACGACGTGCAGCAGGGCGGCGGAGGCGTTCAGCACCACCGACCACCACCACGCGCCGCTGCCCAGCAGGCGCAGCAGCCCCGAACCGGGGGAGCCGGCGGCCAGCCGTTCCTGGGCGACGGCCGCGGCGGCGTAGGCGACCGCCGAGAACAGCGACAGGACGACGGCGAGCACGGTGGCGCTCATCGGTCCGCCCCCACCAGCGGCGCGGCGACCGCTCTCCCCGACCCGGCGCCGCCGCCGACCGCGGCCCGGCCGCCGCCCTCCGAAGGCCCCTGCCCGGCCCCCAGGCCCTCCGGGGTCCGGTCCCCGACCGGCGCCGGGGTGGCGGTACGACGCCCCGGAGACGTCTCCCGGCGCCGGGGCGGCCGGATCACCACGAGGCCTGCGCCGAGCAGGGCGGCCGCCACCAGTGCGTCGAGCCAGTAGTGGTTGGCCGTGCCGACGATGACCAGCAGGGTCAGCGCCGGGTGGAGCAGCCAGAGCGGGCGCAGGCGGGAACGGGTCGCCGTCATGAGGCCGATCGCGAGCATCAGCGCCCAGCCGAAGTGCAGCGAGGGCATCGCCGCGAACTGGTTCGACAGGTGGTCGGTGGCCGGCGGCCCGTACACCGACGGGCCGTACACCGCGCCGGTGTCGATCAGTCCGGCCTCGGTGAGCATCCGGGGCGGGGCCAGCGGGAACGCCAGGTGCAGCGCCAGGGCCGCGGCGGTGACCGCGGCCAGCACCCGCCGGGCCCAGCGGTAGTGCGCGGGCCGGCGCAGGTAGAGCCAGACCAGGAAGGCCACGGTGGCCGGGAAGTGGACCGTCGCGTAGTAGGTGTTCGCGGCGCGCACCAGGGCGTCGCCGTGCAGCAGGAGCGACTGCACCGAGTTCTCGCCCGGCAGCCGGAGCCACCGTTCGGCGTCCCACAGATCCCGCGCGTTGCGAAACGCCTCCCCGGTGTGCCCGGTCGCCGCCCGGCGGCCCAGCTTGTAGACGAGGAAGAGCCCTGCGACCAGCAGGAGCTCCCGGACCACGGGCGGTCGCGGGGTCCGGTCGGACTCCGCTTCGGCAGGCTCGGTGCGGGCAGTCATCCCCCGGCCCCTTCGCTGACGGTGGTGCGTGCGGTGTGGTGGTGGGGTCCCACCGACGCGGTGAGCCACCATCGATACGGGATCGTACCGATACGCCAGTGTACCGATACGGTCATGTACCGGTACACTGGCGTATCGATCGAGCCGGTTGATCTGCGCCACACTGGAGGCGGGACGGACCGGCCGCGGAAGAAGAGCCGGCCAAGAGGCAGCGAGGAGACAGACCGATGACGTCGCAGGCCGCGGACGGACCCGACACGGTCGCCGCGTCGCGCCGCTCCAAACTCACGCCCGAACGGGAGAGGGAGTTCTTCGACGCCGTCCTCGACCAGATCCGGGAGTGCGGGTACGACGCCGTGACCATGGAGGGCATCGCGGCCAGCACCCGCTGCAGCAAGTCCACGCTCTACCGGCAGTGGAAGACGAAGCCCCAGTTCGTCGCCGCGGCCCTGCGCTCCTCCCACCGGGCGCGCTTCGCCGGGATCGACACCGGCACGCTCGCCGGCGACCTGCGGGCCGCCGCCCGGGCCGGCGGGCGGTGGGCCGGCGAGGACACCCGCCTGCTGCAGGCCCTCGGGCACGCGGTCACCCAGGACCCCGCCCTGCAGCGGGCGCTGCGCGAGGCGCTGGTGGAGCCGGAACTCGCCGAACTCCGGGGCATCCTGCGGCGCGGGGTGGAGCGCGGTGAGGTCCCGGCGGACCACCCGGCGCTGGAGTTCGTCCCCGCGCAGCTGTATGGGGTGCTGCGGGTGCGGCCCGTGATCGACGGGCGGCAGGCCGACTCGGAGTACCTGCTGCGGTTCGTCGAGGCGGCGGTACTGCCCGCCCTCGGCCTCGCCTGACCGACCCGGGCCGCCGTCCACGGGATGACTGGACGGTGGCCTGCTCGCGCCGCACCGTGGGGACGGGGGCGGCGCACCCCCGGCCGGGTGGGGGTCCCTTGAGCGGAGGGGCGCCCACCCGGCCGAACCCGTACGGCGGCCGGGGCGCGGATCAGACGTCGCGGCCGGTGCCGCCGCCCTTCGCCACCGCGATGCCCTTGGTGATCGTGTCGATGACGGACACCTGCTGATCGGCGTCCAGACCGAAGCGCAGCACCACCAGCCGGCTCGGCTCCGCGGGCGCCGGGAAGACCAGCGACTCGACGTAGCCGTCGACCCCCTTGCCGGTGATGGCCTTCCAGCGCACCAGGTAGCCCTTCTGGCCGGCCACGGTCACCGCCTGGGAGGCGAGTACCTGGTGCGAGGTGATCGAGCCGTAGGTGGAGCCGCCGTAGGACTCCTCCGCGTTCGCGGCGATGTCCGCCTTGGCCACCTCCTCGGGCGTGCCCCCCTTGGTGCGGTGCAGCTCGCGCGGCGCGGAGTACACGCCGCCCTTGACGCAGGTCTTGTCCGCGGCGCCCGGGCAGGGGTACGTCGTGTCGGACATCACCTGGGCGCCGGCGCCGCTCTGCTGGCCCGTCCAGCCCTTCGGGATCGGGATGCTGATCCCGTTGAGGGCGTCGGTCACCGAACCGCTCCTGATCTTCGGTGCCTCGGATTCCCGGGGGGACGGTGAGTCCTCGTCCGAGTCGCCCGGCCCGCCGGAGCCGCGTCCACCGTCGCGGTCGCCGCCGCCGTCACCGCCCCCGGGGCCGCCGAACGGGCCGCCCCGGCCGCCGTCGCCCTGAGCGGTGCCCGGCCGGCCGTCCCCGCCGTCGTCCTTGGTCAGCGTGTACACGCCTATTCCGATGCTCGCCAGCACCGCGACCGCCGCGGCGACGGCTATCCCGGTCCGCACGCCCCGCCGCGCGGCGGGGGCCCCGGGCGGCGCGGGAAGTGCCGGGTGGGCCGGGAAGGCCGGCACGGTCGGGTGGGCCGCGAACCCCGTCTGCGCGCCGGCGGCCGGCGCCCCGCCCGGCGGCCCCCACGCCGCGGCCGAGCCCGCCGGGCGGGTCCGGTCCGTCCATGCCTTGCCGTCCCACCAGCGCTCGGAGGCGGGGCCGTCACTTGTCTGTCCGGGGTCGGGATACCACCCCGGAGGAGTCACCTGCGTCATGCCCCCACCGTATGAGGCGACCGTGAAAGCCGGATGAGAGGGCGGCCGCGGGGCCGCGCGAGGGCGGCCCGCCCGGAGCCGCGCGACCCCGGCCCGCGCCACCGCGTACGCCACCCCACGTTCGTCAAGTCCGCGGTACGCACATGAGGTTGACGTCCCGGCCGGTCCGCCGCAGGCCTCCGGGCGGCGACGGGCGAGAGGGCGTCACCCGCGGCGGGAACAGGTGCCCGGAGCGGACGCCGTTCCGGCCGTCGGGGAGCTACCCTCGGGTTCGTACGTCGTTCGGGCGACTTGGGGAGGTAGCGGGATGACGGAGGTTCGGCCGGTGGCGGCCGCCTCGGCCTCTCTGTGGGAGCGCGAGGAGGAAGTCGGCGTCATCACACGGGCGGTGCAGACGCTGCGGGCCGACCGGTCGTCCTCGGGGCGGGTGTTGGTTTTCCGCGGCGACGCCGGTCTCGGCAAGACAGCCCTGCTGGCCGAGACCCGCCGCACGGCCGAGGCCCACGGCTGCACCGTCTGGTCGGCGCGCGGCGGCGAGACGCTGCGGTCGGTCCCCTTCAACGTCGTACGGCAGTTGCTGCAGCCCGCGCTGCTGTCGCTGCTGCCCGAGGAGGCCCGGGAGTACCTCGGCGACTGGTACGGCATCGCGGGCCCCGCCCTGGGCATAGCGGACCCCGACGGTCCGCCCGCCGACCCGCGCAACGTCTCCGACGGCCTCGTCGCCGCCGTACGCCGGCTGGCACGGCGCGAGTGGCCGCTGGTGCTGCTGATCGACGACGCGCACTGGGCCGATCTGGAGACCCTGCGTTGGCTGGCAGCGTTCGTCGAACGTCTCGACGACCTGCCCGTGCTGGTCGCCGTGGCCTGCCGGGACGGTGAGGCCGGCGGCGAGGGCGCCCGGTGCCTCGACGCGGTCGCCGCCGTCGCCGGCCGCTCCGTGACCAGCCTGAGCGCCCTCACCCCCGAGGCCGTCGCCGGACTCACCCGCGCCGCCCTCGGCGAGCACGCGGACGCGCCGTTCTGCCGCGAGGTGTGGGCGGTCACCGGCGGCAACCCGTACGACACCGTCGAACTGCTCGCCAAGGTCTCCGACAGCGAGCTGGAACCCACCGAGGCGCACGCGGCGCGACTGCGCCCCCTCAACAAGGCAGCCCGCGGCGGCGGCCTGGTCGCCCGCCTGGAGGATCTCGGGGTGGACGCCACCCGGTTCGCCTGGGCGGCCGCGATCCTCGGCGCCGGCATCACCCTCGACCAGGTGGCGAGGCTGTCCGGGCTGGCCGCCGACGATGCCCGGCACTGCGCCGAACTCCTGCGCGGCGCCCGCATCCTCACCACGCCCGACCCCACGGTCGGCGTCCCGGGCGGCGACGGCGAGCTGGAGTTCGTGCACCCGCTGATCGCCACCGCCGTCTACAACTCCGTCCCCGAGGCCCTGCGGCGGGCCATGCACGGCATCGCCGCACAGATCGTCACCCAGGCGGGCAAGGGAGTCGCCGCCGCCTCCCGGCACCTGCTGCAGGTCCACCCGGACGACGACGAGGAACTCGTCGCGCAGCTGCGCGAGGCCGCCCGCGAACACCTCGCCGTCGGCGCGCCCGACGCGGCCCGCCGCTGCCTGGAGCGCGCCCTCGCCGAGCCGCCCCGGCCGCACGTCCACGCGCGCGTGCTCTACGAACTGGGCTGCGCCAGCCTGCTCACCGCGCCCGCGACCACCATCGGCCACCTGCGGACCGCGCTCGCCATGCCCGGCCTCGACGGCGCCGACCGGGTCGACGCCGTCTACCGCCTCTCCCAGGCACTGCTCCACAACAACCAGCCCGAGGAGGCGGTCCGCACCGTCGAGGCGGAGGTGGCGCGGCTCGGCCCCGGACCGGCCCGGATGCGGCTGCAGGCCGTGCAGTTCATGTGGGAGGGCGTGCACGCCGGGGAGACCCCCGCACCGGGCCGCTCCGAGCGGCTCGCCGCCCTCGCCGCCACCTGCACCGGCCGCGACACCTCCGAGCGGGCCCTGCTCATCCTGCGCGGCTTCGACGCCATGACCCGCGGCGACAACGCCGAGGAGGCCGTGGAGGCCTGCGACCGCGCCCTAGTCAACGGCCGCCTCGCACCCGGTCTCGGCTGGACCGACACCGAGTGGGGTCTGGAACTGCCGATGATGCTGGCCAGCGCCTACGCCTACACCGATCGCCTGGACCGTGCGGAAGCCCTGTTCACCGAGGCCCTCAACGCCTACGAGTCCGCCCGCTGGAGCGGCGGTCACCTCGCCCTGGCCCACGCCTACGTCGGTCTCGGCCACCGCCGTCGCGGCCGCCTCCGGGACGCGGAGCGATCCCTGCGCGAGTCGCTGCGCCTCGCCGAGCACGTCGGCCGGGGACTTCCCCTGTACTGGTCGGCCACCTGCAACCTGGTCGACACCCTGCTCGCCCGCGGCCATGTCGACGAGGCGTGGCGGACAGCCGAGCAGTACGGCTTCGCGCCGCCCTACCCCTCGACGATCGTGCTGCCCGACCCCCGCTCGGTCCGCGGCCGCCTGCTGCTCGCCGCGGGTCGCACCCAGGACGGCGTCAACGAACTGGAGGAGGCCGGGAAGGCGGCCGCCGCGCGCGGTCACCTCAACCCGGTCATGGTGCCCTGGGCGGTCGACCTCGCCCGCGCGCTCGCGGTCGAGGACCCCTCGCGGGCCGCGCGGCTTGCCGCCGACGTCCGCCGGCAGGCCGAGCGGTTCGGGACCGACACCGCCATCGGCGAGGCGCTGCGCTGCGCCGCCGCCCTGGAGACGGGCAGGCGCGCGGTCCAGCTGGCCGGCCAGGCCGTCACCTTTCTGGAGTCCTCGCCCTGCCAGTTCGAGCACGCGGCGGCCCGCGTGGAGTACGGCATCGCCGCTCGCTCCGGCGCCGAACTGGAGCGCGGTCTGACCCTGGCCCGTTCCTGCGGTGCGGACGGCCTCGCCGCGCAGGCGGAGCGCGCACTGCGTGAGCTGTCGGCGCTGCGGGCGCAATGAGCCGCCGGCTGCCGGGCACCGACGCGCCGACGCCGGTCAGGACGCCTTGGCGTACACCACCCAGACCTGCCCCTCGGCGAAGTTCACCCGGTGGCCGTCCGGCGTGGTGAACGCCGTGCCCGAGGCCGCCTCGGTGCGCTCCCACCGCACGTCGTAGGCGCGCCCGTCGCGCAGCACCCGTGCCTTCCCGGACCCGACCGTCTCGGTGTAGGGCGTGTAGTTGCCGAGGAAGTCGTGGAAGTCGCTGCGGTGCACCTTCACGTACTGCACGACCACCGTCGCGGGTGCCAGCCGGCCGCCGTCGGTGGTGAACGCCGCCCGGCCGTCCATGGAGACCAGCCACCGCTCCCGCTGCGCCGACCAGGTGAAGGTGAAGCGGGCGGCCGGGTAACGTACCGTGCGGGAGGTCTCCGCGGTCCCGCCCGAGGGCGGGGCGCCGTAGTGGAAGCCGGTCGTGAGGGCCTTCCCGCCGGGCGCCTCGGGCAGCAGCCGGCCGGGGCGCAGGTAGAGGTTGTGCGGCGCGGGGCGGCCGGGTTCCCGGTAGAAGGTGCCGGACGCCTTCTCGGGTGTCACGGCCGTCAGGGGCGCCTCGTCGATCAGCGGGAGCAGCTTGCCCTGCGCGCCGGAGAAGGCCAGTACGGGCCGGCGGAACTGGCGCAGCAGCTCCAGATCGGCCTCGCGGGCGCTGCGCACCGGGCCGACGGCGGACGGCAACCGGGTCGCGTACACCGCCATCAGCCGGCTCAGCCCGCCCTCGACCTGCTCGACGTAGACGACGTCCGCCGCGCCGAGACCGGTGTGCGGGCGGGCGGAGCGGGAATTGTCGATCTTCACCGCGAGCACCGAGCCGCGCAGCTCGCTCGGTGGGCCGTCGGGTGACGCGCTCGGCGTACCGCTCTCCCGGTCTCCGCCGCGCCCGTCGTCGCGGGTGCCGTGCGTGCCGGTACAGCCCACCGCCAGGGCGGCCGTCATCGCACCGGCCAGCAGCGCCCGCGTCATGGCACCGCGCCGGGTCCGTGCTCCTCGTACCGTGCTCACAGTCGTCGTCCTGTCCCGTTTCCTGGATTGTGCGCTCATCAGGTCATCGATGGCCAAACCCGATCATTCATGGCGCTTCGCCGGGGATCGTCCGATCGGCCGAGGGTGCGAAGAGGGTGCGGTTCGGCCCGTTGGCGCCCGGGTACCCGGGCCGCACCCCGGGGCACCGACCCCGGGATCCCCGACTCGGCGGAGGGAGCAGGGCGCGATGAAGGCAGTGACCTGGCAGGGCAAGCGGGACGTCCGAGTGGAGACGGTGCCGGACCCGGCGATCCAGGAACCGACGGACGCCGTCATCCGTATCACGTCCACCGGGCTGTGCGGCTCCGACCTGCACCTGTACGAGGTGCTCACACCGTTCATGACCCCGGGGGACATCCTCGGCCACGAGCCGATGGGCATCGTCGAGGAGGTCGGCCCCGCCGTCCCCGACCTGCAGGCGGGTGACCGGGTCGTCGTCCCCTTCCAGATCGCCTGCGGCAACTGCTGGATGTGTCTGAACTCCCTGCCCACCCAGTGCGAGACGACGCAGGTCACCGGCGAGGGAATGGGCGCCGCCCTGTTCGGCTACACGCGGCTGTACGGCGCGGTCCCGGGCGCCCAGGCCGAGTACCTGCGCGTCCCGCAGGCCCAGTACGGTCCCATCAAGGTGCCGGAGGGGCCGCCCGACGACCGGTTCGTCTACCTCTCCGACGTGCTGCCCACCGCCTGGCAGGCCGTCGCGTACGCCGATGTACCGCAGGGCGGCAGCATCGCCGTCCTCGGCCTCGGGCCCATCGGCGACATGGCCTGCCGGATCGCCCAGGCGCGCGGTGCCGGCCGGGTGTTCGGGGTGGACCTGGTCGGTGACCGGTTGCGGCGGGCCCGCGCCCGGGGGGTGGAGACGTACGACCTGCGCGCCTTCGACAGCGAGAAGGACCTGGTCGAGGCGATCCGTGACGAGACCGACGGGCGCGGCCCCGACGCGGTGATCGACGCCGTCGGTACCGAGGCACACGGCAGCGCCGCCGCCCGGCTCGCCCAGCAGGCGTCGTCGGTCCTGCCCCGCAAGCTGAGCGGGCCGCTCGCCGAGCGGTTCAGTGTCGACCGCCTCGCCGCCCTGCACACCGCGATCGAACTCGTGCGCCGCGGCGGCACCCTCTCCCTGGTCGGCGTCTACGGTGGTACGGCCGACCCGCTGCCGATGCTGACCATGTTCGACAAGCAGCTGCAGATCCGCATGGGCCAGGCCAACGTCCGCCGCTGGAGCGACGAGATCCTGCCCTACCTCACCGACGAGGACCCGCTCGGTGTCGACGACTTCGCCACCCACCGGGTGCCGCTGGACGAGGCGCCGCACGCCTACGAGATGTTCCAGCGCAAGCAGGACGGCGCGGTCAAGGTCCTGATGACGCCGTGACGCCGTGACGCCGTGACGCCTGACGCGGTGACGCCGTGGCGCGGGCGGTCGGTCAGCCGCCCGCGCCGGGGCCGAGGATCTCCGCCAGGTCGTAGCGCACCGGCTCCTCCAACTGGGCGTACGTACAGCTCTGTGGCGCACGGTCCGGGCGCCAGCGGCGGAACCGGGCCGTGTGCCGGAAACGCGCCCCGTTCTCCATGTGGTCGTAGGCGACCTCCGCCACCCGCTCGGGCCGCAGTGGCACCCACGACAGGTCCTTCTTGCCCGACCACCGGCTCGGCGCGCCCGGCAGCCGGGCGCCCTGGTGGGCGGCCTCGTCCGCCCAGGCCGCCCACGGATGGTCCGCGATGTCGGCCATCCGCAGCGGCTCCAGCTCCTCCACCAGCTCGGCACGCCGCTTCATGGGGAACGCCGCCGACACCCCCACGTGCTGCAGGGCGCCCCGGCCGTCGTACAGGCCGAGCAACAGGGAGCCGACCACCGGACCGCTCTTGTGCAAGCGGTACCCCGCGACCACGACGTCCGCGGTGCGCTCGTGCTTGATCTTGAACATCACGCGTTCGTCCGGCCGGTAGCGAAGCGCCAGCGGCTTGGCGACCACCCCGTCCAGCCCCGCGCCCTCGAACTGCTCGAACCACTGCCGCGCCACCTCCGCATCGGTCGTCGCCGGTGCCACGTACACGGGGGGAGTCACCCCGGACAGCGCTCCCACCAGCAGTGCACGCCGGTCGGCGAGCGGCACGTCGAGCAGCGACTCGTCGTCGAGAGCCAGGAGGTCGAAGGCGACGAACGAGGCCGGGGTCCGCTCGGCCAGCGTCCGCACCCGGGACGCCGCCGGGTGGATCCGCTCGGTCAGCGCGTCGAAGTCCAGCCGCCCCTCCCGCTCGATCACGATCTCCCCGTCCAGCACGCACCGCGCGGGCACCCGTTCGAGCACCGCCGCCACCAGTTCGGGGAAGTACCTGGTCAACGGCTTGCCGGTACGGCTGCCCAGCTCCACCTCGGCTCCGTCGCGGAACACGATGGCCCGGAACCCGTCCCACTTGGCCTCGTACTGCATACCCGGCGGGATCGTCGCCACCGACTTGGCGAGCATGGGCTTCACGGGCGGCATCACCGGCAGGTCCATGAGGCGATTCTGCTCCGGTACGCCTGATGCCGCCTGGTGTGCGCGGTCCGCGGGGGCCGCCTACCGTGGCACCCATGGGCGATGCGGTGGAACTGGAGGCCGGCGGCCGGACCGTGCGGCTGACCAATCCCGACAAGGTCTTCTTCCCGGAGCGCGGCTTCACCAAGCTGGACCTCGCCCGCTACTACCTGGCCGTCGCGCCGGGCATCCTGCGCGCCCTGCGCGACCGCCCCACCACGCTGGAGCGCTACCCCGACGGCGTGACCGGCGAGTGGTTCTTCCAGAAGCGGGCGCCGAAGAACATGCCCGACTGGATCCCCACCGCCCACATCACCTTCCCGAGCGGTCGCAGCGCCGACGAGATGTGCCCCACCGAGGAGGCCGCGGTGGTGTGGGCCGCCCAGTACGGCGCCCTCACCTTTCACCCCTGGCCGGTGCGCCGCACCGACGTCGACCGGCCCGACGAACTGCGCATCGACCTCGACCCGCAGCCCGGCACCGACTACGCCGACGCCGTCCGCGCCGCCCACGAACTGCGCGCCGTCCTGGACGAGTTCGGCGGCCTGCGCGGCTGGCCCAAGACCTCTGGCGGCCGGGGCCTGCACGTCTTCGTGCCCATCGAGCCCCGCTGGACCTTCACCGAGGTCCGGCGCGCCGCCATCGCCGTGGGCCGGGAGATGGAACGCCGGATGCCCGATCTCGTCACCATCAAGTGGTGGAAGGAGGAGCGCGGCGAGCGCGTCTTCCTCGACTACAACCAGACCGCCCGCGACCGCACCATCGCCTCCGCCTACTCGGTACGGCCCCGCCCGCACGCCCCCGTCTCCGCGCCCCTGCGCTGGGAGGAGGTGGGTGACGCCCACCCCCGCGACTTCGACCTCGCCACCATGCCGGCCCGGTTCGCCGAACTCGGTGACGTCCACGCCGGCATGGACGACCGCGCCCACTCCCTCGACGCCCTGCTCGACCTCGCCCGCCGCGACGAACGCGAGCACGGGCTGGCCGACCTGCCGTATCCGCCGGAGTACCCGAAGATGCCGGGCGAGCCGAAGCGCGTCCAGCCGAGCCGCGCCCGCGAGCAGGGGACGGGGAAGCCGTAGGGTCCCGCACGCGCAGGCCCGGCGGGCGCCGGTCGTCCGGCCGCGGCGGGGTGAGACCCTGACGGCTTCCGCGGCGCCGACACACAAGGCCGCTACGCGGCGCGGCGCCGCGCCGCTCCCGGCGTCAGGACTGCGGCTCGGGTCTGATCACCGCGAAGCGCGCCCCGTACGGATCGGCCAGCTTGGCGACACGGCCCACGCCGGGCAGGTCCGTCGCCGGCATCCGTACGGTGCCGCCCAGCTCCCGGGTCCGGGCGACCACCGTGTCCGCGTCCGTGACCGCGATGTACGGCAGCCAGTACGCGCCCGACGCCGCCTCGACGCGGTCGTCGGCCAGCGGCACGATCCCGCCGAACATGGCCTCCTCGCCGGCACCGGAGGGATTCACGCACGTGTAGGTGCCGCCGGGGAAGGAGACCGCCGAGGTCTCCAGCCCCAGCACCGCGTAGTAGAAGGCGGCGGCCGCGGCGATGTCCGGCGTGTACAGCTCCACCCAGCACAGCGCACCGGGCTCGCTCGCCACGTCGACGCCCTTGGTCCGTCCCGGCTGCCACAGCCCGAACGGCACCCCCGCCTGGTCGGCGAGGACCGCCACCGTGCCCTGGCCCATCACCTCCGTCGGCGGCAGCAGCACCGCTCCGTGCGCCCGCTCGGCGCCCCGGGCGGTGGTCTCCGCGTCCGGGGTCCGGAAATAGACGGTCCAGGACGGCGGGCCCTGCTGCTCGGCGGTGGCCGGCATCGCCCCGGCGACCGTCTGCCCGGCCAGCTGGAAGAAGCCGTAGCCGCCGGCCCCGGGCCCCGCCGACCGGAACTCCCACCCGAAGAGCCCGCGGTAGAACGACGCCGCGCCGTCGAGGTCGGGGGTGGCGAGGTCCGCCCAGCTCGGGGCACCGTCCACGAAACGGGTGGTGAGCATCGTCGCCCTCCTCGCAGGTCGCCGTTCTGTGCACTGCCGAGTCTGGCACCGCCCACTGACAACCGCCGCCGGAGCGCTTACGGACGCGGCGCCCGGGGGCCACCGCCGCTCGGGCACCGCCTTCGCACCGTCCCTGGCAGGCCCCGCGCGCCGCCGTGCGCCGGACCGTCCCGCGCGGGCATCATCGGGGCGGTCCGCAGGTCCCGGGCCGCCGCGCCGAGGCGGCGTTGATCGCGCGTTGATCGAACGTTTTTCGCCGCGCGCCACGCTGTCCGCCATGTACACCGACACGATCCCCACGCCCGACCTCGCCTGGCAGCGGGAGGCGCTGTGCGCGCAGACCGGGGCGGACTTCTTCTTCCCGGAGCCCGGCAGCTCGGTGCGTGAGGCGAAGCAGATCTGCGGCCTGTGCCCGATCCGTTCGGCCTGCCTGGAGTACGCCCTCGCCAACGACGAGCGGTTCGGCGTGTGGGGCGGCCTGTCCGAGAAGGAGCGGCTGCGGATCCGGCGCACGCCGCACTGACCGCCCGGGCGCAGCGGGGCCGGCGCGTCAGCCCGCGGCGCGGGCCGCCATGCGGGCCTTGCGCGCGGCGAGCTTCTCGTCGAACTTCACGGCCTCCGCGTCCAGCCCGTTCATGAACAGACCCAGTTCCTCCTGGGCCTGGCGTCCCTCGGGGCCCAGGCCGTCGATGTCCATGACCTTCAGGAACCGCAGCACGGGCTGGAGGACGTCGTCGTGGTGGATGCGCAGGTTGTAGACCTCGCCGATGGCCATCTGCGCCGCGGCCCGCTCGAAGCCGGGAATGCCGTGGCCGGGCATCCGGAAGTTCACGACCACGTCACGCACCGCCTGCATGGTGAGGTCGGGGGCCAGCTCGAAGGCGGCCTTCAGGAGGTTGCGGTAGAAGATCATGTGCAGGTTCTCGTCGGCCGCGATGCGGGCGAGCATGCGGTCGCAGACCGGGTCGCCGGACTGGAAGCCGGTGTTGCGGTGCGAGATGCGGGTCGCCAGTTCCTGGAACGACACGTAGGCGACGGAGTGCAGCATCGAGTGCCGGTGGTCCAGCTCGAAGCCCTCGCCCATGTGGGCCATGCGGAACTGCTCCAGCTTGTCCGGGTCCACCGCGCGTGAGGCGAGCAGGTAGTCCCGCATGACGATGCCGTGGCGGCCCTCCTCGGCGGTCCAGCGGTGCACCCAGGTGCCCCAGGCGCCGTCGCGGCCGAACAGGGTGGCGATCTCGTGGTGGTAGCTGGGGAGGTTGTCCTCGGTCAGGAGGTTCACGATCAGGGCCGTGCGGCCGATCTCGGTGACCTTCGACTGCTCCTTGTCCCAGGCCTCGCCGTCCTCGAAGATGCCGGGGAAGTTGCGTGCGTCGCTCCAGGGCACGTACTCGTGCGGCATCCAGTCCTTGGCGGCCTTCAGGTGCCGGTCGAGTTCCTGCTCGACCACTTCCTCCAGTGCGTACAGCAGCCGGGCGTCGGTCCAGACGGCGGGGCTGCCGAGGTGAGGGGAAGCGATCGTCACGGGAACTCCAGGGGGACGTGAAACGGAACGAGGCGCTCCGGCGAGCGGGCGCGGAACCTACGGGATCGTAGGCTACGAATCCGTAGGTTACGAACCCGTAGGTTAAGTGCGGCGTAAAGAGCGCTGATCAGCGGGGGCGAAACGGGACGAACCGCAGGTCACCGAGGTCCCGGGCCCGGACAGCGCGCAGCCCTGGAACCCGCAGGTCCCGGGGCCGAGCGGGGGAGCGGCTCACCCGTTCAGGCGTACAGCTCCCGCAGTCGCACCGAGAGGCACGTCACACATCCCTCCAGCTTCTCGAACTCGCTGATGTCCACCGTGACGACCTCGTGGCCGAGATCGGTGAGCAGCTCCGCCGTCTTCGGCGCGCTCGCCGCCATGAGCAGCTCGTGGCCGCCGAGGAGCACGACGTGGGCGCCCGCCTCCTCCGGCACGGACAGGAAACGCGGGAACAGCGACGGGCGGTCCACCTTCGGGATGTGCCCGATCACCGTGCCGTCCGGCAGCGCGGTCACCGCCGACTTCAGGTGCAGCACCTTGCTCACCGGCACGGCCACGACACGCGCGCCGAGCGGCTCGAACGCGGCGCGCAGCTGCTGCACGCCGGCCGCGTTCGTCCGGCCGCCGCGGCCCACGTAGATCGTGTCGCCGACCTTCAGCACGTCGCCGCCGTCGAGGGTGCCGGGCTCCCACACCCAGTTCACCGAGCAGCCCAGGCGTGCCACGGCCTCCTCGACGGCGGCGGTCTCCTCGCGGCGGGACTCGGCGCCGGGGCGGGCGATGAGGGCCACGTTGCGGTACATCACGACGGCGTCCTCGACGAACACCGAGTCTGGGCAGTCGTCGGCGGGATCCACCTCGACCGTCTCCCACCCGTGCGTCCGTAGCGCCGCCACGTACGCCTCCCACTGCTCGACGGCGAGGTCGACGTCGACCTTCTCCCGCTCGATGTGCGTGACCAGCCCTTCGGCGAGACGCGGGCTGGGACGGCGGACCAGGGCCTTCTTGCTGGGCACGAGGCATCTCCGGATCGGTGTCACTGTCCCCACCATGATGCAGCGCGGCCCCGCCCTTCCGCAGGCCGGGGCCGCCCCCGCACCCGGGCCGGCTACCCGATCGCCTCCGGTGTCGTCTCCCGGAGTTCGCCGTCCAGGAGCAGCCAGCGGGTGATGCCGATCGACCGGAGGAAGGGCAGGTCGTGGCCGGCGACGATCAGGGCGCCCTCGTAGGACTCCAGCGCGGTGGTGAGCCGGCGGACGCTGGTCATGTCCAGGTTGTTCGTCGGCTCGTCCAGCAGCAGCAGCTGGGGAGCGGGCTCGGCGAGCATGAGGGCGGCCAGGGCCGCCCGGAAGCGCTCGCCGCCCGAGAGCGTGGCCGCCTTGCGGTCGGCGCGGGCGCCCCGGAACAGGAAGCGGGCCAGTCGCGCCCGGATCCGGTTGTCGGTGGCGCCCGGCGCGAACCGGGCCACGTTCTCGGCGACGGACAGCTCACCGTCGAGGACGTCCAGCCGCTGCGGCAGGAACCGCAGCGGCACGTGCGCCGTCGCCTCGCCCGCCACCGGGGCCAGCTCCCCGGCGACCGTCCGCAGCAGCGTCGTCTTGCCCGCCCCGTTGCGCCCGATCAGCGCGATCCGCTCCGGACCGTGCACATCGAGCCCGCCGGTCACCCGCGCCCCGTGGACCAGTTCGAGGTCCCGCAGCGTGAGCACGGCGCGGCCCGGCGGTACGGCCGTGTACGGCAGGTCGACGCGGATCTCGTCGTCGTCCCGCACGGCCTGTTCCGCCTCGTCGAGCCGTTCGCGCGCCTCGGCGAGCCGCTCCTCGTGCAGGATGCGGTGCTTGCCGGCGGACTCCTGCGCCGCCCGCTTGCGCGCCCCCATCACGATCTTCGGCTCGCGCTTCTGCTCGGACATCTTCTGTCCGTACCGTTTGCGCCGCGCCAACTTCACCTGAGCGTCCACCAGTTCGCGCTTCTGCCGGCGCAGGTCGTTCTCCGCGACCCGCACCATCCGCTCGGCCGCCTCCTGTTCGCCGGCCAGCGCCTCCTCGTAGGCGGAGTAGTTCCCGCCGTACCAGGTGATCCGCCCGGCGCGCAGGTCGGCGATCCGGTCGACGAGTTCCAGCAGTTCACGGTCGTGGCTGACCACGACCAGGACGCCCGGCCAGGCGGCGATCGCCGCGTACAGCCGTCGCCGCGCGTACAGGTCCAGGTTGTTGGTGGGCTCGTCGAGGAGCAGCACGTCCGGTCGGCGCAGCAGCAGCGCGGCCAGCCTCAGCAGCACCGACTCGCCGCCCGAGAGCTCACCCGTGGTGCGGTCCAGGTCGATGTGGTCCAGGCCGAGTTCGCCGAGTGTGGCGAGCGCGCGCTCCTCCACGTCCCAGTCGTCGCCCACGGCGTCATAGTGCTCCTGGGACACGTCGCCCGCCTCGATGGCGTGCAGGGCGGCCCGTCGGCCGTCGATACCGAGGGCCTCGTCGACCCGCAGGGACGTGTCGAGGGTGACGTTCTGCGGAAGGTAGCCGATCTCACCGGTGGCGCGGACGACGCCGTCGGACGGGGCGAGTTCCCCGGCGAGCAGTTTCAGCAGGGTCGACTTCCCCGAGCCGTTGACGCCGACGAGCCCGGTACGGCCGGAGCCGAAGGACACGTCGAGGCCGTCGAAGACGGGGCTGCCGTCGGGCCAGGCGAAGGACAGGGAGGTACAGGAAAGGGAAAGGGACAAGTCGGGCCTCGCGATGGCGTGTGCGGTCAGGGCGACACGTATCGAGACACCGGGGCGGCGACCGTCGCGGAAGCGGTACCGAGCAGAACGGAGGGGAGAGGACACACGGTCCGGAAGATCCCGCTCCACAAGGACGGCTCGTACGCCGAGGTCGCACGCTACGCACACACCTCACCGGTGTGACGCGGTGTCTCAGGACCTCAGACGAGCAACGTCCTTCTCCAATCGGCGGCAACAGGAACGCTTCGCAGCGTAGGGAGGCCGCGCGCACGCGTCAACGCGTTTTTCGACGCGCGGAGCCCGGCCGCCTGCCGGGGCGGGCCGTCAGCAGGCGTCGCGCATCAGTTCCGCGAGGTCGTGGTCCAGGTCGAGCTGCAGGTGCTCCAGCCCGGTGGGCACCAGTTCGTCGGTGGCCCGCAGGAAGCGGCGCACGTCCGCCGAGTGCACGTGCACGATCGCGGTGCCCTCCGGGGCGTGGAACTCCAGCACCGTCCGGTCGTAGCCGTACGGCCTGACCCGCACGTCGCCGTGGCCCTCCGCGCGGGTCAGGCCGGCGGCCAGCAGCTCACGGGCGAATGTCCAGCAGACGTCCACGCCCTCCAGGGTGGCCGGGGCCGGGAAGGTCATGCGGACGGCGAACGGATCGGTCCGGTCGTAGTGCAGGGTGGCCGGGATGGTGGCCATCCGTGGCGCGGCGGCGACCAGACGGACCTCTACGGGTTGCTCGATGACGGTGGACAACGCCTTGCTCCCTTGGGACGGCGGGACGGACTTCCGGTCGGGTGAGGGCCGGCACTGGAAGAGACGTCGGAACCGGCCGATCAGTGAACACCGGAATCGAGTGACCTCGGTCACCGCCTTCATGCACACGACCGCCCCCGACCGGCCGGCCCGGGGGTTCCGCGGCCACCGGAGGAGAGCCGGCCCGCCGACGGGGTACCCGGACGCCGACTGCGAGAGGAGTGAGACCATGCCAGCCGGTTCGAGTCCCAAGCGGGAACGCCAGTACGAGCACATCAAGAAGAGCGCCGAGGACCGCGGCGAGAGCACCGGACGCGCCAAGGAGATCGCGGCCCGTACGGTGAACAAGGAGCGCGCCCGCTCCGGCGAGTCGAAGACCGCCAGCCGCAGTTCGACGCAGGACATGTCGTCCGCCAAGCGCGGCGGTCAGCGGTCGGGCAATCGCGTCGGCTCCCACGGCCCGACCAAGGACCAGCTGTACAACGAGGCCCGCCGGCGCGGTGTCGAGGGCCGCTCGAACATGAACAAGGACGAGCTGCAGCGCGCGCTGGACCGGAAGAAGGGCTGACTCGGGCGGGGATCGGGGGTCAGCCCGCCGTCTCCCGGAACCGGGCCAGCTCGGGGACCGTCTTCGTCGCGAGGAACTCCGTGACGCGGTAGGAGCACACCCCGGCGGTGACGAAGGGGTCCGCTGCGGTGATCTCCTCGATCCGGGCGCGGCTGTCCGCGACCGCGAGGATGATCCCGCCGTCCCGGGGGTCCTTGCGCCCGGACGCCAGGAAGACCCCGTGGGCGTAGTGCTCGTCGAGCCAGGCCACGTGCGCCGGAAGGACGGCGTCCACGGCGTCGAGGGGGGCGGTGTAGGTCAGTTCCAGCACGAACATGATCACGAGGCTACCCCTCGTGGTCGCGCCGGACGCTCCCGGGCCCGTAGTCTCGTGGCCACCATGACGACCGTACCCATCCCCGAGGACTGGCCCACGACCGAGGAGGCGGCCCGCGCCGTCCAGGACCGGCTCCGCGCGCGCGTGGTGCTGGACGATCCGGGTCCGCCGCCGGGAAGCGGCCAGGTGACCGGCGTGGACGTCGCCTATGACGACGAGCGCGACCTGGTGGCGGCTGCGGCCGTCGTGCTGGACGCGGCGAGCCTCGACGTCGTGGCCGAGGCCACGGCCGTCGGCCGGATCTCCTTCCCGTACGTGCCCGGACTGTTGGCCTTCCGCGAGATCCCCGCCGTCCTCGCCGCCCTGGACGCGCTGCCCTGCCCGCCCGGCCTGGTGGTGTGCGACGGCTACGGACTCGCTCACCCGCGCCGCTTCGGCCTGGCCAGCCATCTCGGCGTGCTCACCGGCCTGCCCACGATCGGGGTCGCGAAGAACCCGTTCACCTTCACGTACGACGAGCCTGCCACCCCGCGCGGGTCGTCCGCCCCGCTCCTCGCCGGCGCCGAGGAGGTGGGCCGAGCGCTGCGCACCCGCGACGGCGTCAAGCCGGTCTTCGTGTCCGTCGGCCACCGGGTGAGCCTCGCCGGCGCCTGCGCCCACGTCCTCGCGCTCACCCCGGCCTACCGCCTCCCGGAGACCACCCGCCGGGCCGACGCCCTGTGCCGACGGGCGCTGAAGGAGGCGGCCGCCGCCGGGGCGGTGAGTGAGCAGCGCGGCTGAACGGGCCGTCGCCGGGGCGGTGACCCAGCACCGCCACTGAGTATCCGTACGGATGCGCCCGCCCCCGGCCCGGCCGGAAGGGCGGGCCGCCTGACGACGCACCGCGCCCCAAGCCCCTCGCCGACCCCGACGGGCCCGTCGGGCGCGCCGTGAACGCCGCGCCGGTGCTCGGCGTGCCGGCGGGACCCGGCCGGGTCGTCGGGATGATCCGCACGCTGGCCGCCCGGCCGGGCTGAGGGCGGGTCAGCGGCGGGCCGCCACCCGGAAGCGGATGCCCGCGCGGACCAGCCGCTCGGTGAGCGCGTCGCCCATCGCCACCGCCGTGGTGACCTGACCCGAGGTGGGCGGAAGGTCGTCGAGGAGCAGCGCCAGGGCGGCCTCCGCGAGGATCTTGGCCGTCTCGTCGTAGCCCGGATCGCCGCCGGAGACCTCGGTGTACACCCGGCGACCGCCGCCCTCGCCCACGAAGCGGATCGAGAACCAGCTGCGCGCTCGCCGCTCGGCGCTCGGCCCCGTGCCGGGCCGCAGCCGGTCCGACAGCAGCCGCCGGGCGGGCGGAACCTGCGCCGCCACCGCCAGCGCACCGACCGCGGCGACCCCGCCCAGCGCGACGGGCAGCCGGCGCACGGCCGCGTAGTGGCGGTAGCGGAAGTCCGGGCCGTAGCGGGGCAGGGCCCGCGCCGAGCGGCGTACCACCTGCGGGTCGATGGTCGGCAGCGGCAGCGCCCAGGCGCCGACCTCCGGGGCGAACCGGGGCGCGCCCAGCGGCGCGGCGGTCCGCCGGCCCGGCACGCGCGGCTCGTGCCGGGCCCGGTCGCGCGCCGCGGCCGCCATCTGCCGGCCGCGCGCGAACTGGCCCAGCGCGGAGGCGAACGTGCCGCCCGAGAAGGCCGCGTCGGCGGTCACGAAGCCGTCCACCGTCACCGGAACGTCCTCGGGGAGCTGCCGCACCGTGTAGTACACGCCCAGGTCGTGCGGCACCGAGTCGAAGCCGCACGCGTGCACCAGCCGGGCGCCCGTCTCACGCGCGCGTGCGTCGTGGCGGACGTACATCAGGTCGACGAACTCCGGCTCACCCGTGAGGTCCAGGTAGTCCGTCCCGGCGTCCGCGCAGGCGGCGACCAGTTCCTCGCCGTACGTCACGTACGGGCCGACCGTCGTGGCCACCACGCGCGCGTGCCCGGCGAGGGCGCGCAGCGACGCCGGGTCGGCCACGTCCGCCCGCAGCACCCCCACCCGGTCACCGCCGGGCAGCCGGTCGCGGAGCTCCCGCAGCCTGCTCGTGCTGCGGCCCGCGACGGCCCAGCGCAGGCCCTCGGGAGCGTGTGCGGCGAGGTACTCCGCGGTGAGCGTGCCCACGAAGCCGGTGGCCCCGAAGAGCACGAGATCGTACGGACGGTCAGCCGTGTTCGGCCTGCTCATGACATCCCCAGTCTGCTCGTGACACTTTCAGCCCTGCTCATCGCGCCGCCCGTCCTGCCGGCCGGCGCGCCCCGGTGACCCGGCCCGCGCGTTCCGCGTTCGGCCCGTGCCGCTGTCGGTGGCCGAGGCTAGCGTGGACGGGGAGGCGGCGACGCGGGAGGGCGGGCACCGGGCCCTGGGGTGCGGGTACGGTGTCCAAGCGCTTGCTCGCCCACACCTTGTGCCCACTGGAACGTGTTCTTAACATCACTGGTGTTACATCGGTGGTGTCACAGCGAGGGGGCTGGATGGCAACGGCAGGGACGCCCGGGCACGGCCCGCTCACGGGTGTACGGGTGGTGGAACTGGCCGGCATCGGCCCCGGTCCGTTCGCCGCCATGCTGCTGGCCGACCTCGGTGCCGACGTGGTCCGCGTGGACCGCCCGGCCGGCCCCGGCCTGGCCGTCGACCCGGCCCACGACGTGACCAACCGCAACAAGCGCTCCGTGATCGTCGATCTCAAGGCACCCGACGGCCCCGCGCGCGTGCTGGACCTCGCCGCGCGCGCGGACGTCCTGATCGAGGGCTACCGTCCCGGCGTCGCCGAGCGCCTCGGTGTCGGCCCCGACGACTGCCGGGCCCGCAACCCCCGCCTGGTCTACGGCCGGATGACGGGCTGGGGCCAGGACGGCCCCCTCGCCGACCGGGCCGGCCATGACATCTCCTACATCGCGCTCACCGGCACCCTCGGCCTGATCGGCGAGCCCGGCCGTCCCCCGGCCGTCCCCGCCAATCTCCTGGGCGACTACGCGGGCGGCTCGCTGTACCTGGTGGTCGGCGTCCTCGCGGCGCTCCACCACGCGCGCGTGAGCGGCACCGGCCAGGTCGTCGACGCGGCCATCGTCGACGGCACCGCCCATCTGTCGGCGATGATCCACGGCATGCTCTCGGCCGGCGCCTGGCAGGACCGGCGCGGCGCCAACCTCCTCGACGGCGGCTGCCCCTACTACGGCACCTACGAGACCTCCGACGGCCGCTACATGGCGGTCGGAGCCCTGGAGCCCCAGTTCTACGCCGAGTTCCTGCGCCTGCTGGGGCTGGCGGACCTCGACGGCGCCCGGACGGACGTCACCCGCTGGGAGAAACTGCGCGCCGCCGTCGCCGCCCGCTTCCGGAGCCGTACGCGCGACGAGTGGACGGCCGTCTTCGAGGGCTCCGACGCGTGCGTGGCACCCGTCCTGACCCTGCGCGAGGCCCCGCACCACCCGCACCTCGCCGCGCGCTCCACCTTCACCGGCCACGGAGGCATCACCCAGCCCGCCCCCGCCCCCCGCTTCTCGTCGACCCCCACGGCCGTCCGCCGCGGGCCCGCCCGCCCGGGCGCCGACACCCGGGACGTGGCCCGAGACTGGGACGTACCCGGCCTCACCGGCCCGGACAGCCCGGGCACTCGACCCCTCACCACCCGCCGGCCTCCCGGCGAGCCCCGAAACCCTCAGTGAAAGGCCACCCGTGAGCACCGAAGCGTATGTGTACGACGCGATCCGCACCCCGCGCGGGCGCGGCAAGGCCGGCGGCGCCCTGCACGGCACCAAGCCCATCGACCTGGTCGTCGGCCTCATCCACGAGTTGCGCGACCGCTTCCCGGGCCTGGACCCGGCGGCGATCGACGACATCGTCCTCGGGGTCGTCGGACCGGTGGGCGACCAGGGCTCCGACATCGCACGGATCGCCGCCATCGCCGCCGGACTGCCCGACACGGTGGCGGGCGTGCAGGAGAACCGCTTCTGTGCGTCGGGCCTGGAGGCCGTCAACCTGGCCGCCGCCAAGATCCGGTCCGGCTGGGAGGACCTGATCCTCGCCGGTGGCGTCGAGTCGATGTCCCGGGTGCCGATGGCCTCGGACGGCGGCGCCTGGTTCAACGACCCGATGACCAACCTGGCCGTCAACTTCGTCCCCCAGGGCATCGGCGCCGACCTCATCGCCACCATCGAGGGTTTCTCCCGGCGCGACGTCGACGAGTACGCGGCGCTGTCCCAGGAGCGCGCGGCCACCGCCTGGAAGGAGGGCCGCTTCGCCCGCTCCGTGGTGCCCGTGACGGACCGCACCGGACTGACGGTCCTCGACCGGGACGAGCACATGCGCCCCGGCACCACCGCGGACTCCCTGGCCAAGCTGAAGCCGTCGTTCGCCGACGTCGGCGAACTCGGCGGCTTCGACGCCGTGGCCCTGCAGCAGTACCACTGGGTGGAGAAGATCGACCACGTCCACCACGCGGGCAACTCCTCCGGCATCGTCGACGGGGCCTCCCTCGTCGCGATCGGCACCAAGGAGGTCGGCGAGCGCCACGGGCTCACCCCGCGCGCCCGGATCGTCTCCGCCGCCGTCTCCGGCTCCGAGCCGACCATCATGCTCACCGGGCCCGCCCCGGCCACCCGCAAGGCGCTGGCCAGGGCCGGCCTGACCATCGACGACATCGACCTCGTCGAGATCAACGAGGCGTTCGCGGCCGTCGTGCTGCGCTTCGTGAAGGACATGGGCCTCAGCCTGGACAAGGTCAACGTCAACGGCGGCGCCATCGCCCTCGGCCACCCGCTCGGCGCCACCGGCGCGATGATCCTCGGCACCCTCGTCGACGAACTGGAGCGCCAGGACAAGCGCTACGGCCTCGCCACCCTGTGTGTGGGCGGCGGCATGGGCATCGCCACCGTCGTCGAGCGCGTCTGACCCCTTCCCGACGGATCACCACGGAGCTACGGAGCACCTCTGATGAGCACTCAGCCCACGACCATCCGCTGGGAACAGGACCGCACCGGCGTCGTCACCCTCGTCCTCGACGACCCCGACCAGTCCGCGAACACCATGAACGCGGCCTTCCGCGACTCCCTCGCCGCCGTCACCGCCCGGCTGGAGGCGGAGCAGGACACCGTCCGCGGCATCATCTTCACCTCCGCCAAGAAGACCTTCTTCGCCGGCGGCGACCTGCGGGACCTGATCCGCGTCACCCCCGAGACCGCCCAGCAGCTGTACGACGGCGGCCTCGCCATCAAGCGGAACCTGCGCCGCATCGAGACCCTCGGCAAACCGGTCGTCGCCGCGATCAACGGCGCCGCCCTCGGCGGCGGCTTCGAGATCGCCCTCGCCTGCCACCACCGCGTCGCCCTGGACGCCCCCGGCTCCAAGATCGGCTGCCCCGAGGTCACCCTCGGTCTGCTCCCCGGAGGCGGCGGCGTGGTGCGCACCGTACGCCTGCTGGGCATTGCCGACGCCCTGCTGAAGGTGCTCCTGCAGGGCACCCAGTACAGCCCGCGGCGCGCCCTCGACAACGGCCTGGTCCACGAGGTCGTGGACACCCCCGAGGAGCTGATGGCCCGGGCCCGCGCCTTCATCGACGACCACCCCGAGTCGCAGCAGCCCTGGGACCGGCCGGGCTACCGGATCCCCGGCGGCACCCCCGCCAGCCCGAAGTTCGCGGCGAACCTGCCCGCCTTCCCCGCCACCCTGCGCAAGCAGACGAACGGCGCCCCCTACCCGGCCCCGCGGGGCATCCTCGCCGCGGCCGTGGAGAGTGCCCAGGTCGACTTCGAGACCGCGCAGCTCGTCGAGGCCCGCTACTTCGTCGAGCTGGCCGCCGGCCAGACGTCGAAGAACATGATCCAGGCCTTCTTCTTCGACCTGCAGGCCGTCAACTCCGGCGCCAACCGCCCCAAGGGCGTCGAGCCCCGCCACGTCCGCAAGGTGGCCGTCCTGGGTGCCGGGATGATGGGCGCGGGCATCGCCTACTCCTGCGCCCGCGCCGGCATCGACGTCGTCCTCAAGGACGTCTCGGCGGACGCCGCGCGCAAGGGCAAGGGCTACTCCGAGAAGCTGTGCGCCAAGGCCGTCGCCAAGGGCCGCACCAGCCGGGAGAAGGCGGACGCGCTGCTCGCCCGGATCACCCCCACCGCCGACCCGCAGGACCTCGCGGGCTGCGACGCGGTCATCGAGGCGGTGTTCGAGGACACCGCGCTCAAGCACAAGGTGTTCCAGGAGATCGAGAGCATCGTCGCCCCCGACGCCCTGCTGTGCTCCAACACCTCCACCCTGCCCATCACCGCCCTCGCCGAGGGCGTCGAGCGCCAGGCCGACTTCATCGGACTGCACTTCTTCTCCCCGGTCGACAAGATGCCGCTGGTGGAGATCATCAAGGGCGAGCGCACCGGCGACGAGGCGCTGGCCCGCGCCTTCGACCTGGTCCGGCAGATCAGGAAGACGCCGATCGTCGTCAACGACTCGCGCGGCTTCTTCACCTCCCGCGTCATCGGCCACTTCATCAACGAGGGCGTCGCCATGGTCGGCGAGGGCATCGAGCCCGCCTCCGTGGAGCAGGCGGCGGCCCAGGCCGGCTACCCGGCCAAGGTCCTCTCCCTGATGGACGAGCTGACCCTCACCCTCCCGCGCAAGATCCGCAACGAGTCGAAGCGGGCCGTGCAGGAGGCCGGCGGCACCTGGACCGCACATCCCGCCGAGGCCGTCATCGACCGCATGGTCGACGAGTTCGGCCGCACCGGCCGCAGCGGCGGCGCCGGCTTCTACGAGTACGGGGCGGACGGCGGGCGCACCGGCCTGTGGCCCGGGCTGCGCGAGCACTTCACCCGGCCCGGCCACCGCATCCCGTTCGAGGACATGCAGGAACGCATGCTCTTCGCCGAGGCGCTGGACACCGTCCGGCTCCTCGAAGAGGGCGTCCTGACCTCCGTGGCGGACGCCAACATCGGCTCGATCCTCGGCATCGGCTTCCCCGGCTGGACCGGCGGCGTGCTGCAGTACATCAACGGCTACGACGGCGGCGCCGAGGGAGGGACCGGGCTGCCGGCGTTCGTGGCACGCGCCCGGGAGCTCGCCGAACGCTACGGGGACCGCTTCACGCCGCCGGCGCTGCTGGTCGCCAAGGCCGAGCGGGGGGAGACCTTCACCGACGCCCGCTGACCGGGCCGCCCACCGGCCGCGCGGAGGTCACTGCGCCAGCCACTGGCGCAGTTCCTCCCGCAGGGAGCGCTGGAACGTGGTCAGCAGGGCCTGCACCACCAGCGGCTGCATGTGCGCCGACAGCGACCGCACATCGCGCGCGGCGCGCTCGGCGACGGCGTCCCGCAGGAGCCGCGACAGCGCCTGCGCCGCCGCGCGGGAGTGCTCCAGCAGCGCCTCCCGCGCGGCCAGCAGGACCTCCTGCGAGAGCGGTACGTCGAGCAGCTCCACGCCGACCCGCAGCAGCCCCGTGTCCACCCGGTAGGCGCCGTCCCGGACGGTCACCACGTCCAGGTCGGCCAGCCGCCGGACCTCCGCGTCGGTCAGCTCCCGGCCGGCCCGGCGGTGCAGCTCCTCGCGGGAGAGCGTCTCCACCGTGTCCGGCGCCCAGGACGCCACCACCGCCCGGTGGATGGCCAGTTCCTGCGCGCTCAGACCGGGCGGCAGCTGCCGCAGATGGCGCTCGATCGCCGCCAGTGTCATGCCCTGCCGCTGCAACTCCTCGATCAGCGCCAGCCGCGCCAGATGCTCCGGGCCGTAGTGCCCCACCCGGCGCGGACCGATCACCGGCGGCGGCAGCAGGCCCTTGGTGCTGTAGAACCGGACCGTGCGCACCGTGACCCCGGCCCGCGCGGCCAGCTCGTCGACCGTGAGGGCCGGCTCCTCCGTCTCGATCGTCATGTGCAGCAGTATCGCTGTACCACCGGAACTGTGACACGTGGGGCGGCCTCCGACCGCCCCGGCCGGTCCACGGTCTCGGCCGGTCGGCGGTCTCGGCCGGCCGGCCCGGCCGTCGGGCTCAGTGCCGCTGGTGCACCCCGTTCGTGGCCGCGATCCTCTCCCACGACTTCGGCTTCACCGGCAGCGCCCGCACCCGCGACCCGGCGAGCCGCGCGGTCGGGGCCACGGACGCCGAGGCCGAGGCCGACGGCTTCGACGGCTGGTACAGCCAGGTGTCGAACAGCGCCGCCAGGTCCCGGCCCGACACCTGCTGCGCGTACGCGACGAAGTCACCGACCGACGCGTTGCCGTAGGCGTACCGCGCCGGCCAGCCCTTGAGGATGGCGAAGAAGGCGTCGTCGCCGATCTCGTCGCGCAGCGCCTGCAGCGCCAGCGCGCCCCGGTCGTAGACCGCGCGGTGGAACTGGTTCTCCGGGCCCGGGTCCGCCGGGGCCACGGTCCAGAACGGGTCGTCGGCCGGGTGGGAGGCGTACACGTAGTCGGCGAGTTCCTGGGCCGTGCCCTCGTTCTCGTGCTCGGACCACAGCCACTGCGCGTACCGTGCGAAACCCTCGTTGATCCAGATGTCCTTCCAGCCGGCGACCGAGACCAGGTCCCCGTACCACTGGTGGGCCAGCTCGTGCACCACCACGGAGACGTTCGACCCGTTCGCGAACTGCCGCGGGCTGTAGAACGGCCGGGTCTGCGTCTCCAGCGCATAGCCGGTGTCGGTGTTCGGCACGTAGCCGCCGAGCGCGTTGTACGGGTAGGCACCGAAGTAGCCGCTCAGCCAGTCGGCGATCTCCCCGGTGCGCTCGACGCTCGCCCGCGCGGCCCCGTAGTCGTCACCGAGGTCCTTGCTGTACGCGTTGACGACCGGGACACCGCTCTCGGACGTCCCGGTCGTGATGTCGAACCTGCCGACCGCGAGCGTGGCCAGATAGGTCGCCTGCGGCTTGTCGGAGCGCCAGTTGAAGCGAGTCCAGCCGCGCTGCGAACTCGTCGAGCGCAGCGTGCCGTTGGAGATGGCCTGGGTGCCGTCCGGCACCAGCACCGACACGTCGTAGGTCGCCTTGTCCAGCGGGTGGTCGTTACTGGGGAACCACCACCAGGCGGCCTCGGGTTCGTTGGCTCCCACCCCGCCGTCCGGGGTGCGGTGCCAACTGGTGAAGCCGTACGCCCGCTTCGACGACGGCACACCGCTGTAGCGCACCACGACGGTCACCGGCGCGCCCGCGGCCAGCGGCCGCTTCGGGGTGATCTCCAGTTCGTGCTCGCCGGAGGTGGTGAAGGCGGCCTTCGCGCCGTTCACGCGGACCTCGCTGACGTCCAGCAGGAAGTCCAGGTCGAACCGCGACAGGTCCTGGGTGGTCCGGGCCAGGATCGTGGCCGTCCCCTCCAGACGGTCCGTCGCGGGCTGGTACTTCAGGCGCAGGTCGTAGTGGGAGACGTCGTATCCGCCGTTGCCGTAGGCCGGGTAGTAGGGGTCGCCGACACCCGGAGCGCCGGGGGTGCCGCTCGCGGCCGATGCCGGGATCGCCAGCAGGACGGTGGCCGCTGCGAACGCGCCAGGCACGATGAGTCTGCGGTGCACTGATGCTCCAAGTCCTAGGGGCACGAGGTCCGGACGGAGCCGGGGGGCTCCGCGTCGCTCAGATCATGTCCACCCCCTGCGCCGTCACACGAGCACCATTCGGCCGACCTCGCCACCATCCTCCCGACGACCTGATCCAGCCACTCCGGCCGCTCGTCCGCGCACGCGTCGGTTCGTCTGCCGGGAAGTCCGGTCACCGGGTCGCGCGTACGGCCTTCGGCCCGGCACCTGTCCCCACCGGGCGGCCGGGACCCGGGCGTATCCCTGAGGGGCGGGTACTCGGGCGTGCCCCTGCGGGGCGGGCATCCGGGCGCATCCCCGCGGGGCAGGTACCCGGGCGTGCCCCTGCGGGGCCGGTGCCCCGCCTGCGGGCATTAGGATCGGCGCCCTGATGACTGCCACTCTCGTCGCCAAGAACCTCGCCGCCGGGCACGGTGACCGCTCGCTCTTCTCCGGGCTCGACCTCGTGGTCGCCCCCGGCGACGTGATCGGGCTGGTCGGTGCCAACGGCGCCGGCAAGTCCACCCTGCTGCGGCTGCTGGCCGGGCTCGGCGCCCCCGAGCAGGGCGAGCTCAGGCTCTCCCCGCCGACCGCGACCGTGGGCCACCTCCCGCAGGAGCCGGAGCGCAGGCCCGGCGAGACCGTACGGGAGTTCCTGGCCCGCCGCACCGGCGTCGCCGAGGCCCAGCGGGCGATGGACGAGGCCACGCAGGGCCTGGTCGACGGCGCGCCCGGCGCCGACGACGCGTACGCGATGAGCCTGGAGCGCTGGCTCGGCCTCGGTGGCGCGGACCTGGACGAGCGGGCGGCGGAGGTCGCCGACTCCCTGGCCCTCGGTGTCGGGCTCGACCAGCCGATGACCGCCCTGTCCGGCGGCCAGGCGGCCCGCGCGGGCCTCGCCTCCCTGCTGCTCTCCCGCTACGACGTCTTCCTCCTCGACGAGCCGACCAACGACCTCGACCTGGACGGCCTGGAGCGGCTGGAGCACTTCGTGGCCGGCCTGCGCGCCGGCACCGTCGTCGTCAGCCACGACCGCGAGTTCCTCACCCGCACGGTCACCAAGGTCCTCGAACTCGATCTCGCCCAGCGGCAGATCAACCTCTACGGCGGCGGCTACGCGGGCTACCTGGAGGAGCGCGACGTCGCCCGGCGGCACGCCCGAGAGGAGTACGAGGAGTACGCCGACAAGCGGGCCGCCCTGCAGGACCGGGCGCAGACGCAGCGTTCCTGGATGGACAAGGGCGTCAAGAACGCCCGCCGCAAGGCCGGCTCCGACAACGACAAGATCGGCCGCAAGTTCCGCAGCGAGGCCAGTGAGAAGCAGGCCGCCAAGGCGCGGCAGACCCAGCGCATGATCGAGCGTCTGGACGTGGTGGAGGAGCCCCGCAAGGAGTGGGAACTGCGGATGGAGATCGCGGCCGCCCCGCGCTCCGGTGCGGTCGTGGCAACCCTCCGGGACGCCGAGGTGCGGCGCGGCGACTTCCACTTCGGCCCGGTGTCGCTGCAGGTCGACTGGGCGGACCGGGTCGCGGTGACCGGCGCCAACGGCGCCGGCAAGTCCACCTTGCTGGCCGCCCTCCTGGGCCGCGTCCCCCTGGACGCGGGGCAGGCCTCGCTCGGCTCCGGCGTGCTGGTCGGCGAGGTCGACCAGGCCCGCAAGCTGTTCCACGGGCCCGAGACCCTGCTCGACGCCTTCCGCGCGGCCGTCCCCGACACCGAGCCCGCGGAGGTCCGCACCCTGCTGGCCAAGTTCGGCCTGAAGGCGGAGCACGTGCTGCGTCCGGCGGACACCCTCTCACCGGGTGAGCGCACCCGCGCCGCCCTCGCCCTCCTCCAGGGCCGGGGCGTCAACCTCCTCGTCCTCGACGAGCCGACCAACCACCTCGACCTCCCCGCCATCGAACAGCTGGAGTCCGCCCTGGACTCCTACGACGGCACCCTCCTCCTGGTCACCCACGACCGCCGCATGCTGGACGCCGTCCACGTCACCCGCCGCCTGGAGGTGGCCGGCGGCAAGGTGACCGAACGCTAGGACTTCCCCTTCAGCAGCGCGCACACGAAGTTCTCCTGCACGGCGCGCATCCGTTGCAGGAGTTCCGGGGTCATGGCCTGGTTGATCTGGCTGGTGGCCGAGAAGGTCAGCGACCGGCGCCCGTCCGGCGTGGCGGCGATCAGCTGGGTGTACCCGGCCGTGTTGCCGGTGTGCCCGAGCACGACCCCGCACCGGGTGGTGTAGCGGAACAGCGCCAGCCCGGCGTCGTTGCGTCCCGGCCCGGCCGGCTCGGACGCCCCGCCCGGCACCCAGCGGCGCTGCTCGCGCACCACGTCGGGGCCGTACAGCCGGCCCCCGACGTAGCCGCGCACGAACCGGGTCATGTCGGCGGGCGTGGAGACGATGCCGCCGGACGCCCACACACCCGACATGCCGATCAGCTCACTGACGTCCTCCGGGGGCGGCGGCGGGCTCACGTCGTACCCGTGGAGGTACGGCCTCGGCATCCGGTACCCCTGCGGCAGGCTGGTGCTGCGCAGACCCAGCGGGCGGTACACCAGCTCCTCCAGGAGCCGCTCGTAGCGGACGCCGGTGGCCGCCTCCGCCATCAGGGCGACCGCGATGTTGTCTGAGTTGGAGTACTGGTACCGGCTGCCCGGCGGGAACAGCAGCGGCTGCCCCGCGACGAAGTCGAGCAGCCGGCGCGAGTCGAAGCGGTGCCGGGGGTCGGCGCGCAGGATCGCCACGAACTCGGGGCTGCGCGAGTAGTCCGGCAGTCCGCTGGTGTGGTTGAGCAGCTGGCGCAGCGTCACCGCGCTCCAGGCGTCCGGCAGCCGGGGGAGCCGCTCGCCCAGGGTGTCGTCGAGGCCCAGGTCGCCCAGGTCGACGAGGGACAGCGCCACCGCGCCGCTGAACGCCTTGGCGGCGCTCGCGATGCGCATGTGGTCGTCCGGCCGGGGCTCGCGGCCGGTCTCCAGGTCCGCCACTCCGGCCCGCACGACCCGGCTGTGCCTGCCGTCCGCGAGCACGGCGATGATCCCGGGCGGGCCGCCCGGTGCCCGCACCAGCTCCTCCAGCTGCTGCCGCAACCCGGACTCGCCGTGCGGTGGCTCGGGATGCCCGGCGGCCACCGCGGGCGCGGCGGCCACCAGGGCCAGACAGGCCGCCAGCGCGGCGGCGGGACGAGGACGCAAGCGGGCACGTCGGGTCGGCATCGGTCACTCCGGGGGTGCGAGAACGGGCGTCCAGCTTCACCCCGCCCCGTCCGTCCCGCCCGCCGCGCCTGCTGCACTCGGCCCAACGGTCGACGGCCCGCCGGCCCGACGGCGGCCCGGGAAGCTCCGTGCCGCCGCCGTGACCCGGCCCGGATCCTTCCGAGGCACTCCGCGGCGTCGCGTCAGTCCGCCAGTCCGCCAGCCCGTCAGTCCGCCCGCCCGTCAGCCCGTCGGACGGTGGCCCTGACCCCTGCCCTTCTTCGGGTCCACCAGCCCAGCCCGCCGCAGCGCGTCCGCCATCGCGCTGTTGGCCGGGGGCGGTGCCTGGCGGGAGCCGCCGCCACCGCCGCGCCCCTGCCGCTGCTGCGGCGGACGGCCACCGCCGCCCCGCTGCTGCCGGCCCCCGCCGGAGGCCCGACCGCCCTGCGGGGCCGCCTCGTCGTCCAGCCGCAGCGTCAGCGAGATCCGCTTGCGCGGGATGTCCACGTCCAGGACCTTCACCTTGACGATGTCCCCGGGCTTGACGACCTCCCGCGGGTCCTTCACGAACGTCTTCGACAACGCCGAGACGTGCACCAGCCCGTCCTGGTGGACGCCGACGTCGACGAACGCCCCGAAGGCCGCCACGTTCGTCACCACGCCCTCCAGGATCATCCCGGCGGACAGGTCGGAGATCTTCTCCACGCCCTCCTTGAAGGTGGCGGTCCGGAAGGCCGGACGCGGGTCGCGCCCCGGCTTCTCCAGCTCCTTGAGGATGTCGGTGACGGTCGGCAGACCGAACGTCTCGTCCACGAACTCCTGCGGCCGCAGCGAGCGCAGCACACCCGTGTTCCCGATCAGGGAGGCGACCTCCTGACCGGCGGTCTTCACCATGCGCCGCACCACCGGGTACGCCTCGGGGTGCACGCTGGACGCGTCCAGCGGGTCGGCGCCGCCGCGGATGCGCAGGAAGCCCGCGCACTGCTCGTACGCCTTCGGACCGAGCCGCGGGACCTTCTTGAGTTCGGTGCGCGACCTGAACGGCCCGTTCGCGTCACGGTGGGCCACGATGTTCTCGGCCAGTCCCGAGGTGATGCCGGAGACCCGCGCGAGCAGCGGCGCGGAGGCGGTGTTGACGTCCACGCCGACGCCGTTCACACAGTCCTCCACCACCGCGTCCAGCGAACGCGACAGCTTCACTTCGGACAGGTCGTGCTGGTACTGGCCGACACCGATCGACTTCGGGTCGATCTTCACCAGCTCGGCCAGCGGGTCCTGCAGACGCCGGGCGATGGACACCGCGCCGCGCAGCGACACGTCCATGTCCGGCAGTTCCTGCGAGGCGAACGCCGAAGCCGAGTACACCGACGCTCCCGCCTCGGACACCATCACCTTGGTCAGCTTCAGCCCGGGGTGCTTCGTGATCAGTTCACCGGCGAGCTTGTCGGTCTCGCGGGACGCGGTGCCGTTGCCGATCGCGATCAGCTCGACGGCGTGCTCCTCGGCCAGGCGGGCCAGCTTGGCGATCGCCTCGTCCCACCTGTTGGCCGGGACGTGGGGATGGATCACGTCCGTGGCGACCACCTTGCCGGTGGAGTCGACCACGGCCACCTTCACACCCGTCCGGAACCCGGGGTCGAGGCCCAGCGTCGCGCGGGTCCCGGCCGGGGCGGCGAGCAGCAGGTCGCGCAGGTTGGCCGCGAACACGTTCACCGCCTCGTCCTCGGCCGCCGTGCGCAGCCGCAGCCGCAGGTCGATGCCGAGGTGGACGAGGATCCGGGTCCGCCACGCCCAACGGACCGTGTCCCTCAGCCACTTGTCACCCGGCCGGCCCCGGTCGGCGATGCCGAACCGGGCCGCGACGATCCCCTCGTACGACGACGGCCCGTCCGTGGGCTCCTCGGGCTCCAGGACGAGGTCGAGGACCTCCTCTTTCTCGCCGCGCAGCATCGCCAGGATCCGGTGCGAGGGCAGCTCGGTGAACGGCTCGGCGAAGTCGAAGTAGTCGGCGAACTTGGCGCCCGCCTCCTCCTTGCCCTCGCGCACCTTGGCGGCCAGCCGACCACGCACCCACATGCGTTCGCGCAACTCGCCGATCAGGTCGGCGTCCTCCGAGAACCGCTCGGTGAGGATCGCCCGCGCGCCGTCCAGAGCGGCCTGCGGGTCGGCGACCCCCTTGTCCGCGTCGACGAAGGCGGCGGCCGCCGCGGACGGCTCCACGGTCGGGTCCCCGAGCAGCCCCTCCGCCAGCGGCTCCAGCCCCGCCTCCCGCGCGATCTGCGCCTTGGTGCGCCGCTTCGGCTTGTACGGCAGGTAGATGTCCTCCAGCCGCGCCTTGGTCTCGGCGCCCCGGATCCGCGCCGCCAGCTCCTCGGTGAGCTTGCCCTGCTCGCGCACCGACTCCAGGATCGCGGTCCGCCGCTCCTCCAGCTCCCGCAGATAGCGCAACCGCTCCTCGAGCGTGCGCAGCTGCGCGTCGTCGAGCATCTCGGTCGCTTCCTTGCGGTAACGCGCGATGAAGGGCACCGTGGAGCCGCCGTCCAGCAGCTCCACGGCGGCCTTGACCTGCCGCTCCCGTACGCCGAGTTCCTCGGCGATCCTGCCTTCGATGGACCCTACTGCGTTGGACCCGGGTGTCGTCACGATCCCGTACCGCCTTCTCCACTGAGGTTGCGCGGCAATTGTGGCAGGTGACACCGACATCCGGGGGCCGGGGCACGGACCCGGCCGACGTCAGGCCCGGCCCCGGCGCGCCCCGCCCGACGCTCCGCCCAGCAGCCGGCTCAGTGCGCGGAACGGCAGGGTCACCACGGTCGCCACCGCGCTCCCGATCTGCCGCAGCACGTCCGCGATCGCCCGGAGCATGGCACATCCCTTCCTCGACGGTCCGATGACGTGGGTGCGGGTACCTCGCGGCGCGCCGGACACACCGGCGCCATGGCAGGAAAGGTGGGGAGTACGTCATTGCGGCCGTGCGGCCGGCGCCGAAGAATCGTGGCCATGGCGCGGCTGACCGTTCTTCTCGTCCTCTTCGACGGGGTGCAGAGCCTCGACGTCACCGGGCCCCTGGAGGTGTTCGCGGGGGCCGAGGCGCACACCCCGGGCAGCTACCGGCTGCGCACGGCCTCCCCGGACGGGGCTCCCGTGCGCACGTCCAGCGGGCTGACGCTCGTACCCGAGCAGTCCCTCGCCGACGCGGCCGACCCGCACACGCTGGTCGTCCCGGGCGGCGCGGGGACCCGCAGGCCCGACCCGCGCGTGGTGGAGTGGCTGCGCGGACACGGGCCGCGGGCCGCGCGGCTGGTCTCGGTGTGCACCGGGGCGATCCTGCTCGCCCGGGCCGGCCTGCTGGACGGCCGCCGCGCCACCACCCACTGGGCGTACGCCGACAAGCTGGCCCGCGACCACCCGGCCGTCGAGGTCGACCCCGACCCCGTCTTCGTGCGCGACGGGCGGGTGTCCACCTCGGCCGGCGTCACCTCCGGCATCGACCTGGCGCTCGCCCTGGTGGAGGAGGACCTGGGCCGCGACACCGCGCTGAACGTCGCCCGGCACCTGGTGGTCTTCCTGCGCCGGCCGGGCAACCAGGCCCAGTTCAGCGCCCAGCTCGCCGCCCAGACCGCCCGGCGCGAGCCGCTGCGCGACGTCCAGCAGTGGATCACCGAGCACCCGGACGGCGATCTGAGCGTCGAGGCACTGGCCGCCCGGGCCCGCCTGTCGCCGCGCCACTTCGCCCGCGCCTTCCACGCCGAGACCGGCATGACGCCCGGCCGCTACGTCGACCGGGTCCGCGTCGAACACGCCCGCCGCCTGCTGGCGGACACCGGCCGCGGCGTCGAGGAGATCTCCCGCGCCAGCGGCTACGGCACGCCCGAGGCCATGCGCCGGGCGTTCGTCCGGACGCTCGGCGCCTCCCCGGCGGAGTACCGCCGCCGGTTCCGCACCGCACCCCTGCACTGAACGGCCTCACCCCTCCACCGAACGGGGACCCACCATGCACATCGCGATGGTCGTCTACGACCGCTTCACCGCCCTCGACGTCGTCGGGCCGTACGAGATGCTGAGCCGCCTGCCGGACGCGCGCGTCGAGTTCGTGGCCGAGCGGGCCGGACCGGTGCGCGCCGACACCGGGTTCCTCTCCGTCGTCGCCGACCGGGCCCTGCACGAGGTGCGGCGCCCGGACGTGGTCGTCGTGGCCGGCGGGCCCGGCACCTTCGCCCAGGCCGGGAACCCGGCCCTGCTGGACTGGCTGCGCGCTGCCGACGCCGGCACCACTTGGACGACGTCCGTATGCTCCGGCTCGCTGCTGCTGGCCGCCGCCGGCCTGCTCGGCGGCCGGCGCGCCACCTGCCACTGGCTCGCCGCCGACCTCCTGCGGCAGTACGACGCCGAGCCCACCGGCGAGCGGGTCGTGTTCGACGGCAAGTACGTCACCGCGGCCGGGGTCTCCGCCGGCATCGACATGGCGCTCGCCCTCGTCGGCAGGATCGCCGGCGACGACCACGCGCGCGCCGTCCAGCTGTTCACCGAGTACGACCCGCGACCGCCCTACGACGCGGGCTCCCCGCACAAGGCGCCCGCGCACCTCGTCGAGGAGTTCCGCACCGACAGCCGCTTCACCCTGATGTAGTGCCCGCGGACGCGGGGCCCGCGGTCCAGGCGAAGCGCGGAGCCCGGCGTTCCAGGAAGGCGGCGACCCCCTCGGCGGTGTCGCCGCTGCCGCGGGCCTGCTCGGCCCAGTGCTCGTCGCGGTCGGTCCGGCCGTCCGCGAACTCCTTGGCCGCCGCCTGCGTCAGCTGCGAGCGCGAGGCGAGGATCCGGGCGAACTCCGCCACCCGTCCGGCCAGCTCTTCCTCGGGCAGCGTCTCGTCGACCAGCCCGGTGCGCAGTGCCCGCGGCGCGTCGATCAACTCGCCCGAGAAGAGCAGGTACTTGGCGGTCGCCGGACCCACCAGTGCCACCAGCCGCCGGGTGGCCGACGCCGGGTAGACGATGCCGAGCCTGGCGGGAGTCACCCCGAACAGCGCCCCCTCCTCGGCGAACCGCAGGTCGCACGCGGCCGCCAGCTGGGCCCCGCCGCCCACGCAGTGCCCCCGGACCGCCGCGAGCGTCGGCTTGGGGAAGGCGGCCAGCGCCTCCTCGGCGGCGACGGCCAGCCGCTGCGCCTCCTGCGGCCCGCCGCGCAGCGTGCTGATGTCGGCGCCCGCGCAGAACGTGCCGCCCTCCCCGGTCAGCACCAGCACCCGGACGGCCGGATCGGCGGCCAGCGCGTCCAGCAGCGGTGGGAGCGCGGCCCACATCGCGGCCGTCATGGCGTTGCGCTTGGCCGGGTGGTGGATGACGACCGTGGCGACCGGACCGGTCACGTCGTGCAGCAGCTGGGGCTCCATGGGCCGGATGCTAGCCGCCGCGCCCGCCCGGTGATCACGGCGGTCGCACCGATGAGCGTTACATCACTCGGGATGAGGGGACTGGGGGACGGAGGGTGAGGATCGAGGAGGCGCCGCCATGACCACGTCCACCGGACCCCAGCAGGAGACGGCGAAGCTCAGGCGAGGATTCGGCTGGCTCGCCGCGCTCGGGGTGATCCTGGTCGTCGCGGGACTCGTCGGCCTCGTCTACACCGGCGTCGCCACGCTCACCTCGATGCTCCTGTTCGGCTGGCTGCTGCTGATCGGCGGTGCGGTCGGCCTGCTGCACGCGGTCCAGGCGCGCGGCACCAACTTCTTCTGGCTCGGCGTCATCGTGGCCGCGCTGAACATCGCCGCGGGTGTCGTGGTCATCCGTAAGCCCGACGAGAGCGCCGCCGCCCTCACCATGTTCGCCGCCCTGCTGTTCCTCACCGCCGGTCTGTTCCGGCTGGTGGGCAGCCTGGTGGTGCGCGGACCGCAGTTCGGCTGGACGCTGCTGCTGGGCGCCTTCGACCTGCTCCTCGGCATCCTGGTGCTGGGCAACTGGCCCAGCAGCAGCCAGTACGTCATCGGCACCTTCTTCTCCCTGGCCCTGCTCTTCGACGGCCTCGGCCTGCTCGCCACCGGCTACGGGGGCCGGCGGATCGTCGGCATGGTCTCGGAGCGGCTCACCGGCGGGGACACCGAGAGCGGCGGGGAGACCGAGCGCGGCGGGGGCTCCGATGACGGCCGGCCCGCGGGTGCCGGGGACGAAGCGGACGAGGGGGCCGTCAAACCCGTACGCCCCGAATAGGTCGTGAAGTCGGCCCGACCCGGACAGCGGTGGTCGTGTCTTCGCCGGGAACACGCGCGGACGGTCGGAAGCGGCCGAAAGGCGCTGACTTGTGTTCAGTCAGGTGGTGTCGCGCGCCCCGGTGCCAACACTCGACGCGTGGCGACAATCGAGCGCAAGGGTGGCGACCGGACCATGGACGATCACGGGCGCGGGCCCGGCCCACGCCCAGACGGCGGCGCGGAGACACCGCACGACCCCCTCGCGGTACCGGCGCCGCCGACCCTGCCCTACGAGGGCGTCTGGCGGTTCACCGCCCCCGCTGTGGAGGCCTCGGTCCCGCAGGCCCGGCACGCCGTGCGGGACCTGCTGCGCCGGCAGGGCGTCCCCACCACGGACGACGTGGAACAGGGGCTGCTGCTCATCGTCTCGGAGCTGGTGACCAACGCCGTCAGGCACGCGGCGCTGCTGTCGCCGACGCTGGCGGTGGAGGTGGCCGTCGGGGCCGAGTGGGTGCGGGTCTCGGTCGAGGACAACCACCCCTACCGGCCCACCGCCCTGGAGAACCCGCACAGCGCGACCGGCGGCCGGGGACTGCTCCTGGTGCGTGAGATCACCCGGGAGGCGGGCGGGGTGTGCGACGTCGAGCACACGGCGAGCGGCGGGAAGGTCATCTGGGCCGCCCTGCCGCTGGTCCCCGCCCGGGTCCCCTGACCGGGCTCACCAGCCCGCGGTGTCCCCCGTCAGTTCCCGGATCGCGGGCCGGGCCGCGTCCAGCACGGTCATGAACCAGGAGGAGAAGGGGTCCTTCGCGTGCCGCTCCGCCAGCTCGGCGGCCGTCACGAAGGCCGTCCCGCCGACCTCCTCCGGGTCCGGCCGCAGCGGGGTGCGCACCAGCCCGACGAAGAGGTGGTTGTACTCCTGCTCCACTAGGCCCGAGTCCGGGTCCGGGTGGTTGTAGCGCACCGTGCCCGCTTCGGCCAGCAGGGCCGGGGAGGCACCCAGCTCCTCGAAGGTCCGCCGGGCGGCCGCGGCGAACGGGGCCTCGCCCGGGTACGGGTGACCGCAGCAGGTGTTGGACCACACGCCGGGGGAGTGGTACTTGCCCAGCGCCCGCTGCTGCAGCAGCAGCCGGCCCCGCTCGTCGAAGAGGAACACCGAGAAGGCCCGGTGCAGCTGCCCCGGCGGCTGATGGGCGGTGAGCTTCTCGGCGGTCCCGATCGTCACGCCGTCCTCGTCGACCAGTTCCAGCAAAATCGCGTCCGCGGTGCCGTTCGACGAGGTGTGCGTCGCGGCGGCAGGTGTGATCGGCATACCCATCCTTAGCATCGGTCCTGGCGACCCCAGTCTGCCGCACGCACACGGCACTTCCGGCGCTACACGGCAACGGAAGGGGGCCCGGTGTGTGATCTTGCCCGGCGCGGCGGACGGTGCACCGCCCCGCGGGGCGGTGCACCGGAGCTCCCTAGAAGCAGAGCCGCGCCTCGTGCTCCGCGTGGCCGCCCGGCTCCAGCTGGAAGGTGCAGTGCTCCACGTCGAAGTGATCGCCCAGACACCCCTGCAACTCGTGCAGCATCTTCTCGTGGCCGATCGCGCTCAGCACGTCCGAGCGCACCACGACGTGCGCGGAGAGCACCGGCATCCCGGAGGTGATCGTCCAGGCGTGCAGATCGTGCACGTCCTCCACCCCGTCCAGGTCCAGGATGTGCGACCGCACCTCCTCCATGTCCACGTCCTTCGGCGCCGCCTCCAGCAGCACGTCCAGCGTCTCGCGCAGCAGCCGTACGGTGCGCGGCACGATCATCAGGCCGATGACCAGGGAGGCGATCGGGTCGGCGGCCTGCCAGCCGGTGGTCATGATGATCAGCGCCGAGACCATCACCGCGACCGAACCCAGGGCGTCCGCCGCCACCTCCAGGAAAGCCCCCCGCACATTCAGGCTCTCCCGCTGCCCGCGCATCAGCAGGCTCAGCGAGATCATGTTCGCCACCAGGCCGATCGCGCCGAACACGATCATCAGCCCGCCCTCGGTGCCGGCCGGCGTGAAGAACCGTTGCACCGCCTCGTACAGCACGTACCCGCCGACCCCGAGCAGCAGCAGGCAGTTGGCGAGCGCGGCGAGGATCTCCGCGCGGGCGAACCCGAAGGTGCGGTTGGCGCTCGCCGGCCGCGCCGCGAAGTGGACGGCCAGCAGGGCCATGCCCAGGCCCAGCGCGTCGGTCGCCATGTGCGCGGCGTCCGCGATCAGTGCCAGGGAGTCCGCGAGCACCCCGCCGACGATCTCGACGACCATCACGGTCAGCGTGATGCCGAGAGCTATCCGCAGGGTGCCCCGGTAGGCGGCCGTCGCCGTCCCGGCGGGCGGCCCGTGCGTGTGCCCGTGGTCGTGCCCAGCCCCCATGCGAAGCCGCCCTCCTGAGATCATCCGACGCCTGGTCCGGCAGCCCAGTCAACTACGGGCGGGGGGTACCCGGCAACGCGGCACTGAACACCGTTGTCATATGCCCTGACCTGCGTAAACCAACCGCAGGTCAGGCGGGTCGCGCACCCCCGGCCGGCGCCTCCTCGCGCGCGGGCGCGCCCGTCCCCCGCGCGAGGGAGCGCTGCCCGGGGCCCGCGGTTTGTGAGGGAGGCCGCCGATCCCCGATGATGATCGCGGCGAAGCGCGGTGCCGACGCCCTTGAACCGGCCTGAACAGCCGGTGAACGAGGGGTTCCGGCGATCCGATAGCCTCAGCCGACATGCCGCCCGCCGGGAGCCGCCCAGCGGCGCCCCGCCATGCAGTCGACCGGCGCCCGCGCCGGGATCCCAGGGAGTGAGTTCGGTTGCCGACCGCCATCCTCACCGGTCAGCCGGTCCCCGGATCGTCGATCGAGTCGGACCTGCGCGGCCTGGGCTTCGAGGTCCGCGCCGCAGCCGACCCGGCCGACGCGCGGGAGCTGCTGGCCGCCGTACCGGGTGAGGAACGGGTCGCCCTCGTCGACGCCCGCTTCGTCGGCCACCTGCACGCCCTGCGCCTCGGGCTCGTCGACCCGCGCTTCCCGCTCGCCGCCATCCCCGGCGCCGTCACCGCCCAGCCGTCCGCCCGGCCGGCCCTCGGCCGCGCGCTGGACGCCACCGCCACCACCGGCGGGGGCACCGCGCTGGCCGTCGACAGCCTGGCCGACCAGGTCGTCACCGCTCTCGACGCCGACGGCGCCGAGGTGTACCGGCCCCGGCTCGGCAGCCTCGTCGCCGTCGTCCCCGACGACCCCCAGGCCCGCAACGAGGCACGGCAGGCGGTCGCCGCCGTCGACGACGAGGCCGTACGCCTGAAGTCGGCCGTGAAGTCCGGCGACGGCCTGTTCACCACCTACTGCGTCAGCCCCTACTCGCGCTATCTGGCCCGCTGGTGCGCCCGGCGCGGTCTGACCCCCAACCAGGTCACCACCGCCTCCCTGCTCACCGCCCTGATCGCGGCCGGCAGCGCGGCCACCGGCACCCGCGCCGGGTACGTCGCCGCCGGCGTCCTGCTGCTCCTCTCCTTCGTCCTCGACTGCACCGACGGCCAGCTGGCCCGCTACGCGCTGCGGTACTCCACGCTCGGCGCCTGGCTGGACGCCACCTTCGACCGGGCCAAGGAGTACGCCTTCTTCGCCGGACTCGCGCTCGGCGCGGCCCGCGACGGCGACGACGTGTGGGCTCTCGCGCTCGCCGCGATGATCCTGCAGACCGTGCGGCACATGGTCGACTTCGCCTTCCACGAGGCCAACACCGGAGACCCGACGGCCACCGCCGCCCTCTCCGACAAGCTGGACAGCGCGGGCTGGACGGTCTGGGTCCGCCGGGTGATCGTCCTGCCCATCGGCGAACGCTGGGCCATGATCGCCCTCCTCACCGCGGTGGCGACACCCCGCATCACCTTCTACGCGCTGCTCGCCGGCTGCGCCTTCGCCACGCTGTACACCACCGCCGGGCGGGTGCTGCGCTCGCTGCGGCGCACGGCACCGCGTACGGACCGGGCCGTCCGGGCCCTCGTGGACCTGGCCGACAGCGGGCCCCTGGCCGGGCAGGCCGCCCGCGTCCTGCCGCGCACGCCGTTCGCCGGCCCGCTGCCCCTCGCCTTCGCCGGCACCGTCCTGCTGCTGCTCGTGGCCGCGCTCGACGGGCCCGGCCTGCCGGCGGTCCTCGGCGCCCTGGTCTACGCCCTGCTGTCCGGCGCGGCCGTCGCCCGGCCGCTGGGGGGCCGCCTCGACTGGCTCGTCCCGCCCCTCTTCCGTACCGCGGAGTACACGACGATCCTGTTGCTCGCGGCCCACGCGGACGTGAACGGAGCGCTGCCCGCGGCTTTCGGGCTGGTGGCCGCCGTCGCCTACCATCACTACGACACGGTGTACCGCATCCGCGGTGACGCCGGAGCGCCACCGGCCTGGCTGGTGCGCGCCATCGGGGGGCAGGAAGGGCGGACGCTGCTCGTCACCGTCCTCGCCGCTCTGCTCACCGCTCAGCGGTTCACGGCCGCGCTCACCGTTCTGGCCGTGGCCGTCGCCCTCGTGGTGCTCGCCGAGAGCATCCGCTTCTGGGTCGCCGCCCACCGGGCCGGCGCCCCAGCCGTACACGATGAAGGAGAACCCGCATGATCGGCCTCGTGCTGGCGGCCGGCGCCGGACGGCGTCTGCGCCCCTACACCGACACCCTGCCCAAGGCACTGGTACCGGTGGGGCCCGATGGTGCGGAGGACAGCCTGACGGTCCTCGACCTCACCCTCGGCAACTTCGCCGAGATCGGCCTCACGGAGGTCGGCGTGATCGTCGGCTACCGCAAGGAGGCCGTCTACGAACGCCAGGCCGCCCTGGAGGAGAAGTACGGCCTGAAGCTCACCCTGATCGACAACGACAAGGCCGAGGAGTGGAACAACGCCTACTCCCTGTGGTGCGGCCGTGACGCCCTCAAGGACGGCGTGATCCTCGCCAACGGCGACACCGTCCACCCGGTCTCCGTCGAGCGGACGCTGCTCGCCGCCCGCGGCGACGGCAAGAAGATCATCCTCGCGCTGGACACGGTGAAGAAGCTCGCCGACGAGGAGATGAAGGTCGTCGTCGACCCCGACAAGGGCGTCCAGAAGATCACGAAGCTCATGGACCCGGCCGAGGCCACCGGCGAGTACATCGGTGTCACCCTCATCGAGGGCGACGCCGCCGCGGAGCTGGCCGACGCCCTGCGGACCACCTTCGAGCGTGACCCGCAGCTGTACTACGAGGACGGCTACCAGGAGCTCGTCAACCGCGGGTTCAAGATCGACGTCGCCCCGATCGGTGACGTCAAGTGGGTCGAGATCGACAACCACGACGACCTCGCCCGTGGCCGGGAGATCGCGTGCCAGTACTGACCCGGCTGATCCCGTCGCCGGTCGTCGTGGACATCCGCCCGGGTGCCCTCGACGACCTCGGCGGGGTCCTCGCCGACCAGCGGATCGCCCAGACCGGCCGGCTCGCCATCGCCGTCAGCGGCGGCTCCGGGGCCCGGCTGCGCGAGCGCCTCGCCCCCTCGCTGCCGGGCGCCACCTGGTACGAGGTCGACGGCGGCACCATCGACGACGCCGTCCGGCTGGCCGGCGAGATGAAGTCCGGCCACCACGACGCGGTCGTGGGGCTCGGCGGCGGCAAGATCATCGACTGTGCCAAGTTCGCGGCGGCCCGGGTCGGCCTGCCGCTGGTCGCGGTCGCCACCAACCTCGCCCACGACGGCCTGTGCTCCCCGGTCGCCACCCTGGACAACGACGCGGGCCGCGGCTCCTACGGCGTGCCCAACCCCATCGCGGTCGTCATCGACCTCGACGTGATCCGCGAGGCCCCGGTCCGGTTCGTGCGCTCCGGCATCGGGGACGCGATCTCCAACATCTCGGCGGTCGCGGACTGGGAGCTGTCCAACCGCGTCAACGGCGAGAAGATCGACGGACTGGCCTCCGCGATGGCCCGCCAGGCCGGCGAGGCCGTGCTGCGCCACCCGGGCGGCGTCGGTGACGACGGCTTCCTCCAGGTCCTGGCCGAGGCGCTGGTCCTCACCGGTATCGCCATGTCCGTGTCGGGTGACTCCCGTCCGTCCTCCGGCGCCTGCCACGAGATCAACCACGCCTTCGACCTGCTCTACCCGAAGCGGGCCGCCGCCCACGGCGAGCAGGTGGGCCTCGGCGCCGCCTTCGCGATGTACCTGCGCGGCGCGCACGAGGAAGCGGCGTACATGGCCGAGGTACTGCGCCGGCACGGCCTTCCGGTGCTGCCGGAGGAGATCGGCTTCACCGTGGACGAGTTCGTCCGGGCGGTGGAGTTCGCCCCCGAGACCCGGCCCGGCCGCTACACGATCCTGGAACACCTCGACCTCACAACCGAACAGATCAAGGACGTCTACGCCGACTATGTCAAGGCCCTCGGTAGCTGAACTCCGCCCGGTCGTCCACCCCGCGGGGGTGAAGGACCGGCGCAGCGGCGAGCACTGGATGGGACGCCTCTACATGCGCGAGGTGTCCCTGCGGGTCGACCGCTACCTGGTGAACACCCGGGTCACGCCCAACCAGCTCACGTACCTGATGACGGTCTGCGGCGTCCTCGCCGCCCCCGCCCTGCTGGTGCCCGGTGTCTGGGGCGCCGTCCTCGGCGTGGTCATGGTGCAGCTGTACCTGCTGCTCGACTGCGTCGACGGGGAGATCGCGCGCTGGCGCTCCCAGTACTCGCTCAGCGGCGTCTACCTCGACCGGGTCGGAGCCTACCTCACCGACGCCGCCGTCCTGGTCGGCCTCGGACTGCGCGCCGCCGACCTGTGGGGAACCGGACGCATCGACTGGCTGTGGGCGTTCCTCGGCACCCTCGCCGCCCTGGGCGCCGTCCTGATCAAGGCGGAGACCGACCTCGTCGGCGTGGCCCGCCACCAGGCGGGGCTGGCCCCGGTGAAGGACGCCGCGGCCGAGCCGCGCTCCTCCGGCATGGCGCTGGCCCGCCGGGCCGCCGCCGCGCTGAAGTTCCACCGCCTCATCCTCGGCATCGAGGCCTCCCTGCTGATACTGGTCCTCGCGATCGTGGACGCCAACCGCGGCGACCTGTTCTTCACCCGCCTCGGCACCGCCGTGCTCGCCGGGATCGCGCTGCTCCAGACCCTGCTGCACCTGGTGTCCGTCCTCGTCTCGAGCAGGCTGAGGTGACAGGCATGAAGGTCGGCGCGGTGATCATCACCATGGGCAACCGCCCCGACGAACTGCGCGCCCTGATCGACTCGGTCGCCAAGCAGGACGGCGACCCCGTCGAGGTGGTGGTCGTCGGCAACGGCTCGCCCGTGCCCGAGGTGCCCGACGGCGTACGCACCGTGGAACTTCCGGAGAACCTCGGCATCCCCGGCGGCCGCAACGTCGGCATCGAGGCGTTCGGGCCCAGCGGCCGCGACGTCGACATCCTGCTGTTCCTGGACGACGACGGCCTGCTCGCCCACCACGACACCGCGGAGCTGTGCCGGCAGGCCTTCACCGCCGACCCGCGGCTCGGCATCGTCAGCTTCCGCATCGCCGACCCCGACACCGGCGTCACTCAGCGCCGCCACGTGCCCCGGCTGCGCGCCTCGGACCCCCTGCGCTCCTCCCGGGTCACCACCTTCCTCGGCGGCGCCAACGCCGTGCGCACCCAGGTGTTCGCCGAGGTCGGCGCGCTGCCGGACGAGTTCTTCTACGCCCATGAGGAGACCGACCTGGCCTGGCGGGCGCTGGACGCCGGCTGGATGATCGACTACCGGTCCGACATGGTGCTGTACCACCCGACGACCCAGCCCTCCCGGCACGCCGTCTACCACCGCATGGTGGCGCGCAACCGGGTCTGGCTGGCCCGCCGCAACCTGCCCGCGCCGCTGGTCCCCGTCTACCTCGGGACGTGGCTGCTGCTCACCCTGGCCCGCCGCCCCTCCGGGGCCGCGCTGCGGGCCTGGTTCGGCGGTTTCCGGGAGGGCTGGTCCGCTCCCTGCGGGCCCCGCAGACCCATGAAGTGGCGTACGGTGTGGCGGCTGACCCGACTGGGCCGGCCCCCGGTGATCTGACAAGCTCGTCCCGCGAGGGCACCCCGGGCCGTACCGCGGTCCCGGTGCGCCCGGCACCCTTCCGGCCGTGCAGACCGAAGACGAAAGTTTCCACTGTGAGTGAGAGAAGCCATGACGGCGGTGACGGCGGTGTTCTGGTGAGCCCGCCTCCGTCACCCGACGAGGGCCTGTCCGCGGCGCAGCTCGCCGCCGAGCACGGGCTGGCCGTGAGCGGCGCCCGGCCCTCCCTGCCGGACTACGTCGGCCGGCTCTGGGGCCGACGCCACTTCATCCTCGCCTTCTCCTCGGCGAAGCTGACCGCCCAGTACAGCCAGGCCAAGCTCGGCCAGCTGTGGCAGGTGGCCACGCCGCTGCTGAACGCGGCCGTGTACTTCCTGATCTTCGGCCTGATCCTGGGGGCCGACCGGGGGCTGGACAAGGAGGTCTACATCCCCTTCCTGGTCACCGGCATCTTCGTCTTCACCTTCACCCAGAGCTCGGTGATGAGCGGGGTCCGGGCGATCTCCGGCAACCTCGGCCTGGTGCGCGCCCTGCACTTCCCGCGCGCCGCGCTGCCCGTCTCCTTCGCCCTGCAGCAGCTCCAGCAGCTGCTGTACTCGATGATCGTGCTGATCGTCATCGTGATCGGCTTCGGCAGCTATCCGGACGGCTCCTGGGCCCTGGCCCTCCCAGTGCTGGTCCTGCAGTTCCTCTTCAACACCGGCCTGGCGCTGATCTTCGCCCGCGCCGGGGCCAGGACCCCCGACCTCGCGCAGCTCATGCCGTTCGTGATGCGCACCTGGATGTACGCCTCCGGCGTGATGTTCTCCATCCCGGTGATGCTGAAGGACAAGCCGCAGTGGATCGCGGACGTCCTGCAGTGGAACCCGGCCGCCGTCTACATGGACCTGATGCGCTTCGCGCTCATCGACGGCTACGGCTCCGAGAACCTCCCCGCCCACGTCTGGGCCGTGGCCCTCGGCTGGGCCGTGCTCTTCGCGGTCGGCGGGTTCGTGTACTTCTGGCAGGCGGAGGAGAGGTACGGCCGTGGCTGACTTCGGGTCCGAGCGTCGCATCCCCACCGTGATCGTCGACGACGTCCACATCGTGTACCGCGTCAACGGAGCCAAGACCGGCAAGGGCAGCGCCACCGCCGCCCTCAGCCGTATCGTGCGGCGCGGCGAGGAGCGCGGCGTGCGCAAGGTGCACGCCGTGCGGGGCGTGTCCTTCACCGCCTACCGGGGCCAGGCCATCGGCCTGATCGGCTCCAACGGCTCCGGCAAGTCCACCCTGCTGCGCGCCATCGCCGGCCTGCTGCCGCCCGAGAGCGGCAAGGTGTACACCGACGGCCAGCCCTCCCTGCTCGGGGTCAACGCGGCCCTGATGAACGACCTGACCGGCGAGCGCAACGTCATCCTCGGCGGTCTGGCGATGGGCATGTCCCGGGAGCAGATCAGGGAGCGCTACCAGGACATCGTCGACTTCTCCGGCATCAACGAGAAGGGCGACTTCATCTCGCTGCCGATGCGCACGTATTCCTCCGGCATGCAGGCCCGCCTGCGCTTCTCCATCGCCGCCGCCAAGGACCACGACGTCCTGATGATCGACGAGGCGCTGGCCACCGGTGACCGCAAGTTCCAGGTGCGCTCCGAGGCGCGCATCCGCGAGCTGCGCGAGAAGGCCGGTACGGTGTTCCTGGTCAGCCACAGCAACAAGTCCATCCGGGACACCTGCGACCGGGTGCTGTGGCTGGAACACGGCGTGCTGCGCCTGGACGGACCGACCGACGAGGTCATCCGGGAGTACGAGAAGTTCACGGGCCGGTAGCCCGCCGAGCCCGCCGCGACGTTGTGGCACCGGGGCCCCGCCGAGACCGTCCGGCGGGGCCCCGCGTCTGCAAAGGAAACGTCAACTCCCCGTCGTGTCAGGAAGCTTGACGGCAATCGGTGTGTTGTTGTGATGTCCGGGACACCCGGCGGACCCGGGCCGCGCTGTACAACGTAAGCTGTACCGGTCCCGAAACGCGCCAAGTGGGGCGATAATGCGCGACACCCCCGGTCAGGGCTGCGCGCGAGCGGTCGGGCGGCGTGTCCGAAATAGTGTGCATTGGGTCCGCAGTGTAGAACGGGAGATGTGACGGCAATGGCTACGGAAACTCCCCAGCTCAACGCAGCATGCGCCGTCCCTGCCGCGGGCAGCGCGCGATGACGCGCACCACCTCGCCGTACACCGGCGACCCCGAGCGCGACACGCGCTCCACGCTGGACAAGGCCGCCCACGAGAACTTCCCCGTGGCCCCCTTCTTCCTGCCCCGGGACTGGCGGGCCGACCTCATGGCCGTCTACGGCTTCGCCCGCCTCGTCGACGACATCGGTGACGGCGACCTCGCCCCCGGCGGCGCCGACGCCCAGCTGCTCGGCGTGTCGGCCGCGGAGGCCGACGACCGGCTGGTGCTGCTCGACGCCTTCGAGGCCGATCTGCGCCGGGTCTTCGAGGGCACCCCGCGCCACCCCCTGCTGCGCCGGCTGCAGCCCACCGTCCGCCGCCGCTCGCTCACCCCCGAGCCCTTCCTCGGACTGATCGCCGCCAACCGCCAGGACCAGCTGGTCGGCCGGTACGAGACCTTCGACGACCTGCTCGCCTACTGCGAGCTGTCCGCCAACCCCGTCGGCCGCCTCGTCCTCGCCGTCACCGGCACCGCCAGTCCCGAGCGGATCCGCCGCTCCGACGAGGTCTGCACCGCGCTGCAGATCGTCGAACACCTCCAGGACGTGTCCGAGGACCTCGGCCGCGACCGCATCTACCTGCCCGCCGAGGACATGAAACGCTTTCACGTCCAGGAGGCGGATCTCGCCACGGGGACCGCGGGCGCGTCGGTGCGCGCCCTGGTCGCCTTCGAAGCCGAACGCGCCCGCGATCTCCTGAATGAAGGTGCCCCCCTGGTGGGTAGCGTCACCGGCAGGCTGAGGCTGCTGCTCGCGGGGTTCGTGGCGGGGGGAAGGGCGGCGATCCAGGCGATCGCCGCCGCCCGATACGACGTCCTTCCCGGCCCGCCCAAGCCAGGCAAGCTCCGGCTGCTGCGCGAGGTGGGCGTGACTCTGCGAGGAGAGGGGTGATCCGGACCGTGGAGTCCTGGCCACACGCGTCCGCACCGGTACTCGCCGCCTACAGCTACTGCGAGACCGTGACCGGGCAGCAGGCCCGAAACTTCGCCTACGGCATCAGGCTGCTGCCGGCGCCCAAGCGCCGTGCCATGTCGGCGCTGTACGCCTTCTCCCGGCGCGTCGACGACATCGGCGACGGCGCGCTGGCCGACGACGTCAAGATCGCACGGCTGGAGGACACCCGGGGACTGCTCGCCCGGGTGCGCGCCGGTGCCGTCGACGAGGACGACACCGACCCCGTCGCGGTCGCCCTCGCCCACGCCGCCCGCGCCTTCCCCGTCCCGCTGGGCGGCCTCGACGAGCTGATCGACGGCGTGCTGATGGACGTCCGCGGCGAGACCTACGAGACCTGGGACGACCTGAAGGCCTACTGCCGCTGTGTGGCCGGGGCCATCGGGCGCCTCTCCCTCGGCGTGTTCGGCACCGAACCCGGCGCGCGCGGCGCCGAGCGCGCACCCGAGTACGCCGACACCCTCGGGCTCGCCCTGCAACTGACCAACATCCTGCGGGACGTACGCGAGGACGCGGGCGGCGGCCGGACGTACCTGCCCGCCGACGACCTCGCCAAGTTCGGCTGCTCGGCCGGGTTCGACGGGCCGACCCCGCCGGAGGGCTCAGACTTCGCGGGTCTGGTCCACTTCGAGGTGCGGCGGGCCCGCGCCCTGTTCGCCGAGGGCTACCGGCTGCTGCCGCTGCTCGACCGGCGCAGCGGTGCCTGCGTCGCCGCCATGGCCGGTATCTACCGCCGGCTGCTGGACCGCATCGAACGCGACCCGCAGGCCGTGCTGCGCGGCCGGGTCTCGCTGCCCGGCCGGGAGAAGGCGTACGTCGCCGTGCGCGGGCTGTCCGGTCTGGACACCCGTCATGTGTCCCGGCAGGCCCTGAGGAGGCGGGGCTGATGGACGCCACCGGCGACGCGGCCGGCCAGGGCGGTGACGGCGGCGGGAAGCGGCACGCAACCCTCCGCCACGGCGCGGCGTCCCTGAAGGCGACCACCGGTCGTGCAGAGTTCAAGCACCACGGCGGGCGCGCAGGGGAGGAACCACGATGAGCGACGGCACGCGGCCGGCGGACGCACCGCCGGGTCCCGGACGGCACGCCGTCGTGGTCGGCGGCGGGCTCGCCGGCATCACCGCGGCGCTCGCCCTCGCCGACGCGGGCGTCCGCGTCACCCTGCTGGAGGGCAGGCCGAGGCTCGGCGGCCTCGCCTTCTCCTTCCGCCGCGGCGACCTCACCGTCGACAACGGCCAGCACGTCTACCTGCGCTGCTGCACCGCCTACCGCTGGTTCCTCGACCGCATCGACGGCAGTGCGCTGGCGCCCCTGCAGGATCGTCTCGACGTGCCCGTCGTCGACGTCACCCGCCCCGAGGGGCGGCGGCTCGGCCGGCTGCGCCGCGACCCGCTGCCCGTGCCGCTCCACCTCGGGCGCAGCCTCGCCACCTACCCGCACCTCTCGCTCGCCGAACGCGCCAGGGTGGGCCGGGCCGCGCTCGCGCTCCAGGGCCTCGACCTCGCCGATCCGGCCCTGGACACCCAGGACTTCGGCAGCTGGCTGGCCGCGCACGGCCAGTCGGCGCGCGCCGTGCGCGTCCTGTGGGACCTGGTCGGGGTCGCCACGCTCAACGCGGTCGCGGGCGACGCGTCGCTGGCGCTCGCCGCGATGGTGTTCAAGACCGGCCTGCTGTCCGACCCGGGCGCCGCCGACATCGGCTGGGCGCGCGTCCCGCTGGGCGAACTGCACGACCGGCTGGCCCGCAAGGCGCTCGACTCCGCGGGCGTACGCACCGAGACCCGTACACGCGTCACCTCCCTCTCCCTTCACGGAAACGGGCGCTGGAGCGTTCAGGTTCCCGGCGAGACCCTGCACGCCGACGCCGTGGTGCTGGCCGTGCCCCAGCGGGAGGCGCACGACCTGCTGCCGCAGGGGGCGCTCGACGCCCCCGAACGGCTGCTGGAGATCGGCACCGCGCCGATCCTCAACGTGCACGTCGTCTACGACCGCAAGGTGCTCGACGCCCCCTTCCTCGCCGCGCTCGGCACGCCCGTGCAGTGGGTGTTCGACCGCACCGACGCCGCGGGCCTGCTGGACGGCGGGCGACGGGCGGGCCAGTACCTGGCGCTGTCGCAGTCGGCCGCGCGGGACGAGATCGACGCGCCGGTCGCCGTGTTGCGCGAGCGCTATCTGCCCGAACTGCGGCGGCTGCTGCCCGCGGCGCGCGGCGCCGAGGTGACGGACTTCTTCGTGACCCGGGAGAGGACGGCGACGTTCGCTCCCGCCCCCGGCGTCGGACGGCTCAGGCCCGGCGCCCGCACCAAGGCCCCCGGCCTGTACCTGGCCGGATCGTGGACCTCCACCGGGTGGCCCGCGACGATGGAGAGTGCGGTCCGCAGCGGTGTGAGCGCGGCCGAGGCCGCCCTCGGCGCCCTGGGCCGGTCCTGCGACCGACTCCCGGACTTCTTCGGGGAGGCGGCGTGAGGACCGATCTGCGCGGGACCGACCCCCGCACCTCCGGTACCGCAACAAGAGGAGAAACTGTGCCCACTGTGCCCCCGGCCTCCACGGCCGCTCGAAGGACCGCGGTGGACGTGTCCGCGCTCCTGGAGCGGGCCCGGACCCTGGCCACGCCGGTGCTGCGGGCGGCGGTCGACCGACTGGCCCCTCCCATGGACACGGTCGCCGCCTACCACTTCGGATGGATCGACGCCCAGGGCCACCCGACGTCCGGCGACGGCGGCAAGGCCGTCCGCCCGGCTCTCGCCGTGCTGTCCGCCGAGGTCACCGGGGCGGCCCCGGAGACCGGCGTGCCCGGCGCGGTCGCCGTCGAACTGGTCCACAATTTCTCCCTCCTGCACGACGACCTGATGGACGGCGACGAGCAGCGCCGCCACCGCGACACGGTGTGGAAGGTGCACGGCCCCGCCCAGGCGATCCTGGTCGGCGACGCCCTGTTCGCCCTCGCGAACGAAGTACTGCTGGAACTGGGGTCCGCCGAGGCCGCCCGCGCCGCGCGCAGGCTGACCACCGCCACCCGCGCCCTGATCGACGGCCAGGCCCAGGACATCTCCTACGAGCACCGCGACCGCGTCACCGTCGAGGAGTGCCTGGAGATGGAGGGCAACAAGACCGGTGCCCTGCTCGCCTGCGCCAGCTCCATCGGCGCGGTGCTCGGCGGTGCCGACGTGCGCACGGCCGACACGCTGGAGCGTTACGGCCACCACCTCGGCCTGGCCTTCCAGGCCGTCGACGACCTCCTCGGTATCTGGGGCGACCCGGTGGCCACGGGCAAGCAGACCTGGAGCGACCTGCGCCAGCGCAAGAAGTCCCTGCCGGTGGTGGCCGCGCTGGCCGCGGGCGGGCCGGCCTCCGAGCGGCTCGGCGAGATGCTCGCCGCCGACGCCGGGAGCAGTGCCGCCGAGGACTTCTCGGAGGAGGAGTTCGCGGCCCGGGCGCGACTGATCGAGGAGGCCGGCGGCCGCGAGTGGACCGCCGAGGAAGCGCGCCGTCAGCACGCCATCGCCATCGAAGCCCTCGACGCCGTCGACATGCCCGAGCAGGTGCGGGCCGGATTCACGGCGCTCGCCGACTTCGTCGTCGTACGAAAGAGATGATCACTATCGGTCGAATAACCCTCGCGTAGTCGCCGGCCGGTGCCGCGGGACGACAACACCGCACCGGCCGACGGCGGACCCACAGCAGCACGACTCGCACGACTGCACGAAGGGGAAGCCATGACAGCGACGACCGACGGAAGCACCGGGGCACTCCCGCCCCGCGCTGCCTCGGCCAGCGACACCGACATCACCACCCCCGAGGCGGCCGGGGTCCAGGAAGCCGCCCGGCGCGCGATGACCCGCGCGACCGACCAGCTGCTCTCCCGGCAGGACGCCCAGGGCTGGTGGAAGGGCGACCTGGAGACCAACGTCAGCATGGACGCCGAGGATCTGATGCTCCGTCAGTTCCTCGGGGTGCGGGACGAGCCGACGACCCGGGCGGCCGCGCTCTTCATCCGCGGCGAGCAGCGCGAGGACGGAACCTGGGCCACCTTCTACGGCGGACCGGGCGACCTGTCCGCCACCGTCGAGGCGTACGTCGCCCTGCGGCTGGCCGGGGACGCCCCCGACGACCCCCACATGGCCCGCGCGGCCGCCTGGATCCGCGCCCGGGGCGGCATCGCCGCCACCCGCGTCTTCACCCGGATCTGGCTCGCCCTGTTCGGCTGGTGGAAGTGGGAGGACCTGCCCGAACTCCCCCCGGAGCTCGTCTACTTCCCCAAGTGGTTCCCGCTCAGCATCTACAACTTCGGCTGCTGGGCCCGGCAGACCATCGTGCCGCTGACCGTCGTCTCCGCGAAACGGCCGGTGCGCCCGGCGCCCTTCGCGCTCGACGAACTGCACACCGACCCCGGCAACCCCAACCCGCCCCGGCCGCCGGCCCCCCTGTTCACCTGGGACGGCCTGTTCCAGCGGCTCGACAAGGTGGTCCGCGGCTACCGCAACGTGGCGCTGCGATCCCTGCGCAGAGCGGCGCTGAACTCCGCCGCCCGCTGGATCGTCGAGCGGCAGGAGAACGACGGCTGCTGGGGCGGGATCCAGCCCCCGGCGGTGTACTCGATCATCGCCCTCCACCTGCTCGGCTACGACCTCGAACACCCCGTGATGCGGGCCGGACTGGAGTCCCTGGACCGCTACACCGTCTGGCGCGAGGACGGCGCCCGCATGGTCGAGGCCTGCCAGTCGCCGGTGTGGGACACCTGTCTCGCCACCATCGCGCTGGCCGACGCCGGCGTCCCCGCCGACCACCCGCAACTGGTCAAGGCCGCCGACTGGATGCTCGGTGAGCAGATCGTCCGGCCCGGCGACTGGTCCGTGCGGCGCCCCGGACTGCCGCCCGGCGGCTGGGCGTTCGAGTTCCACAACGACAACTACCCCGACATCGACGACACCGCCGAGGTCGTCCTCGCCCTGCGCCGGGTCCGCCACCACGACCCGCGGCGGCTGGACAACGCCATCGCGCGCGGGGTGCGCTGGAACCTCGGCATGCAGTCCAGGAACGGCGCCTGGGGCGCGTTCGACGTCGACAACACCAGCCCGTTCCCCAACCGGCTGCCGTTCTGCGACTTCGGCGAGGTCATCGACCCCCCGTCGGCCGATGTCACCGCGCACGTCGTGGAGATGCTCGCCGTCGAGGGCTACGCCCACGACCCGCGCACCCGGCGGGGCATCGACTGGCTGCTCGCCGAGCAGGAGCAGGACGGCTCGTGGTTCGGCCGCTGGGGCGTCAACTACGTCTACGGCACCGGGTCGGTGGTGCCCGCCCTGACCGCCGCCGGACTGCCCGTCGAGCATCCCGCGATCCGGCGGGCGGTGGCCTGGCTGGAGCGGGTGCAGAACGACGACGGCGGCTGGGGCGAGGACCTGCGCTCCTACCGGGACTCCACCAAGTGGAGCGGAACCGGCGCCTCCACCGCGTCCCAGACGGCGTGGGCGCTGATGGCCCTGCTGGCGGCGGGGGAGCGCGACGCCAAGTCCGTCGAGCGCGGCGTCGAGTGGCTGGCCGAGACCCAACGCGAGGACGGCACCTGGGACGAGCCCTACTTCACCGGCACCGGCTTCCCGTGGGACTTCTCCATCAACTACCACCTCTACCGGCAGGTCTTCCCGCTCACCGCGCTCGGCCGGTACGTGCACGGGGAGCCCGCGGTCCTGCGGCGCCCCGCCGAACGGGCCGCGGACGACCCGGCAGCCGCCCGGGCCGAGGCAAGCTGATGAACCCGCGGCCCGCTCCGGTCCCGCCGCTGCTGATCGCCTGCGCGCTCGGCATCGAGCACCTCGCCCTGCGCACCGGTGACCGCGACGGGGCCGCCGGGCCCGTCACCGTGCTGCGCACCGGCATGGGGCCGAAGGCGGCCGAACGCTCCGTCACCCGGCTCCTGGCCGGCCCGGAGCTGGCCGGGGCGGCCGTGCTGGCCACCGGCTTCTGCGCGGGCCTCGCCCCCGGCATGCACCCCGGCGACCTGGTCGTCGCCGAGGAGACCCGGGATCCGCGCGCCACGGTGCCCTGCGCCGGCACCGAACTGCTCGTCAAGGAGCTCGCGCGCACCCTGCCCGGTCGCACCGTCCACACCGGTCCGCTCACCGGATCCGACCATGTGGTGCGCGGACCGGAGCGCTCCGATCTGCTCGCCACCGGCGCGATCGCCGTGGACATGGAGTCGGCGGCGACGCTCCTGAGCGCCGTCCGGGCCGGCGGGCGCCCCGTTGCGGCCGTCCGGGTGGTCGTGGACGCTCCAGAACATGAACTCGTCCGGATCGGCACACTGCGCGGTGGAATATCAGCCTTCCGCGTTCTCCGTTCCGTTCTGCCTACTTTCTTTGAATGGCACCGTAATGTGCTGCTCCCCAGGAGGTGAGCCCGATGGCCATGCCGCTGCGTCAGTCCATCAAGGTCGCTACTTACTTGGCCGAACAGAAGCTGCGCAGGCGTGACAAGTTCCCGCTGATCGTCGAGCTGGAACCGCTGTTCGCCTGCAACCTCAAGTGCGAGGGATGCGGCAAGATCCAGCACCCTGCGGGGGTGCTGAAGCAGCGCATGCCGGTGGCGCAGGCCGTCGGCGCGGTGCTGGAGTCCGGGGCGCCGATGGTGTCCATCGCCGGCGGTGAGCCGCTGATGCACCCTCAGATCGACGAGATCGTGCGCCAGTTGGTGGCCCGCCGCAAGTACGTCTTCCTGTGCACCAACGCCATGCTGCTGCGCAAGAAGATGGACAGGTTCACGCCCTCCCCGTACTTCGCCTTCGCCGTGCACATCGACGGGCTGCGCGAGCGGCACGACGAGTCGGTGGCGAAGGAGGGCGTCTTCGACGAGGCGGTGGCGGCCATCAAGGAGGCCAAGCGGCGCGGCTTCCGGGTGACCACCAACTCCACGTTCTTCAACACCGACACCCCGCAGACCGTCGTGGAGGTGCTCAACTTCCTCAACGACGACCTCAAGGTCGACGAGATGATGATCTCGCCCGCCTACGCCTACGAGAAGGCCCCCGACCAGGAGCACTTCCTCGGTGTCGAGCAGACCCGGGAGCTGTTCAAGAAGGCCTTCGGGGGCGGCAACCGCAGAAGGTGGCGGCTCAACCACTCCCCGCTCTTCCTGGACTTCCTGGAGGGCAAGGTCGACTTCCCGTGCACGGCGTGGGCGATCCCCAACTACTCGCTGTTCGGCTGGCAGCGGCCCTGCTACCTGATGAGCGACGGGTACGTGCCGACGTACCGGGAGCTGGTCGAGGACACCGACTGGGACAAGTACGGCCGCGGCAAGGACCCGCGCTGCGCCAACTGCATGGCGCACTGCGGCTACGAACCCACCGCGGTCCTGGCCACCATGGGCTCCCTGAAGGAGTCCCTGCGGGCCATGCGCGAGACCGTCAGCGGCAACCGGGAGTGAGCCCATGACCGCCGTACCCCTGGGCGTCCCCGAGGTGCCCGCCCGCTCGGTCGCCGCCCGCCGCCCGTCGCGCCGGATCCAGGTCGGTTCCGTCGCGGTGGGC
>NZ_JBYIQX010000032.1:0-78893 GCF_057707805.1 Streptomyces sp. bgisy159 | reverse complement strand
CAGCCCAGGCCGGCCGACTTCAGCCACGCCTTGGCGACGTCCAGCGGGTCCTTGTTCTCCAGCTGCACCTGGGAGTCCAGGTCCAGGAGGGTCTTGGTGTCCAGCTTGGCGGAGACGGCGTTGAGCGCGTCGACGCCCTCCTGGGACAGACCGCTCTTGTAGACGAGCGGAGTCACGTTGGCGAACCCGAAGAGGTTCTCCGGGTCCTGCAGGACGACGAACTTCTCCTTGGTGATGGTCGGGTCGGTGGTGAAGATGTCCGCGGCCTGCACGGTGTTCTTCTTCAGCGCGGCCTGGGTGAGCGGGCCGCCGGCGTCGAGCGCCTTGAAGGACTTGAACTTCAGGCCGTACACCTTCTCCAGACCGACCATGCCCTGCTGCCGGGTCTGGAACTCGGGCGATCCGCCGAGGATGAGTTCGGGCGCGACGTCCTTGAGGTCGGCGAGCGTCGAGTCGGCGGTGAGCTCGTACTTCTCGGCGGTCTCGGCGTTGATCGAGACGGAGTCCTTGTCCTCGGCGGGCGACGACTCCAGAAGGGTCAGCTTCGGGTCGAGCTTGGCCTTCGCCGCCGCGTTCACCGCGTCACGCGAGGTCTGCTCGGCGTCCGGGTCGAGGTAGGCGAGCAGGGACCCGTTGTACTCCGGCAGGACGGTGATCGAACCGTTCTTGAGCAGGCCGTAGGTGGTCTCACGGCTGCCGATGTTCGGCTTGTAGGACACCTTGATGCCCTTGGCCTTGAGGGCCTCGCCGTAGATGTCGGCGAGGAGGATGCTCTCCGCGAAGTTGTTCGAGCCGACGACGACGGTGCTGCCGTCCGCCTGGCCCTCGTCGAGCGGGTTGGAGGCCGTGTCGTCGGAGGAGCTGCATCCCGCCAGCAGGGCCGCCGCCGCGGCCAGGGCGACGGCCGTCGCGCCGGGGTGTCTCCGGATGGACCTGCTGCGGTGGGCGTTGGAAGTCACAATTCCGTTCCGGGCTATGGGGGTCTGTGAAGAACGCAGTCCCCGATCCAATCCAGCCGCTTCTCGATCAGTCAAGAGCGGTCGTGTTAACGATTCCCTTCGTACAGGGCGGATCGGCGACCGAGGGACGGCGAAGGCGCTTCGTAATTGATTCTTGACGTAGGGCAACGTGCTCGCGTGTTCGAAGAGACGATAGTCTCGCCGCAGTTGGCGACCTCAGCATCGATCACAGACGGTCACAAGCGTGCAGTGCGCGCGGTGCCGCAGCAGTCCACGAAGGAGGCCCGGTGTCCACGAAAGAGGTGGACGCGCCAGCCCGGCCGGCACCCTCGTCCGTACGCCCGGGCCTGCGGGCCTTCGCCGACCGCTGGCCGTTCCAGCGCAAGCTCACCCTCCTCGTCGGCGTGCCGCTGACGGTGATCGCGGTCCTGCTCGCCTACCTGATCACCGACCTGGTACAGGACTCCGACCGGGCCGAGGAGGCCGCCCAGCTCGCCCGCGACAGCGCGGAGGTGGCGCGGCTGGTCTCCCTCATCGAGGCCGAGCACCAGCAGGCCATCCTGCTGTCGGTGCGTCACCAGGCCGCCTTCGACGGCGGCACCCCGTCCTCCGACCCGTACCGCGTAGCCCAGATCACCGTCGACAGCCAGATCCGCACGGTGCGCGAGACGTTCGGGGACCGGCTGCCGGCCGGCGAGGCGAGGGCGCTGAAGGAGATCGAGGGGCTGGCCGGTCTGCGCGACACCGTCGAGCAGGGCTATCTCCCCGCCGACAACATCGATCCGGCGTACTCCGGCGCCGCCCAGAGCCTGATCGACGGGCTCGGCCTGGACCGCAACTCCGCGCTCGCCACCACCTTCACCGGCAGTCTGCTCGACTCGCTGCTGCGGGCCGACGCCGCCCACGGCGCCTACGAGACCGGCGTGTTCTCCGCGCTCACCGGCGACTCCAACGCGCTGATCGAGTACACCGGCGCGGTCGGCTCCCACAAGCTGTACATGTACCAGGCCGACCGCTTCGCCCGGTTCGCCACCGAGGCGCAGGCCGAGCGGCTCGGCGGCATCGAGCACAACGCGGCCCAGGCGGTCATCGGCCGGCACTTCGCCGAGCTGGCGGTCGACCCCAGCGCGCTGCAGGCCGAGTCCACCGACGAGATCCGGGTGGCGCTGCGCAACGCGCTCGGCGCCTACGGCGACTACCAGCAGCAGGCCGAGACCCGGCTGGAGATCACCGGCGCGCTCATCGACCAGATCGCCGACCGGGCCGAGGGCGCCGCCACCAGCGCGCAGTGGCGGGTGGGGCTGCTGCTCAACCTCACCCTGCTCGGTTTCGCCGTGTGGATCGGCTTCTCCGTGCTGGTGCGGCGCTCCGTCATCCGTCCCGTGCTCGCGCTCACCGCCGCCGCGCAGGAGGTCGCCGACGTCGCCGGACGCGAGCTGGCGCGGGTGGCCGACGACGACGCCGAGGAGAGCGGGCCGCCCCGGCTGCGCGAGCTGCCGGTCACCGCGGACGACGAGATCGGCGAGCTCGCCCGGGTGTTCAACAACGTGCAGACCAAGGCGGCGGCGCTGCTGGAACGGCAGGTGCTCAGCCGGCGCAACGTCGCCGAGATGTTCGGCAACGTGGGACGGCGGGTCAGCAACCTCACCTCGCGGCAGCTCTCGCTCATCGACGCCGTCGAGCGGGGCGAGACCGATCCCGCGCTGCTGGAACGCCTGTACTCCATCGACCACATCGCCGTGCGCCTGCGACGCAACGCGGACAGCCTGATGCTGCTGGCCGGCATCCGCGAGACGGTCCTCGACGCCGGCCCGACGGCTCTCACCAACGTCGTTCGGGCCGCGCTCGGGCAGATCGAGGACTACCGGCGGGTCCGACTGCACGCCCGGACCGAGGTGATGGTCGAGCCCGACATGATCGGCGACCTCACGCTGATGGTGGCGGAACTCCTGGAGAACGCGGTGTCGTTCTCCCCCGCCGGCAGCCCCGTCGAGGTCACCGTCAGTGCCGGGGCCGAGGGGGCGTCCGTGGTCGTCGCCGACCACGGCCTCGGCATGAGCGCGGAGCGGCTCGCGGAGGAGAACGCCCGGCTGGTCCGCCGCGAACGGCTCGACCTGGTCCCGACCAAGGTGCTCGGCCTCTTCGTGGTCGGCGCACTCGCCCGCCGCTGGGAGGTGGGGGTCGCGCTCTCCCGCACGCCCGGCGGCGGCGTCACGGCGGAGGTCGCGATCCCGGCGTCCCTGCTGCCGTCACCGGACGGGATGGCGGCGGCCACGCGACCGGCGGTCACGGCCCCAGGCGCGACGGGGCACCCGGCCGCTGCCGGGGACTCCGCGTTGGCGGGGAACCCCGCGCCGGGCGGGAACCTGGCGTCGGTCGCGGAACACACCGGGCCGGCCCCCGCACTCGCGTCCGCCGAGAACACCGCGGCTGCCGACCTTCCCCAGTCCGCCGGAGCCTCCGCGTCTGCCGGAGGCCCCGAGGTGGCCGCGAGCCCCGCGCCGGCCGAAGCCGCCCGGTCCGCCGAGAACCCCGTCCCCGTCACCGGTCCCACGCCCTCCGTGCCGACCGTCGGTGGAGAGGCGGGAGGACTGCCGCGTCGTACGCCGCGCCGGGAGGCCGGTACCGACCCGGTGGAGACACCGCACGTCCCACGAGCGCGCGGCGAGGAGGCACCGACCGGCGGCACGACCGAAGAGGCACCGGCCGGCGGCACGACAGGGGCACGCCCGTTGCGCCGACGGGTGCGGGGGGCGACCCTGCGGGCGACGTTCGACGCGGGCACACCCCAGCACGACCGCCACGCACCGCGCCCGGCCGACGCGGACATGGTCCGCACCACGCTGGAGGAGTTCGAGGCCGCGGTGGAACGCGCCCACCGCGACACGGCGGAGATCCCGGTCGACCGGCTGCGGCGACAAAACGCCGGGCGGCAGGGCACGGCCCCCGGCACCGGCGGCACCCCACGGGCCGGAGACGCACCTCCCACCGGCGACACAGCACGGACCGGAGACGCACCGGGGACGGGAGAGGCACCGGGGACCGGAGACGCACCGCGCACCACCGATCACACCGGCACCGACACCGACACCGGCACCGGCACCGGCACCGGCACCGGCACCGGCACCGGCACCGACCACGCCATAGCGCCCCCGCCCGACCATCCTCCCCTCGCCCACCCACCGCTCGACGCCGACGCCCCCGGCCCCGACACGGCTCACACCCGGGCCGACGCACCACCCGCCCCGGGCGAGACCGCTTCGGGCGAGACCGCCCGCCCCGACGACACTCCGCGCACCCCCGGCGCCGCGGCCCGCCCCGAGGGCGCGGCGGGCGGTTCCGGCCGGGACGGTGCCACGCAGGACCAGAACCACCATCCGGAAGGAGCCGAGCAGTGAGCACGCCGAAGGGTGACGCCCCGACGGGCGACGCCACGCCGACCGATCTGCGGGCCGCCGCAGCCGACTTCACCTGGCTGCTCAACCGTTTCGCCACCGAGACCGCCGGTGTCGTGGACGCCATCGCGGTGTCCTCGGACGGGCTGCTGATCGCCGTCTCGGAGCTGCGTGAGCACGCCGACTCCGAGCGGCTCGCCGCGATCGTCTCCGGCATCACCAGCCTGGCCGCCGGCGCCTCCGGCAACTACGGCCTGGGCGGTCTGAACAAGGTCATCATCGATCTGGAGGGCGGCCATGTGCTGGTCTCCGCGATCGGCAGCGGAGCCGTCCTCGGCGTGGTCACCGACAAGGAGGCCAAGCTGGGCAACATCGCCTACGAGATGACGGTGTTCGCGAACCGGGCCGGCGCCGCCCTCAGCCCGCAGCTGGTGCTGGAGCTGAAGAACTCGGTCACCGCCGCCCAGAACCAGGCCAGAAGCAGGACCCGACTGCGCTGAGGCCGGCCGGCCCGACGAGCGAGCAGCAGAGAAGAAGAGGAACCACCGATGGCGGACGGCCGTATCCCCCGCGGCACCGGCGGGGACGGCGCCGCCCCGGACGGCCCCGCCCCCGCCGTACGGCCCTTCCTGGTCACCGCCGGCCGGGTGGCGGGCGCGGACCGGGCCGCGCCCAGCCGGCCGATCCCCGTCGAGACCCAGGTGGTGACGACCACCGCCGGGCTCGCCGCGCTCGACCGGCTCTCCTTCGAGCAGCACGACATCGTCGCCGCCTGCCGTCGGCCGCAGTCCATCGCCGAGATCGCGGCCCGGCTGCGGCTGCACCTGAACGTGGTGCGGGTCCTCGCCGAGGACCTGCGCGCGGCCGGGTGCCTGACGGTGCATGTGCCCGACTCCGGCGCCACCCACGACGCCTCCGTCCTGCGCAGGGTTATCGATGGCCTGCGGGCCATCCCCGACTCCCGAGGGGTACACCGTGACACCGACTGACCCGACCGCCGTCGGCGGCGCGGCCGCGATGACCGCCGTACGGCCGCCGCTGCCGGTGAAGCTGGTGATCGCGGGCGGTTTCGGCGTGGGCAAGACCACCACCGTCGGGTCGATCTCCGAGATCGAGCCGCTGACCACCGAGGCGGCGATCACGGAGGTGGCGGCGGGCGTCGACGACCTCACGCACACCCCGCGCAAGACCACGACCACGGTGGCGATGGACTTCGGGTGCATCACCATCGACCCCACGCTGAAGCTGTACCTGTTCGGCACGCCCGGGCAGGAGCGGTTCGGGTTCATGTGGGACGACATCGTGGAGGGCGCGGTCGGCGCGCTGGTCATCGTGGACACCCGGCGGCTGGACGACTGCTACGCGGCCGTCGACTACTTCGAGCACAAAGGCATCCCGTTCGCCGTCGCGATCAACGCCTTCGACGGCCACGTCGAGCACACCCTGGACGAGGTCCGCTGGGCGCTCGACGTGGCGGAGGCCGTCCCCCTCCTGGTCTTCGACGCCCGTGAGCGCGGCTCGGTGCGCGACGCGCTGCTCGTCGTACTGGAACAGGCCCTGCACCGCGCCGAGAACTGAACAGCGGTCCGCGAACGGCCGCCGGCACGGCGTCCCGCGGGAGCCGGCGTGCCTCCCGGCCGCCGCCTCCCACTGCCCGACCGCCCCATGCCCGACGCCCCGTGCCCACCCCGTGCCGGCGCCGGCTGCCCTACGCCCGGTGCCGTACTCCCCGCGACACCGCCGTCCGGGCCACCGCCCAGAACACACCGAGGGTGACCAGCGCGAGCGCGGCGACCAGTGAGGCGCCGCCGACGACCTTCTCGTAGTCGCGCTGGTAGAGCCCGTCGACGATGTAGCGGCCGAGGCCGCCGAAACTGACGTACGCGGCGATGGTGGCGGTCGAGACGATCTGGACGGCGGCCGTGCGCAGACCGCTGAGGATCAGCGGGAGGGCGGCGGGGAGTTCCACCTGGAACAGCACCCCGGCCTCGCTCATACCCATGCCCCGCGCGGCGTCCACGGGCGCCGGCTCGACGGAGCGCACCGCCTCGTACGTCGTCACCAGGATCGGCGGGACGGCGAGCGCGACCAGCGGGACCATCACGGGGGCGAGGCCCAGGCCGAGCAGGATGAACATCAGCACCATCAGGCCGAAGCTGGGCAGCGCGCGGCCGACGGTGGCGATCAGGGCGAGGGTGTTGCCGCCGCGGCCGGTGTGCCCGGAGACCAGGCCGACCGGCAGGCCGACGGCGGCGGCGATGCCGAGCGCCATCAGGGTGTACCGGACGTGTTCCAGGACGCGCGTGGGGATGCCGTCGTAGCCCTGCCAGTGGGCGCCGTCGCCGAAGAAGGCCGAGATGTGGTTCAGGACGTTCACCGGGCGGCCCCCTTCGCCACGAGCGGGCGGGTACCGCGCGGCATCCAGGGCGTCAGCAGCACCCGCAGCACGATGAGCACGGCATCCACGGCGACGGCGAGGACGGCCGTGCCCACGACGGACAGCCACACCAGGCGCGGCTGGTCGTACTTCAGGCCGGCGTCGAGCATGTTGCCGAGGGCGCCCTGGTTGCCGATCAGCATGCCGACGCTGACGAGGGAGATGCTCGACACCGACGCCACCCGCAGCCCGGCGATGATCGCGGGCGCCGCGATCGGCAACTGCACCTGGACGTAGCGCCGTACGGGCCCGAAGCCCATGGCCGTGGCCGCGGCCAGCGTCTCCTGCGGCACGGAACGCACGCCGTCCACGATCGCCGGGACCAGCACGACCAGGCTGTAGAGGGCCAGGGGGATCATCACCGTGAGTTCGCTCAGGCCGGTGTAGTCGATGAGGACGACGAAGAAGGCGAGCGACGGGATCGCGTACAGCACGGTCGTCACCCACAGCACCGGCGGGTACAGCCAGGTCAGCCGGACGCAGACCTGCGCGACGGGCAGCGCCACCAGCAGCCCGGCCAGCACCGGGATCAGCGCCTCGCGCAGGTGGAGGGCGACCAGATCGAAGTAGCCGTACTGGAGGTAGCTCGGCATGTCGAAGAGTTCGCTCACAGCGCCACCTGCTCACCCCGGGTGTTCTCCGCGTGGGCCCGGCGGATCGCCTCGGCGATGGTCTGCTGCGAGACCACCCCGGCGGCCCGGCCCTCGGCGTCCACGGCGACGGCCCAGCCGGTGGGCGAGAGCACCGCGCAGTCCAGTGCGGCGCGCAGCGAGTCGGTACCGGCGGCGAACGGCCGTCCGCACGGCAGGAGTCGGTCCGCGCTGACGTCTCCGGCGGCCAGGTCGTGGGGGGCGCCCCAGCCGAGCGGCCTGCCGTCCAGGTCGGTCACCAGCAGGTACGGGGTGTCGCCGGTGTCGCGGGCGGCGATCTGCTCGGCGGTGGCGTCGATCGCGACGACCGGCGCGGTCAGCAGCTCCAGCCCGTCGGCGGAGAAGAAGGACAGCCTGCGGATGCCGCGGTCGGTGCCGAGGAAGTCCTCGACGAAGGCGTCGGCGGGGTGGGAGAGCAGTTCGGCGGGCGGCGCGTACTGGGCGAGGCGGCCGCCGGTGCGCAGCACGGCGACCGTGGTGCCGATCTTGACCGCCTCGTCGATGTCATGGGTGACGAAGACGATGGTCTTGCCCAGCTCCTCCTGGATGCGCAGGAGTTCGTCCTGGAGTCCCTTGCGGACGATGGGGTCGACGGCGGAGAACGGCTCGTCCATCAGCAGCACCGGCGGGTCGGCGGCGAGCGCCCGGGCCACGCCGACGCGCTGCTGCTGGCCGCCGGAGAGCTGGTAGGGGTAGCGCCTGGCGAGGGAGCCGTCGAGGCCGACCCGCTCCATCAGCTCGCGGGCGCGGGCGCGGGCCCGCTCCTTGCCCCAGCCGAGCAGCCGGGGCACGGTGGCGATGTTGTCGAGGATGGTGCGGTGCTGGAACAGGCCGGCGTTCTGGATGACGTACCCCATCGACCGGCGCAGGGTGTTGACGGGCTGTTGCCTGCTGTCGACGCCGTCGATGGTGATGGTGCCCTCGGTGGGCTCGACCATCCGGTTGATCATCCGCAGGGTGGTCGTCTTGCCGCAGCCCGAGGGGCCGACGAGCACGGTGATGGAACGGTCCGGGATCTCCAGGGAGAGCCGGTCGACCGCCACCGTGCCGTCCGGGTACCGCTTGGTGACTGAATCTATCCTTATCAAGACGCCGAATGCCCTTCGGGTTTGGCAGAATCCGCCCGCTCCTGACCACGTCGTGCACGGGCCGTTGCGGGGAGAGTCTAGACCGCGCAGGGTACGGCCGCCGGGACCGCCGGCAGGCCCTCGCTGTGCAGCACCCGCCGTCCGGCGTCCACCGCGTACCCCTCGCAGCCCTCCCCGGCGACGCCCGGCCCGCCCGGCCCGCCCGGCTCGCCACAGGCGCCGGCCTCCCGGCGCGGCCGACAGGTCGGATGCGGCTTCGCGGGCCCGGTCTCCCCCGCGGCCGTCCCGCCCCCTGCGCTGTCCGTCCCCGCCGGGCGGCCCCCGGCGGGGACCGGTCGGGGGTGAGTGGGCGGCCGGTGGGGCAGAAACCTTCTTGGGCGCGTCGCTGTCTCGTCGGCCGGGCAGCCTCGCGGTCGCTCCTTCGGCGCGCGGAGCGGGCTCGTGGCGGCTTGCGTCGGTGCACCGGAGGGGAGCGAGCCTCCCCGTGCGGGCACGGCCCTGTCCGATCCGCCGCGGCCGCGACGCGGAAGGACGACTGCGCCGTGACCCCGCCGCCGCTCGACGACACGACCGCGCAGCAGCCGGCCGCCGCCCCGGTCCGCCCGGCCCGCCCGCTGTCGCCCGCGGCGCGGCACGCGGTGAGTCTGTTCCCGCTGCTGGTCCTCGCCGGGTGGGCGGCGTTCGACCGGCGGGCCGCCCGTGACGGTGTCGCCCGGCTCGCCGGCGCGGACCCGTGGTGGCTGCTGGCCGGGGCGGGCTTCACGTTCCTGGGCTCGCTCGCCGCCGCGTGCATCCGGCAGGGCGCGCTGCCGGACCGTCTGCCGCCCGGTCTGCTGATCGCCTCGCAGTTCGCCGCCGGCGCCGCCAACCACGTCCTGCCGGCCGGCCTGGGCGCCCACGCCGTGACACTGCGCTTCCTGCGCCGACAAGGCGTCCCGCTGGCCCGGGCGACCGCCTCCATCGCCCTGTACTCCCTGGTCAGAGCGGTCGCGAAGACCCCTGTGGTGCTGGTCTTCCTGCTCGCCGCGCCGCACGCCGTCCGCCCCGAGGCACTGCTGCCGCAGGGGCGGGCCCTGCTCATGGCGGTGGCCGGCGTGCTGCTCGGTCCGGCGGCGGCCGTCCTGGTCCTGGCGGCGGTCCCGCCCCTGCGCCGCCCGGCGCTGGACGCCGTGCGCACGGCCCTGACCGACGTACGCCGGCTGCACACCCGTCCGAGCCGCTTCCTGCCCCTGTGGGGCGGGGCGGTCGCGGCGCCCCTGATCCAGGCGGGCGTCGTCGCCTCGGTGGGCACCGCACTGGCTCTGCCCCTGTCGTGGGCCCAGCTGGCCTTCGCCTACCTCGCGGCGAGCACGGCCGCGGGCGCGGTCCCCGCACCGGGCGGCATCGGCCCGCTCGACGCGGCCCTCGTCCTCACCCTGGCCGGCTACGGCGCCCCGCTCCCCCTGGCCACCACCACGGTCCTCGGCTACCGCGCCCTGACCGTCTGGCTCCCGCTGCTGCCCGGCACGCTCGCGATGTCCGCGATGGTGCAGCGGGAGGCGCTGTGAGTCACTCCCCGGCGGGCCGGAGCCGCAGCGAGATGCTGTTGATGCAGTACCGCTGGTCCGTCGGGGTCGGGTAGCCCTCGCCCTCGAAGACGTGGCCGAGGTGGGAGCCGCAGCGGGCGCAGCGGACCTCGGTGCGGAGCATGCCGTGGGAGCGGTCCTCGATCAGCTCGACCGCGTCGCTGTCCTTCGGGTCGTAGAAGGACGGCCAGCCGCAGTGCGAGGCGAACTTGGTGTCGGAGGTGAACAGTTCGGCGCCGCAGGCGCGGCAGGAGTAGACGCCCTCGGTCTTGGTGTCGGTGTACTCACCGGTGAACGCGGGCTCCGTCCCGGCCTGCCGCAGCACGGCGTACTCGGCGGGGGTCAGCTCCGCGCGCCACTGCTCGTCGGTCTTGTCGACGTCGTACGACATGTAGGCCAACCCCTCACTTCCGCTACGGCCGCTGCTGCGCGAGCCGGTCCAGGATCTTCGGGCCGAGGTCCGTCACGTCCCCCGCGCCCATGGTCAGAACGAGATCACCGGACCCCGACATTCCCGCGACGGCGTCCGGTACGGCCTCCTTGTCGTGGACCGGCGTCACGTCCGCGCCGGCCGCCCGCGCGGCGTCGATGATCAGCTCGCTGGTGACACCCGGGATCGGGTCCTCACGGGCCGGGTAGATGTCGAGGACCACCGAGGCGTCGGCGAGGGCCAGCGCCCGGCCCATCTCCAGGCCGAGCTCCTGGGTGCGGGAGAACAGGTGGGGCTGGAAGACGACGAGGATCCGCGCGTCACCGACCGCCGCCCGCATGGCCTCCAGGTCGGCCGTCATCTCGGTGGGGTGGTGGGCGTAGGAGTCGATCACCTGGACGCCGGCCGCCTCGCCCTTGAGCTGGAGCCGCCGCTTCACGCCGGTGTAGGCGGCCAGCGCGGGCGCCAGCTCGTCCGCCGGGACGCCGAGCGCGGCACCGGCGGTCAGGGCCGCGACGGCGTTGAGGGCGTAGTGCCGGCCGGGAACCGAGACCGTGAACACGATCTCCTTGCCGTCCAGCACCACCGTGACCCGGCTCTTCAGGCCCTGAGCGACGATCGACACCACCCGTACGTCGGCGTCCGCCGCCTCGCCGTAGGTCACCACCCGCACGCCCTCGACCCGCCGGGTCAGTTCCCGGGCGCCCTCGTGGTCGGCGGAGATCACCAGCGTGCCGCCGGGCACGATCTTGCCGGCGAAGGTCTCGAAGGACTCGTAGATCTCGTCCATGGACGCGTAGTTGGCGTGGTGGTCCAGCTCCACGTTGAGGACGATGGCGACCTCGGGGGCGTACTTGTGGAAGCTCCGGTCCGATTCGTCGGCCTCGGCGACGAAGATCTCGCCGTCACCGTGCAGCGCGTTGGAGCCCGGCGCGTCGAGGTCGCCGCCGATGGCGTACGACGGGTCGAGGCCGAGCTCGGAAAGGGACACCGCGAGCATGGACGTCGTGGTGGTCTTGCCGTGCGTGCCGGCGACGGCGATGGCCCGCTTGCCCTCCATCAGCGCGGCGAGCGCGTCGGACCGGTGCACCACCGGGATCCGGAGCTCGGCGGCGCGGGCCAGCTCCGGGTTGTCCTGCCGGATCGCCGACGACACGACGACACAGCTCGCGTCGTCGGCCAGGTGCCCGGCGGCGTGACCGATGTGCACGGTCACCCCGAGCGCCCGCAGCGCCTCGGCGGTCGCCGACTCCTTGGCGTCGCTCCCGGCGACCTTGGCACCCCGCTGGGCGAGGATCTTCGCGATCCCCGACATCCCGGCTCCGCCGATGCCGATGAAGTGCGGTCGGTCCATGGCGGAAGGAATGCCGGGTGCCATGCGTGATCTCCCAAGCTGCGGTGCGTACGACGATGAGCGAGGTCAGCCTATTGCCTGCGGCGACCCCCGCGGCCGGTAGGGGCGCGGAGCGCCACCGGTACCGGGCGCCGTGTCACGCCTTGCTGTGCGAGAACAGCTTCAGCACCGGTACCCCGACCTTGTGCCGCGCCCGGGAGGCCCAGTCCCGGTGGAAGAACTCCTCCACGTAGTGCGGGTCGGTGAGCACGATCACCTCGTCGGCCCCCACTTCCTCGACCACCCCCTTGAGCGCGTCGAGCGGATGATCCTCGATCAGCCGTCCCTCCGCGCCGTTCCCCGAGTTGCGCAACGCCGTCAGGGACACCTCCAGCGCCCGCTGCCCCACGCTCTTGGCCTCGTCACCCTCCGGGGTCTCCCCTTCCCGCACCGCCTCGTCCAGTTCGCCGAGGGCGATGTCGTCGATGGCCCGCAGCAGCCGGTCGGCCTGGTCGCCTCGCGGCTGGAGCAGCACGTGGAAGGAGACCGGCTCGTCGCCGTGCAAGGTGGTGACGAACTCCACGTCGGCGGACGTCAGGGCCTTCTCGATCATCAGAACGCTTGTGAACACCAGTGCCCCATTCTCCTGGGCCGTTCGCGGCCCGTGCGGAAACCATCCTTCCCCGTGCTCGCACGGGTATGGCGGTCCTAGTCTGCCCACCCGGAGCTAAACGGAACGACTCATTCCGCTGTTTTCGGGACCCCGGGGTGTCGCATCAGGACCTCTGGTACCTGCTGAAGAGGAAACCGTCCTCTTCCAGAAGGGACGCCAGCGCGAACCGGTGCGGAACCGACACCGACGGCCCGCCCGCGATCCGCTGGGCGTCGCCGGCGGTCAGCATCGGCGAGACGGTCAGGCACAGCTCGTCCAGCACCTCGGCGGCCACCAGCTGCCCCAGCAGGCGGGGGCCGCCCTCGGTGAGCAGGCGGGTGTGCCCCAGCTCGGCCAGGGCGCGCACGGCCCGGGCGGGCTCCACGCCGACGCCGCCGCCGGCCACGACGACCCGCGCGCCGGCCTTCTCCGCCGCCGCGACCCGGTCCGGGGCCGCCGCGGCGCCGGTCAGGACGAGCGTGGGCACCAGCGGGGAGGTGAACAGCGGCAGGGAGAAGTCGAGGTCCAGGCTCGCGGAGACCACGGCGACGGCCGGCACCGGCCCCTGGCCCGCGGCCTCGCGCCGCTCGGCGAACTCCGCACGCGCGCGAGCCGGCCGGTAGCCCTCCAGCCGTACCGTTTCCGCACCGACCAGGACCACGTCCGCCAGTGCCCGCAGGGTGCCGAAGATCCGCATGTCCACCGCGTTGGAGATGGGCTGCGAGCGGCCGTCGTGCTGCGCGGCGCCGTCGAGTGTGGAGACCATGTTGGCGCGCAGCCAGGCTCGCGGCTCCCCGGGCGGGGGCTCCGGATAGGCGTAGGCGTCGGCCAGCTCGGCGAGGCTCCACTCGCGGTCGGCCCCGGGGTTCTCGGGGGCCGCGGAGCCCCGGCCGGGCTCCGTCGCCGCTGTCGGGTCGGTCACAGGGAACAGGCGTCGCATATCCCGCAGTCTGGCACGACCTCTAGCATGGGGAAGCGTGTCGTCCTCCCCCGCCAACAGCTCCCCCGCCATCGACGTCGACGCGACAGCCGACGCGACGCCGCTCTCCCTGTGCGCCCGCGAGCCGCATGTCCCCGCGGACCGACTGGTCGCCGAGATGGTGCCGCCGCCGCGCTTCGACTCGGTGCGTTTCAGCACGTACCTCCCGGACCCGAACCAGCCGAGCCAGACCGAGGCGGTGCAGGTCCTGGAGTCCTTCGCGGTGGGGCTGGGCGGAGCGCACGCGAGCGGTACCGCCAGACGGGGGTTCTTCGGCCTCGGCCGGGCGAAGGCTCCGAAGACCCCGGCCGGCCCGCGCGGTGTCTACCTCGACGGCGGCTACGGCGTTGGCAAGACGCACCTGCTGGCCTCCCTGTGGCACGCGACCCCGGCCGAACCGGCCCTGAAGGCGTTCGGCACGTTCGTGGAGCTGACCAATCTGGTGGGCGCGCTGGGCTTCCAGCAGACCGTGCGAACGCTGTCCGGCCACCGCCTGCTGTGCATCGACGAGTTCGAGCTGGACGACCCGGGCGACACCGTCCTGGTCTCCACCCTGCTGGGCAAGCTGGTCGACGCGGGTGTCGCGCTCGCCGCCACCTCCAACACCCTGCCGGGCAAGCTGGGCGAGGGCCGGTTCGCGGCCGCCGACTTCCTGCGCGAGATCCAGGGCCTGTCCGCACACTTCCGCGCGCTGCGCATCGACGGCGAGGACTACCGCCACCGCGGGCTGCCCGAGGCGCCCGCGCCGTACTCGGACGAGCAGGTGACCAAGGCGGCGTACGCCACCGAGGGTGCTTGTCTCGACGACTTCCCGCATCTGCTGGAGCACCTCGCGCGCGTGCACCCCAGCCGCTACGGCGCGCTGACCGACGGGGTGCGCGCGGTCTGCCTGACGGACGTCGGACCGGTGCCCGACCAGTCGACCGCGCTGCGCCTGGTCGTGCTCGCCGACCGGCTCTACGACCGGGAGATCCCGGTGCTGGCCTCCGGGCGCCCCTTCGACCGGCTGTTCAGCGAGGAGATGCTGAAGGGCGGCTACCGGAAGAAGTACTTCCGCGCGATCTCCCGCCTCACCGCCCTGGCCCGGGACGCGAAGGGCCTGGTCGACCCCGCCTGAGAGGTCCGGATCAAGCCAGCCGACCCACCCTTTTGAGGCGCTGTTCCACTGGCAACGCCACGTTAACCCTGCAATCGACTTTGCAGGGTTAACGTGTTTCTTGACCAGTTGTTGACCAACTGTTGGTGCGGTCCGGGGGCATTCCGTCCCGCCGTGCCGCAACACCCTGTCCTGCCCGTCCGACGCGTCCCCCACGACGCGCCAGGAGGAGTCATCACAGATGCAGCCCCTCATCGACAACGCCCGTACCTTCGGACAACGCCCTGAGGAGTTCGCCCCGCTGGCGGCGGGTCAGTCGCCGGAAGTCCTGTTCGTCACCTGCTCCGACTCCCGGGTCGTCCCGGCCCTGATCACGGGCGCCCGCCCCGGCCAGCTCTTCGAGCTGCGCACCGCGGGCAACATCGTGCCGCCCCGTGACCTCGGGCGCCCCACCGCCGAGGCCGCCACCGTCGAGTACGCGGTGGAGGTGCTCGGCGTACGGGACATCGTGGTCTGCGGCCACTCGCACTGCGGCGCGATCGGCGCACTGGTGCGCGGCGACGACCTGGACGCCGTCCCCGCCGTACGGGAGTGGCTGGCGCACGCCGCCGACGAGCCGAAGGCGGCCGACGCCGCCGACCCGACGGTCGCCGAGGCCGTGCGCAACCATGTGCTGACGCAACTGCTGCGGCTGCGCTCCTACCCGTGCGTCGAGGAACGGCTCGCCGACGGCCGGCTCCGGCTGCGCGGCTGGTACTACGAGGTGCACACCGGCGCCGTGTTCGAACACCGCCCCGCGACCGACTCGTTCGAGGCGCTGTGAGGTCGCGCGTGAGCCGGTTCCCTCACATACGCCAGGACTTCGCCGCGTCCCTGGTCGTCTTCCTGGTCGCCCTGCCGCTGTGCGTCGGGGTGGCCGTCGCCTCGGGCGTACCGGCCGAACTGGGCCTGGTCACCGGCATCGTGGGCGGTCTGGTCACCGGAATGCTGCCGGGCAGCAGTCTGCAGGTGTCCGGGCCGGCCGCCGGGATGACGGTACTGGTCTTCGAGGCGGTCCACGAGTTCGGGCTGCCCGCGCTCGGCGTCATCGTGCTGGCCGCCGGGGTGCTGCAGCTCGCCATGGGCGCGCTGCGGCTGGGCCGCTACTTCCGGGCCATCTCGGTCTCCGTCGTCGAGGGCATGCTGGCCGGAATCGGTCTGGTCATCATCGCCGGACAGGTGTACGCGGCGGCCGGCCTGAAGGCCCCCGCCTCCGGTCTGGACAAGATCATCGGCCTTCCCGGGGCGGCGGTCGACGCGCTCGGCAGCGGCGAGGCGCTGGCCTCGCTGGCGGTCGGGGCGGGCACCGTCGCGGTGCTGGTCGGCTGGCGCCGGCTGCCCGAGCGGGTACGGGCGGTGCCCGGGGCGCTCGCCGCGGTGGTCCTGGCGACGCTGGCCTCCCTCGTCCTGCCCGTGCCGGTGGCGAACGTGGAGGTGCGGGGTCTGCTGGACGCCGTCCAGCCGCCCGGCGCCGACGCCTTCGGCGAGCTGGCGAGCCCCGCGCTGCTCGGCACGGTGCTGGCCTTCACCCTGATCGCCTCCGCCGAGTCGCTGTTCAGCGCGGCGGCGGTGGACCGGCTGCACAGCGGGCCGCGCACCCGGTACGACCAGGAGCTGATGGCGCAGGGCGCGGGCAACGCCGTGTGCGGAGTGCTCGGCGCGCTGCCGATGACCGCCGTCATCGTGCGCAGCTCGGCCAACGTCCAGGCCGGCGCCCGCACCAAGGCATCGCGGGTGATGCACGGCGCGTGGCTGCTGCTGTTCGCGGCGCTGCTGCCGTCCGCGCTGGCCCTGATACCCCTGCCCGCGCTGGCCGGCATCCTGGTCCACGCGGGCTGGAAACTGATCCCGTTCCGCTCGGTGGCCGCCCTGTGGCGGGGCCACCGCGGCGAGGCGCTGATCCTCGTGGTCACCGCGGTGTCCATCGTGGCGGTGAACATGTTCGAGGGCGTACTGATCGGCCTGGCCCTGTCGGTCGTCAAGACCGCCTGGGAGGCCTCGCACATGAAGCTGGAGATCGTCGACAAGGGCGCGGGCCCCATCCAGGCGCATCTGTCGGGCAACGCCACCTTCCTGCGGCTGCCGAAGATCCTCGACAGCCTGGAGTCACTGCCGCACGACCGTCCTGTGGAGCTGGACCTGTCCGGCCTGCACCATCTCGACCACGCCTGCCGCACGGCCCTGGAGGCCTGGGCCGAACGCCACAGCAGCACCGCCAGTGAGCCGGTGAAGGTGGTGACGGCGGCCTGAGGACCCCGTCGGCCGCCAAGACCCCGCGTCAGCGGCCGCTCCGGTCCGGGGCCCAGGGCGTGGCCCCGGACCGGAGAGCGGGCATATCGTTGCAGAAGCAGACATTCAGACCTCTTGTGAGGAGGTCGCCATGGTGGCGGAGCTGCTGGGAGCGTTCGCGGCGGCGGCAGCCGCGGGACTGCTGTACCTGGCCGCGGCCGCGCGGGTCGTCAAGCAGTACGAGCGCGGCGTGGTCTTCCGGCTCGGACGGGTGCGGGGCGCCGTGAAGGCACCCGGGTTCACGCTGATCGTCCCGGGTGTGGACCGGCTGCGGAAGGTCAACATGCAGATCGTGACGATGCCCGTGCCCGCCCAGGAGGGCATCACCCGCGACAACGTCACGGTGCGCGTCGACGCGGTCGTGTACTTCCGGGTCGTGGACGCGGCGGCGGCGACCGTCAACGTCGAGGACTACCGGTTCGCCGTCTCGCAGATGGCCCAGACCTCACTCCGCTCGATCATCGGCAAGAGCGAGCTCGACGATCTGCTCTCCAACCGGGAGAAGCTCAACGAGGGCCTGGAGCTGATGATCGACAGTCCGGCCGTGGGCTGGGGCGTGCAGATCGACCGGGTGGAGATCAAGGACGTCTCGCTGCCGGACACCATGAAGCGGTCGATGGCCCGCCAGGCCGAGGCCGACCGCGAGCGCCGGGCCCGGGTCATCAACGCCGACGCCGAGTTGCAGGCGTCGAAGAAGCTCGCCGAGGCGGCCCAGCAGATGGCGGACACCCCCGCCGCGCTGCAACTGCGTCTGCTCCAGACGGTGATGGCCGTGTCCGCCGAGAAGAACTCCACGCTGGTCCTGCCCATCCCCGTGGAGTTGCTGAGGTTCCTGGAGCGGGCTCCCCAGCAGGAACCGCGCCCCTCCGCCGACGGGTGACATGCGCGCCGGGCGTGGTTCCGGGGGCGCGCGGCGGGTGATAGAGACAGCGGGATGACCGTCCCTGTCCGCCAGCAGGAAGGTTCCCGCATGTCCGCGACACGACGTCAGGTCCTCGCCCGCACCGGTGCCCTGGGAGCGGGCATCGCGTTCACCGGAACCCTCACCGACCTCTTCGCGGGCACCGCCGCGGCCCTGCCGCTCGGCCACCGCGGCTACGGCCCGCTCGTGCCCGACCCGGACGGCCTGCTCGACCTGCCGGAAGGTTTCCGCTACCGGGTGCTGTCCCGGGAGGGCGAGCCGCTGCGCTCCGCGGAGGGCCCGGTCCCCTCGCACCCCGACGGCATGACGGCCCTGCCCGGCACCCGCGGCCGGGTCCACCTCGTCCGCAACCACGAGAACCGCGTCACCGCGGCGCACCCCGTCCCCCTGGCGGCCGGCCTCACCTACGACCCGGCGGGCAAGGGCGGCTGCACGGCCCTCACCCTGGACGGGCGCGGCGACCTCACGGTGCTCGACGAGCGGGTCGCCATCGCCGGCACGGCTGTCAACTGCGCGGGCGGCCCCACCCCGTGGGGTACCTGGCTGACCTGCGAGGAGACCGAGGACCGGGCCGGCACCAACGGCTACACCAAGGACCACGGCTTCGTCTTCGAGGTGGACCCGGCCTGCCCGCGCCGCACCGGCGCCGTCCCGCTGACCGCGATGGGCCGCTTCCAGCACGAGGCGGTGGCGATCGACCCGCACCGGGGGGTCGTGTACGAGACGGAGGACGCGTTCGACAGGCCGTTCGGGCTGTTCTACCGCTTCCTGCCGGAGCGGCCGCTGGGCGGCACGGGTTCGCTGCGCGCGGGTGGCCGGCTCCAGGCGATGCGGGTGCCCGGCGTGCCGGACCTGTCCTCGGTCCAGGAGGCCGGGGCCGTCTTCGACGGCGTCGAGTGGACCGACGTCCCGGACCCGTCGGCCACCGGCACACCGACCCGCTTCCAGGACTACGGCCCCAGGGGCATCACCCACGCCCAGAAACTGGAGGGCTGCTACTGGGGCGGGCGGTGCGTGTACTTCGTGTCGTCGTACGCCCGCGGTTCCGAGGGCTCGGCGGCCGACCACCACGGCCAGATCTGGCGGTACGACCCGGCCCGCCGCCGCCTCACCCTGGTGATCGTCTTCGGACCGGACACCGACGTGCGGCTGCCCGGCGAGGCCCCCGACAACATCTGCCTCGCACCCGGCGGCGGACTGATGGTCTGCGAGGACGGCGCGGGCGCCCAGCACGTCTTCGGGGTGACGCGCGGGGGCGAGGTGTACCCGGTGGCGCGCAACGGCCAGAACACCGGCACCCCGCGGGAGCCGGCGTGGGGCGAGTTCGCGGGGGTCACCTTCTCCCCCGACGGCACGACGATGTTCGTCAACTGCTACGACCCGGGCACGACGTTCGCGGTGACCGGCCCCTGGGCACGCTGAGCGCCGGTCCCGTTCAGCGCTGTGATCCGCGGGGCGGTTCCGGGGCGGCTCGCAGGTCGGCCAGGAGCTCCGCCTGGCCGGCCAGTACCCCGGAGAGGATGGTGCGGGCCACCCGCAGCAGCTCGGCGATGTGCGGGCTGGTCAGCGAGTAGTAGACGTTCGACCCCTCCTTGCGGGTCACCACGAGGCCCGCCCGCCTGAGGACGGCGAGCTGCTGCGACAGATGGGCCGGCTCGATCCCCACCACGGGCAGCATCTCGGCCACCGCGTGCTCCCGCTCGCTCAGCAGCTCCAGCACCCGGATGCGCGCCGGGTGCCCGAGCGTCTTGAAGAACTCGGCCTTCAGCTGGTACAGCGGCGCGCTCACAGACCGCTCCTCGTCCACGACATGGGTACATCCTCGCCCACCCGCCCCCCGGCAGGCCCGGTCGGGTGACCTCACCGGAGGGCCGCCCGCCGTACGGCATCCGGCACACCGACCGGATCATATGGTCACACGGTGATCATTCGTGTACGTCGTGCCATCGCCGTGGCCCTCCTCGGTACCGCCCTCACGGCCTGCGGTGCCACCGGACAGCCGGCCCGCGCCGGCCGGCCGGCGCCTGCTGCGTCACCGTCGGCCGCGTCGCCGTCGGTGGCACCGCCCGCACCCGCGCACGCCCGGCCGCCGACGCTGGCGCCGGGGCCCGCCGGGCTGACCCCCGTCTTCCGGCACGCGCCGCGCACCCGGGACCGTGCCGTCGCCCTCACCTTCGACGCGGACATGACCGCCGACCAGGGACCCCGCGCCGCCGCCGGGGAACACTTCGACAACCCGGAGCTCATCGCGGCGCTGCGCGCGCTGAAGGTACCGGCGACCGTGTTCATGACCGGCAGGTGGGCCGAGCAGTACCCCGGCCAGGCCCGCGCCATCGGCCGCGACCCCCTCTTCGAGATCGCCAACCACTCCTACAGTCACTACGCGTTCACCGCCGACTGCTACGGCCTGCCCACCGTCTCCGAGGACCGGATGCGCGCGGACGTGGAGCGGGCGTACGCCGCGTTCCGCGCGGCCGGGGTGCCGGACCCGATGCCGTACTTCCGCTTCCCCGGCGGCTGCTACGACCGGCGGGCGCTGCGCGCGGTCGGCGGGGCCGGGGTCACGGCCATCCAGTGGGACGTGGTCAGCGGGGACGCGTTCGCCACGGACGCGGACGCCGTGGCCCGGCAGGTGCTGGACGGGGTGCGGCCGGGCTCGGTCGTGGTGATGCACTGCACCCGCAGCGCGGCCCCGGCCACCGAGCGGGCCGTGCGGACGATCGTGCCCGAGCTGCGGCGGCGGGGCTACCGCTTCGTGAAGGTGTCCGAGCTGATCGGGGCGACCGGGGAGCGGGGGTGACGCCTTCCGCCCCACCCGCGCCGCTCGTCCGGCCGAGGGGCGCGGGCGCGGCCGCCGGTCCGGTTCCGGACCCGCACCGGCGGCCCGCTCCACCACCGGGCGAAGGGTCCGCATCATCGTGCCCGCGCCACGACGGTGCGGTTCGTCGGATCTGCCGGCGGGGCGCCGGTGACGCCTCCGCGCCCGCCCGGGGGCGCTCGTACGCTGGGGGTATGAGCGATGACGACTACTGCCTCATCGACGCGTCCCGGCCCCCGAAGGCCGACGGGCCGCCGTACGCGGAGTGCGTGCTGTGCCGGGAGCCGACGGAGTACCCGGAGGCGTACAAGGGCATCACGCTGTGCCCGGTGTGCGAATGGCAGGAGGCCCAGCGGACGGCCTGCTCAGGCTGATTCAGCGATGGGCCGGTGCCGGTCGCGGGCGCCGTCGACCGGGTTCCTCTCGACGGCCCGGGCCTGCCTCACCCGGGGATTAGGGTTGGTCGGCGTGAGCGAGTCAGTCGATGACAGTCCCTTCCGGCCCGAGACCGGCGCCCGTGACCAGGCGCGGCAGTTCGTGCTGCCGCTCGTGGTACGGCTGGAGAAGGCCGCGCCGCCCGCCCGTACCGACGCCCTGGAGACCGCCGCGCGCGCCGTGCTCATGCTGCTGAGCGACGAGCGGGCGCGGGGTGACGGCGAGTGGGCGCGGGCCGTGCGGGACTGGCAGGACGCTCGGATCCGCAAGGTGGTCCGGCGTGCCCGGGGCGCCGAGTGGCGGCGGGCCGAGGCGCTGCCCGGGATCACCGCGACCGGGAGGTCGGCCGAGGTGCGGGTGTTCCCGCCGGTTCCGCTCGACGGATGGCCCAAGGAACTGGCGAAACTCCAGGTGTCCGGCACCGAGTTGGACGACCCCGAGCCGCCGGAGCCGGCCGGGCCCGGGGTGCCGGTGCTGTGGATGAGCCCGAAGGTGACGATGTCCGCAGGCAAGGCGATGGCACAGGCCGGACATGGCGCCCAGCTCGCCTGGTGGGAGCTGCGCGAGGAGCAGCGGGCGGCCTGGCACGAGGCGGGTTTCCCCCTCGCCGTACGCACGGCCCCGCCCGAACGCTGGCCCGAACTGACCTCCAGCGGCCTCCCGCTGGTGCGGGACGCAGGGTTCACCGAGATCGCCCCCGGGTCGTGCACGGTGGTGGCGGAGCATCCGGGGCTGCGGTAGCGGGCCGGCGGACGGGAACGTCTGCGTGCTCGCCATCCGAGTACGACCGGATCTCCGGACCCGGTCCGGTGCCTCGTACGAGCGGAACCGGCGTGGTCGCCGCCCTCGGCATCGGCTTGGCGGCTCGACTGCGTGAGGTGTTTCGAGCCGAGGCCCCTGTTGCCGAGCGGCTCGGCAACAGGGGCCCTCCACCGCATCCGCCCGGGGGAAGACGGATGGGGAAGGCCACCGCCCGGGGGAGGGCCGGACCGGGAGAGCGCCGGTGAGGCGGTGGGCGACCACAATGCGCCACCTTGGCCGAAACCTGCAAGGGTTCGGACGCGAGGTCTTGTGCCGACGTGTCCACGCCCCACCAGGCGCCGCCGCGCGAAGCTCAAATGTTGCTCTGAAAGTGCCCGGCGCACGGTTCACGGGCGGCCTGCGCGGACATACCCCGGGCACTGCTCGACGGGGGCCGCAGGAGGGGGACAGGGAGCATGGCGGGACAGGTGGCACGGCTGGGGACGGGGATCGGCTGGCGGCCGGAGATCGCGGACGCGGTGGAAGAGATGCCGGGGATCGACTGGGTCGAGGTGGTCGCCGAGAACGTCTGCCCGGGGCATCTGCCGGACTCCCTGACGCGGCTGCGCGAGCGGGGCGTGACGGTGGTCCCGCACGGGGTCTCCCTGGGGCTCGGCGACGCCGACCGCCCCGACGGGGGACGGCTGGCGGCGCTCGCGGAACGGGCCGAGGCGCTGGGGGCGCCCCTGGTCACCGAGCACATCGCGTTCGTACGGGCGGGCGGGGCGCTGACCGCGTCGCCCCGCCTGGAGGCCGGCCATCTGCTGCCGGTGCCGCGCACCCGCGACGCCCTCGCCGTGCTGTGCGAGAACGTGCGCATCGCCCAGGAGTCGCTGCCCGTGCCCCTGGCCGTCGAGAACATCGCGGCGCTCATCTCGTGGCCGGGCGACGAGATGACGGAGGAGCAGTTCCTGTACGAGCTGGCCGACCGCACCGGCGTACGGCTGCTGATCGACGTGGCCAACCTCCACACGAACCACGTCAACCGGGGCGAGGACCCGGCCAAGGCGCTCGCCGAACTGCCGCTGGAGGCGCTGGCGTACGTCCATGTCGCGGGCGGGTTCGAGCGCGACGGCGTCTGGCACGACAGCCACGCGCACCCGGTGCCGCGTCCGGTCCTCGACATCCTCACCGACCTGGCGTCCCGGGTCCGCCCGCCCGGCGTGCTCCTGGAACGCGACGAGGACTTCCCCGGACCTGGCGAGCTGGAAAGGGAGTTGGCGGACATCGGGGAGGCAGTGCGGGCGGGGGCCGGGCTGCGGGGGACGGCGTCCGCGGCGCCGGACGGCGGCGCCCTGCCGGGCGCACCGGAGGACGGCGGCGCGGCGTCGCCGGAGCCGCCGCCCACCGAGCCCGCCCGGCTGCGGCTCGGGCTCGCGCAGGCGGCGCTGCTGTCGGCCCTGGTCGCGGGGACTCCCGCGCCGGAGGGGTTCGACCGGGCGCGGCTCGCCGTTCAGGCGCGGGCGCTGGCGGCGAAGCGGGCCTCCGTGGTGGCCAAGGTGGCGCCCGAACTGCCCGAGATCCTGGGCTCCGCCTACCGTCCGGCGTTCCTCGCCTACACCCATGCCCGGCCGATGCGGGGAGGGTACCGCCGGGACGCGCTGGACTTCGCGGAGCATCTGCTGCTCGGCACCGGTCCGGGCGACGGCCGTACCGAGCGGGCCCTCAGACGGTGGTGGCTGGACCGCTCCGGACCGGCCCCGCGCCGCCGCTCACGGCTGGCCAGGGTGGGGCGGGCGCTGATCCGCCGGTGAGGCGGACGGGTTCCGTCTCCGCGCCGGAGGCCCGGGGGCCGTGTGACCGCCGGCCCGCCGTCGCGATCTCACGGCGCGGTCTCCCCACTGACGGCCCAGGGAACGGCAGCGCAGAGCCAGGGCCGCCGGAGCCCACGACCGCCTCCCCCTGAGCACCGGCCGGGCCCGGCCGGGCCGGTGGGGCACGCCGGGGGGCGTGCGGGGGCATTGGGGACGACACCCGGGGGCGGTCCTTGCCTTCCGTGCCGGGCGATCGAAACATCCCTCCTGTCGCCGCCGCGCACCGAAGGGACACGCGATGAGAGCCGCCGCCCTCTACTCGGCCGCCGGAGCCCTGCTCCTGGCCGGTCTCACCGCAGTCCCGGCGGATGGCGCCCCCGACGCCGCCGGGCCGCGCCGGGCCGTCGCCGAGCGGTACGGCACCGCCGTCGCCGCCGCCCGGGCCGCGGCCGCCGGCATCTCCTTCGGCCGGTGCCCCGACGCCGAGGACCTGCCGGGCAGCATGGTGTGCGGCACGGTCGAGGTGCCGCTCGACTACACCCGCCCGTACGGCGAGCAGATCGAGTTGGCCGTCAGCCGGGTCGAGGCCACCCGGCGCGACCCGCACCACAGCGAGCGCAAGGTGCCCCGGCAGGGCGCACTGGTGTTCAACCCGGGCGGTCCCGGCGGTTCCGGCCGGTACTTCCCGCTGATCGGGCTGATGCCGGGGTGGAAGCGCATCGCGGGCGCCTACGACCTCGTCGGCTACGACCCGCGCGGGGTGGGCCGCTCGGCGCCGCTGTCCTGCCAGGACCCCGGACACTTCTTCAAGGGCCCGTCGATGGCACCGGCCCACCCCTCCGAGACCTACAAGCGGGAGCGCGTCGCGCGGGCGAAGGCGTACGCGCGCGGCTGCGCCGAGCGCAACGGCGCGGCGCTGCGCCATCACCACTCCCTCAACAACGCGCGTGACCTGGACGTCCTGCGGGCCGCACTCGGCGAGGACCGGCTGACCTTCATGGGTGCCTCGTACGGCACGTACTTCGGCGCCGTCTACGCGACGCTCTTCCCGTCCCACGTACGGCGCATGGTGTTCGACGCGCCGGTCGACCCGGACCCGGGCCGGGTCTGGTACCGCAACAACCTCGCCCAGTCAGCGGCGTTCGAGGGCCGCTGGGCGGACTTCCGGGAGTGGATCGCCCGGCACCACGACACCTACGGGCTGGGCCGGACCTCGGCGGCGGTGCTGCGCAGCTACGAGCGGGCACGGGCCCGGCTGGCCGAGGAGCCGGCCGGCGGCAAGGTCGGTCCCGGCCAGCTGCAGGGGGCGTTCCTGCAGGCCGGGTACTACGACGACTACTGGCCGCACCGCGCGCGGGCGCTGTCGGACTACCTCAGGGGCGATCCGCGCCAGCTGATCGCGCAGGCCGGACCGGTCACCCGGGTGGCGGCCGAGGCGGAGAACGCGAGCGCCGTCTACACGGCCGTGGAGTGCAACGACGCGCCCTGGCCGACCGACTGGCGGGTGTGGGACCGCGACGCCACACGGCTCTCGCGGGTGGCGCCGTTCGAGACGTGGGACAACGTGTGGACGAATCTGCCCTGCGCGTTCTGGTCGGCGCCCCGGCAGCGCCCGCTGGATGTGCGCACCGGGCCCGGGGAGCTGCCGCCGACGCTGATCCTGGCGGCCGAGCGGGACGCGGCGGCGCCCTACGAGGGGGCGCTGGAACTCCACCGCAGGCTGGCGGGCTCGGTGCTGGTGACCGAGCGGGACGCGGGGACGCACGGGATTGCCGGAGGGCCGAACGGATGCGTCAACGGCTACTTCGAGACCTACCTGCTCGAAGGACGGCTGCCCGGCCGGCACGCGGCGTGCGCGGGGCGTCCGGAGCCGGAGCCGTCGGGCGGGAAGTGACACCGGGGCGGCTCCGGGGGCGGACACTGCGCGGCCGGCCGGTCGACGCGGCCCCCGTGCCCTTCCGGCCGGGGCACCGGGGCCGTGTCGGCCGCTTCCCTAGGCCAGGCCGGCCACCAGCTCGGCCACGGACTTCCGGCGGCCCGTGAAGAACGGGACCTCCTCGCGGACGTGCATCCGGGCCTCGGAGCCGCGCAGGTGGCGCATGAGGTCGACGATGCGGTACAGCTCGTCGGCCTCGAACGCGAGCAGCCACTCGTAGTCGCCCAACGAGAACGAGGCGACCGTGTTGGCACGGACGTCCGGGAACCCGCGGGCCATCTTGCCGTGGTCGGCGAGCATGCGGCGGCGGTCCTCGTCCGGCAGCAGGTACCAGTCGTAGGAGCGGACGAACGGGTAGACGCTCACGTAGTTGCGCGGCGTCTCGTCGGCGAGGAACGCCGGGATGTGCGAGCGGTTGAACTCGGCGGGACGGTGCAGCGCCATGTTCGACCAGACCGGCGTGAGGGCGCGGCCCAGCTTGGTGCGGCGGAAGAGGTTGTACGCCTCCTGGAGCTCGTCGCTGGTCTCGGCGTGCCACCAGATCATGACATCGGCGTCGGCGCGCAGGCCCGACACGTCGTACGTGCCGCGGACCGTGACGTCCTTCGCGGCCAGCTGGTCGAACAGCTCCTGAACCTCGTCGGCGTACCCAGCGCGGTCCTCGGGCAGCGTGTCCTTCAGCCGGAAGACGGACCAGAGCGTGTAGCGGATGACCTCGTTCAGGTCCTTGGCCAGCTTGCCCTTGTTGGGGATACGGCCGGGCTCGGTGGTGGGGGCGTCGTCACTCATGTCCCTCATTCTCCTGCTCCTGCGTGCGGACTCTGCACCGGGTCGGCGGTGAGCTCGTCCGCACCGCTCAGGTCTCCTTCCAACTGGTCCACCGCCGCGTAGGCGCTGGCGACGCACGCGGGGATGCCCACGCCGTCGTAGGGCGCGCCGCACACCGCGAGGGCGGGCAGCTTCGCGATGTGCTCGCGGATCCGGGCCACGCGCGCGTGGTGACCGACCGGGTACTGGGGCAGGCCGTCGGTCCAGCGGGTGACGCGGGTCTCCAGCGGGACGGCGTCCAGGCCGGTGGCCTCGCGCAGGTCGTGGCGCGAGACGTCGACGAGGCCGGCGTCGGGGCGGTCGAGGATCTCCGTCTCGCCGTACCGCCCGACGGAGGTGCGCAGGACGACCACGTCCGGGTCCTGGTCGGCGAGCCAGCCCCACTTCTGGGAGGCGAACGTGGACGCCTTGATGGTGTGTCCGTCGACCGGCGGCACGAGGAAGCCGCTGCCGTCGGGCAGGGTGACGTCGGCGCGGCGGTAGGCGAGGCTGATCAGGGCCATCGAGGCGTACTCCACGGCGCGCAGCTCGGCGGCGGCCGCCGGGGACTCGGCGGCCAGCAGTTCGGCGGCCACGGGCGCGGGCACGGCGAGGACGACGGCGTCCGCGGCCAGGACGCGTTCGCCCGCGGTCACCCGCCAGCCGCCGTCCGGATCGCGTCGCAGGGCGGTCACCGGGGTGCCGGTGCGGATCTCGCCGCCGCGCGCACGGACGGCGTCGGCGACGGCGAGCGGCAGCGAGCCGATGCCGCCCTCGATGCCCGCGAACACCGGTCCGGGCTGCTGCGGCGCGGCGGACGCCCGGGCCTGGATGTCGCGGACGGCCTCGGTCAGGGAGGGGTGCCTGCGCGCCGCGTGGAAGAGCTGCGGGACCGCCGAGCGCATCGAGATGCGGTAGGCGTCACCGGCGTACACCCCGCCGAGCAGGGGTTCCACCAGGCGGTCGACGACCTCGCGGCCGAGCCGCGCCGCCACGTACTCCCCCACCGCCACGTCGTCGCCGATCTCGGTGGGCGGCAGGTCGGCGTCCCGCTCGATGCGGGACACGCCCTCGGCGGACAGCACGCCGGACAGGGCGGCGGCGGTGCCCGGGACGCCCATGACATGGCCCTTGGGCATGGGGCGCAGGGCGCCGCGGGTCCAGATCGACGCGGTCGCGGTGGCCGGGGGCTGCAGCCGGTCGGCGAGGCCCACCTCGCGCGCCAGGCCGACCGCCTCCGGGCGGCGGGCCAGCATCGACTCGGCGCCCAGGTCGACGCGCACGCCCGCGATCTCGCCGGCGAACAGCTTGCCGCCGACTCTGCCGGACGCCTCCAGGACGGTGACCCGTGCCCCGCGGGCCAGGAGCCGGTGTGCCGCGGCCAGCCCCGCGATGCCGGCTCCGATGACGACGACCTGATCTGTGTCCGTCCGGGCTGTGTCCGTCCGACCCGGGTCCGTGCCTGTGCCCGTACCTGCTGCGCTCATGGCTCCAGCCTCTCAAACGCCACCGACAGTCACGCCAGGGCCGTCCGGCCCTGCCGAACGGGACCCCCGTGGCTGCGCCGAGTCCGGACCGTGACCGCTTCGGAACGGGCGCCGTCCAACGTTCCGGCCGGTTGCGGCGTCAAAGGAGCGTCAGTGGTCACCAAGTCGGGGGGTAAGCCCGTATGCCCACACGTCATTCCGTACGCCGGCCGGTAGGAGTGCTGGCCGGTCTGCTGTTCGCCGCCGGTGTCGCGCTCACCGGTTGTGCCGGTGCCGACAGCGGCGACTCCGGCGCCGCCAAGGGGGCCGCCCGGGACGAGGCGGCCCAGCCGGCGGTCGGTGGTGAGGCCGCGGGCCCGGCGGCGGGCGCCGCCGGGGAGGACACCGCGGCGGGCGCCGGATCGTCCGGGAACGGGGCCGACGCGAAGGCCGGTTCCCCGGCCGCGCTCCCCGTCAACCGGATCATCCGCACCGCCACCCTGACCGTGCAGGTCGAGGACGTGCCGAAGGCACTGGACCAGGCCCGCTCCACCACCGAGGACGCGGGCGGCTACGTCGGTGAGGAGAGCACCACGCGGGAGGAGGACGGCAGCGAGCACACGCGCGTGGTGCTGCGGGTGCCCGTCGAGAAGTACCAGGCGGTGCTCACCGGGCTGCAGGGCACGGGCAAGCTCGTGGAGCGCACGGCGAAGGCCCAGGACGTCACCGACCAGGTCGTCGACGTCGACAGCCGGGTCCGCTCGCAGCGCGCGAGCGTCGCGCGCGTGCGCGAGCTGATGGACCGGGCCACCGAGCTCAGCGACGTGCTCTCGCTGGAGGCGGAGCTGAGCAAGCGCCAGGCGGACCTGGAGTCGCTGCTCGCCCGCCAGGCGTCCCTGAAGGACCGCACCAGCCTGGCGACGATCACGCTGACCCTCGACACGCCGCCGGCGCCCGACGAGGACGAGGACGGGGGCAAGGACGACGACCCCGGCCTGCTGGACGCCCTGGCCGGCGGCTGGGACGCGTTCGTGTCGGTGCTGCGGTGGGTGGCGGTGGTCGTCGCCGCGGTGCTGCCGTTCGCGGTCGCGGCGCTGGTGCTGGTGCTGGTGTGGCTGCGTGTGGTCCGGCCCCGGCGGCGCCGCGCCGCCGCGCCGGCCCCCGCCTACCCGCCGGTGCCGGCACCCGCGGTGGCGCCGGTCGGATCCGGCGCACCGGCCGCCGCCCACCCGGACGAGGAGCGCGGCGAGGAGGACCGGGAGGACTGAAGTGCCGGGTCCCCGTAGCGTGTTCACATGACCATGAACGGAAATGGCGGCGGGGGCGGTGGCGGCCGGGAACGGCTGGTCGTGATCGGCGGGGACGCCGCGGGCATGTCCGCGGCGTCCCAGGCCCGGCGGATGAAGGGCCCGGACGCCCTGGAGATCGTTGCCTTCGAGCGGGGCCACTTCACGTCGTACTCGGCGTGCGGCATCCCGTACTGGGTGGGCGGCGCCGTCCGCGACCGGGACCGGCTGATCGCCCGGACGCCGCAGGAGCACCGCGCCCGGGGCATCGACCTGCGGCTGCGTACCGAGGTCACGGAGATCGACGTGGCCGGGCAGCGGGTACGCGCGCGTGACGTCGACTCCGGGGCCGAGTCCTGGACGTCGTACGACAAGCTCGTGATCGCGACCGGTGCCCGTCCGATCCGTCCGGACATGCCGGGCGGCGACGCCCGCGGCGTGCACGGGGTGCAGACCCTGGACGACGGACAGACGCTGCTGGACACGCTGGCACGCGCGCGTGGGCGCCGCGCGGTCGTCGTCGGGGCGGGCTACATCGGCGTGGAGATGGCCGAGGCGATGATCAACCGCGGGTACGAGGTGACCGTCGTCAACCGGGGCAGCGAGCCGATGGCGACCCTGGACCCGGACATGGGCCGGCTGGTGCACTCCGCGATGGAGGGGCTCGGCATCACCATGGTGAACGACGCCGAGGTCACCGGGGTGGTCACGGACGACGACGGCTGGGCGCGGGAGGTGGTCACCCGGGACGCGCGGTTCCCGGCCGACATCGTGATCCTCGGCATCGGCGTCCGCCCGGAGACCGGGCTCGCCGAGGCCGCCGGCCTCCCGCTGGGCGCGCACCGGGGGTTGCTCACCGACCTGGCGATGCGGGTGCGCGGCCAGGAGAAGGTGTGGGCGGGCGGCGACTGCGTGGAGGTGCTCGACCTGGTGTCCGGCCAGGAGCGGCACATCGCGCTGGGCACCCACGCCAACAAGCACGGCCAGGTCATCGGCACCAACGCCGGCGGGGGTTACGCCACGTTCCCCGGCGTGGTCGGCACGGCCGTCAGCAAGGTCTGCGACCTGGAGATCGCGCGGACCGGCCTGCGCGAGAAGGACGCCCGCAGGGCGGGCCTGCGGTTCGAGACGGTCACCGTCGAGTCGACCAGCCGGGCCGGGTACTACCCCGGGGCCTCCCCGATGACGGTGAAGATGCTCGCCGAGCGCCGGACCGGGCGGCTGCTCGGCGTGCAGATCGTGGGCAGGGAGGGGGCGGCGAAGCGGGTCGACATCGCCGCGGTCGCCCTGACGGCGGGCATGACGGTGGAGCAGATGACGACCCTGGACCTGGGGTACGCGCCTCCGTTCAGTCCGGTGTGGGACCCGGTCCTGGTGGCGGCCCGGAAGGCCGCGGCTAGGCTGTCCCGCTGAGCCTGGGCAGCGAGGAGACGGCCGCGGGCTGCTCGGCCGCCGGCTTGGCGTGCGCGGCCGCCGCGGGGCGGGACCGCAGCCGGTGGCTCACCGCCTCGTCCAGGGTCACCGGCCGCTGAGCCTGCGCCGCCAGCCGGCCCGCCTCCTGGCCCAGCCGGGCCACGTCCTCCCACGGCAGCCGCACCACCAGGGAGAGTTCCGCCTCGCCGTCCGGCAGCGCCTGGACGGGCAGCGCAGGGGTCACTCGGTCGTTCATCGCCTGTTCCTCACGTCGGCCCCGCGGCGTGCCTTCCCCGCACCGCGGGCGGTTGCCGAGTGATACGCGCGGACGGGGGACGCCGTTCACCGATTCGCCCAACGGATCGGGGGCAGTAGTTCTGTGTGGTCATCCCCGTCCATGATCTGAACCCGGCGCGCACCACCCCTTGGGTGACCTACGCGCTGATCGCCGCGAACGTGCTGGTGTTCCTGTTCATGCCCGGTCTGGCCGGCTCCGTGGCGGGGGACAGCAGCCTGGCCCAGTCCTGCCACCTGCACGCGTTCCTGGACCAGTACGCGGTGGTGCCGAGTGAGTTGATCCACCATCAGATGCCGCGGCTGGTCCCCACGGGCGAGGTCGGGCTCGGCGCGAACGGTCCGGGTTGTGTGCTGGGCCCGCCGGACTACGACAAGTCGCCTCCGCTGTCCGTGCTCACCTCGATGTTCCTGCACGGCGGCTGGCCGCACGTGCTGGGCAACATGCTCTTCCTGCTGATCTTCGGCAACAACATCGAGGACCGGATGGGCCACGTCCGCTTCGCGCTGTTCTACGTGGCCTGCAGCTACGCGGCGTCGTACGGTTTCGCCCTGCTCAACGACGACTCGACGGACCCGCTGATCGGCGCGTCCGGGGCGATCGCGGGCGTGCTCGGCGCGTATCTCGTCCTGTATCCGAGGGTCAGGGTCTGGGTCCTCGTCCCCTTCCTCGTCTTCCTGCCGCTCCGCCTGCCGGCCTGGCTGGTCCTGGGCTTCTGGTTCGTCCTCCAGGCGGTCTACTCCTCCGGCCAGGGCGTCTCCGACGCGGGCACGGTGGCCTACGCGGCCCACGTGGTCGGCTTCCTGGCGGGCATGCTGATCGCCTGGCCCCTCAAACCGGGCACGACCCAACCGCCGGAACCACGCGGGTTGCTGTTCGGCAGGCGGGCCCGCCCGAGTTGGTGACCGCGTCCGCGTCCGACGGCATCCGCCGGACGCAGCGACGCGCCCCCCGAGGCACCCGGGGAGCGTCAGCGGGCGGTCTCCGCGTGGACGTGCTCCACCAGCCGGGTCAGCGCGTCCGGGTCCGTGGCCGGCAGGACGCCGTGGCCGAGGTTGAAGATGTGGCCCTCCAGGCCGGCGGCCGCGTCGAGGACCTCGCGGGTCCTGGCCTCGACGGCCTCGCGGGTGGAGAACAGCAGCGTCGGGTCCAGGTTGCCCTGGAGCGCCTTGCCGGGGCCGACGCGGCGGGCGGCCTCGTCGAGCGGGACGCGCCAGTCGACGCCGACCACGTCCGCGCCGGCCTCGCCCATCAGCTTCAGCAGCTCGCCGGTGCCGACGCCGAAGTGGATGCGCGGGACGCCGTAGTCGGCGACCGCCCGGAAGACCTTGGCGGAGGCGGGCATCACCGAGCGGCGGTAGTCGGCGGGCGCGAGGGCGCCGACCCAGGAGTCGAACAGCTGGACGGCGCTCGCGCCGGCCTCGATCTGCACCTTCAGGAAGCCGGCCGTGATGTCGGCGAGGCGGTCGAGGAGGTCGGCCCACAGCTCGGGGTCGCCGTACATCATCGCCTTGGCGTTCTCGTACGTGCGGGACGGGCCGCCCTCGACGAGGTAGCTCGCCAGGGTGAACGGCGCCCCGGCGAAGCCGATGAGGGGGGTGGTGCCGAGTTCGCGGGTGAGCAGGCCGATCGCCTCGGTGACGTACGAGACGTCCTCGGGTGTCAGGTCGCGGAGCCGGGCGAGGTCGGCGCGGGTGCGGACGGGGCGGCCGACGACCGGGCCGACACCCGGCTTGATGTCGAGGTCGATGCCGATGGCCTTGAGCGGGACGACGATGTCGCTGAAGTAGATCGCCGCGTCCACGCCGTGCCGTCGCACGGGCTGCAGGGTGATCTCGGTGACCAGCTCGGGCCGCATGCAGGAGTCCAGCATGCCGATGCCCTCGCGGACCTTGCGGTACTCCGGCAGCGAGCGCCCGGCCTGCCTCATGAACCACACCGGGGTGTGCGGGACGGGTTCACGTCGGCACGCCTTGAGGAACGGGGAGTCGTACGTGGCGGTCGGCTGCTGGCCCGAGGGGCTTCCGTTGGCACTCACGGGGCAAGTCTCGCACGGCACCGACCCGGGGGACCGCGGCACCCGGCGGCGGATCACACGCACCGGGACCCGGGGTGTCTACGCCGACACGAGGCGCCGGTTCCCCTTAACCTTCCCGCATGGCTGCGGCTCAGGGACGACTGTCGGACGGCACGGGCGGAATGGACGACGCGAAGGACGTGGGGGAGACGGACCGGCATCCGGACAGCACGGTGCCACCGGCGTTCGGCGCCGCGGTCGAGGCCCTTCGAGGCAGTCGGCTGCGGCCGCAGATCGAGGTCGAGCCGACCCCGGCGCCCAAGCGGCTCGCCCCCTTCGCGTACGCGCTGGAGGCGACGGTGGTCGACGGTGAGCAGGACCTGGCCGACGGACGGCTGGTGCTGCTGCACGACCCGGCCGGGCACGACGCCTGGCGCGGAACGTTCCGGCTGGTGACGCTGGTCCGGGCGGATCTGGAGCCGGAGATGGCGGCCGACCCGCTGCTGCCGGAGGTGTGCTGGTCCTGGCTGACCGGTGCGCTGCAGGCGCGGGGGCTGACGTACGGCGAGCCGAGCGGCACCGTGACCCGCGCCAGTTCGCACCACTTCGGCGGGCTGGCCGCGCGGCCTGCCGCCTCGCAGATCGAGATCCGTGCGTCCTGGACGCCGCGCGAGGGGCTGGGCGGGGTGCCGGACACGGCCGGTCATCTGGCGTCCTGGTGCGACCTGCTGGCGCAGGTCGCGGGACTGCCGCCGGCCGGTCCCGGTGACGCGTCGGTGGTGACGTTGCCGCAGCGCCGGGATCCGCACTCCCGCTGACCCGCCCTCCGCCCCGCCCGCCCCCGGGCGCCCCTCCCCCAGCCACCCCCACCCTCCCTCTCAGGTCCCTTCTGCCCCGGGTCACGGTCGCCCGGGGCAGCGGTGTGTCCAGGGGTGCCGTCGGTCAACCCTCTGCGAGCCGGTCTTGGGCATCTCTTTGTCGATACGGACACTTTGTGACCTGTCTCGCCACTCAAACGGGCTCGATCGCACCCGTCCGATCCGATTTGACCTTCGGATGATCGAGCGCACGTCCGAATTGCACTGATTGTTACTCACTAGATCGTGATCATTTCCTAAAGGCGGCCGGGCTCGGTGCCGAAGACGACTGTGACCTTGAAAAGCAGGGTTCGTCCCCATCCCGCCATCCCAGGAGGCCTGGTGTCCGTTCTCCTCGAGCAGCCCGCAAGCCTGGTCGCCTACCGCCCGAACAAGCCCACCGCCATGGTCGTCGTGGCCGACCCGCGCGTCCGCTCCACCGTCACCCGCCACCTGTGGGCGCTCGGTGTGCGCGACGTCATCGAGGCCTCGTCCGTCGCGGAGGCTCGTCCCCGCATCGGCAACCCCCGCGACATCTGCGTCGCGGACGTCCACCTCCCCGACGGCTCCGGGCTGACCCTCCTGTCGGAGACCCGCGCCGCCGGCTGGCCCAACGGCCTCGCTCTCTCCGCCGCCGACGACATCGGCGCCGTCCGCAACGCCCTCGCCGGCGGTGTCAAGGGCTACGTCGTCACCGGCACCCGCACCAACGTCGGGCTCCCCACCCGCCCCGGTGCCGCCCCCATCGGCGCCGCGGCCGCCCGCCTGCACCGTCGCCCCCCGGGTGCCCCGAGCCACCCGGGCGGCTACCGCGAGCTCTCCGGCCGCGAGGTCGAGGTCCTGCGCCTCGTCGCCGAGGGCCAGTCCAACAAGGCGATCGGCGTCTCGATGGGCCTGTCCGCACTCACCGTCAAGAGCCACCTCGCCCGGATCGCCCGCAAGCTGGGCACCGGCGACCGCGCCGGCATGGTGGCGGTGGCCCTGCGCACCGGCATCATCCACTGACCCCGAGCACCGCAGGCGCTCCCGCCGCCTCCGGTACCGCCCCGTCCCCCGCTCCTTTTCCCCGGCACCCCGGCGTCCCCCTGGTCCCCCGCCTTCACCCCCGCCCCCCATCACCCCTCTCCTCTCCCCTCACCCGTTCGTGAACCCCGCCTTTCCGCGGCGTGACTGGTTTGCGTCCCCTCGGTGCCCGTCGACGGAACGTTCCGTCGGCGGGCGCCGTCCGCACACGGATACCCTTGACAGGTGACCGACGCCCAAGAAACCGCAGCAGCCAGCTCACTGCGAACCACCGGAGGCGCCCCTCCGGACGACGGCGGATCTACTGCTCAAGGGGCGCCGACACCATTGCTGGAGCCCCGTGAGGGCATCCCACCGGTGATCGCCGACGAGACCGCCCTCGCCGAGGTGATCGCCGCCTTCGCCGAAGGGCAGGGCCCCGTCGCCGTCGACGCCGAGCGCGCCTCCGGCTACCGGTACGGGCAGCGCGCGTACCTCGTCCAGTTGCGCCGCGAGGGCGCCGGCTCCGCGCTGATCGACCCCGTCGCCTGCCCCGACCTCTCCGCGCTCGGCGACGCCCTCGCCGACACCGAGTGGGTGCTGCACGCCGCCACCCAGGACCTGCCGTGCCTGCGCGAGATAGGCATGGTGCCGACCACCCTGTTCGACACCGAGCTGGCGGGCCGGCTCGCCGGGTTCCCCCGGGTCGGACTCGGCGCGATGGTCGAGAGCGTGCTCGGCTTCGTCCTGGAGAAGGGCCACTCCGCCGTCGACTGGTCCACCCGCCCGCTCCCCGAGCCCTGGCTGCGCTACGCCGCGCTGGACGTCGAACTGCTCGTCGACCTGCGCGACGCGCTGGAGAAGGAGCTGGACCGGCAGGGCAAGCTGGACTGGGCCCGACAGGAGTTCGCGGCGATCGCGGCCGCGCCGCCCGCCGAGCCCCGCAAGGACCCGTGGCGGCGCACCTCCGGCATGCACAAGGTGCGGCGGCGCCGGCAGCTGGCCGTCGTACGGGAGCTGTGGCAGACCCGGGACCGGATCGCTCAGCGGCGTGACGTCTCGCCGGGCAAGGTGCTGTCCGACGCGGCGATCGTGGAGGCGGCGCTCGCCCTTCCGGGCACGGTGCACGCGCTGGCCGCGCTGAACGGCTTCGGGCACCGGATGGGGCGGCGGCAGCTGGAGCAGTGGCAGGCCGCCGTCGACCGGGCCAGGGCGCTGTCCGACGCCCAGCTGCCGCAGCCGGGGCAGCCGGTGACCGGGCCGCCGCCGCCGCGGGCGTGGGCCGACAAGGACCCGGCGGCCGCGGCGCGGCTGTCGGCGGCTCGGGCCGCCGTGTCGGCCCTGGCCGAACAGCTGAACATGCCGCAGGAGAACGTGATCACACCGGACACCGTGCGGCGGGTCTGCTGGGAGCCGCCGAAGGCGGTCAGCGAGGAGTCCGTCTCGGACGCGCTGTCCGGCCACGGCGCCCGGCCGTGGCAGGTCGAGCTGGTCACGCCGGTCCTGGTGGCGGCGTTGTCCGCGTAGCCGTAGCGAGAGAACCGACCAGGGGCGGCAGGACGACCGGGATCGCTGCCGCCGAGAGGGGCCCAGTGGGCGCCGAGGGGTTCCTCGAAGCGGAACGAGGGCGTCGAGATCGCGCCAAGATCCTGGAGCGGCATGGCAGGGAAGGAGACGTGGAAGGCGTGGTGGACGGTGGTCGACGGCGCACGCCGTCGTCGAGCCGACCGGAAGCGTCCCGCCGATCGTCCACGGCTCCCCCGAAGGTGTGACGTTCGCCGCTTGGACCTCCGGGGCTGGGCAGCTACGTTACCCACAAGTAGCATGGGCCTGAGCGCGCGCTCAGCGCATGCGCACCGCAGTAGTGCCTATCCCGCACCTGGAGGAGAGCCATCGTGCCTCGTACCGTCAGGGACGTCGTCTTCGTCGACGGCGTCCGCACCCCGTTCGGCAAGGCGGGCCCGAAGGGCATCTACCACGAGACCCGCGCCGACGACCTCGTCGTGAAGGCGATCCGGGAGCTGCTGCGGCGCAACCCCGGTCTCGACCCCAAGAAGATCGACGAGGTCGCCGTCGCCGCGACCACGCAGATCGGCGACCAGGGCCTGACCCTCGGCCGCACCGCCGGGATCCTCGCGGGCCTGCCGACCTCCGTCCCGGGCTACTCCATCGACCGCATGTGCGCCGGCGCCCTGACCGCCGTGACCACGGTCGCCGGTTCGGTCGCCTTCGGTGCCTACGACGTCGCCGTCGCCGGCGGTGTCGAGCACATGGGCCGCCACCCGATGGGCGAGGGCGTCGACCCCAACCCGCGGTTCGTGAGCGAGAAGCTGGTCGACGAGTCGGCGCTGTTCATGGGCATGACCGCCGAGAACCTGCACGACCGCTACCCGCAGATCACCAAGCTGCGCGCCGACGAGTACGCGGTGCGCTCGCAGGAGAAGGCCGCCAAGGCGTACGCCAACGGCAAGATCCAGGCCGACCTGGTCCCGATCTCCGTGCGCCGCACCAACCCGGAGGCCGGCGAGACCGGCTGGGGCCTGGTCACCGCCGACGAGCCGATGCGCCCGGGCACCACCCTGGAGAACCTCTCCGGTCTCAAGACCCCGTTCCGCGTCCACGGCCGGGTCACCGCCGGCAACGCGGCCGGTCTGAACGACGGTGCCACCGCCTCCCTGATCGCCTCCGAGGACTTCGCGCGCGAGAACGGCCTGCCGGTCAAGATGCGCCTGGTCTCCTACGCCTTCGCGGGCGTCGAGCCGGAGGTCATGGGCTACGGCCCGATCCCGGCGACGGAGAAGGCCCTCGCCCAGGCGGGGCTGTCCATCTCCGACATCGGCCTGTTCGAGATCAACGAGGCGTTCGCCGTCCAGGTCCTGGCCTTCCTGGACCACTACGGCATCGCGGACGACGACGAGCGCGTCAACCAGTACGGCGGCGCCATCGCCTTCGGCCACCCGCTGGCCTCCTCCGGCGTCCGGCTGATGACCCAGCTGGCCCGCCAGTTCGAGGAGCAGCCGCAGGTCCGCTACGGCCTGACCACCATGTGCGTCGGCTTCGGCATGGGCGCGACGGTCATCTGGGAGAACCCGCACTTCGACGGAGGCACCAAGTGAGCACCACCGCTGAGCTCCTGAAGGGCGCGGCCGAGCTGTTCCCCGACGAGGTCGTGACGCAGGCGCACGTACGCCACCTCGACCTGCCGTCCGGCGCCGGGCGGTTCGCCCTGATCACGCTGGACAACGGCTTCGACCACACCAAGCCGACCACCTTCGGCCCGGCCTCGCTGGCGAACCTCAACGTCGCGATCGACCAGGTCGAGGCGGAGGCCGCGGCCGGCGACATCGTCGGCGTCGGCATCACCGGCAAGCCGTTCATCTTCGCCGTCGGCGCCGACCTCAAGGGCGTCGAGCTGCTCAAGGAGCACAAGGACGCGCTGGCCATCGGCAAGGGCGGCCACGAGGTGTTCAAGCGCCTCGCGGGCCTCGCCGTGCCGACCTTCGCGTACTACAACGGCGCCGCGATGGGCGGCGGTGTCGAGGTGGGTCTGCACTGCACCTACCGCACCGTCTCCAAGGCGCTGCCGGCGTTCTCCCTGCCGGAGGTCTTCCTCGGCCTGGTTCCCGGCTGGGGCGGCTGCACCCTGCTGCCGAACCTGATCGGCGCCGAGAAGGCCGTCTCGGTCATCATCGAGAACAGCCTCAACCAGAACAAGCAGCTCAAGGGCAAGCAGGTCTACGAGCTCGGGATCGCCGACGCGCTCTTCGAGGGCGCCGACTTCCTGGAGCAGTCGCTGATCTGGACGGCGTCCGTCCTCAAGGGCGAGATCGTCGTCGAGCGCCCGGCGATCGACCGCGGTGAGGCCTGGGACCAGGCCGTGGCCAAGGGCCGTTTCGTCGCGGACTCCAAGGTGCACGGCGCGGCCCCGGCCGCCTACCGCGCGCTGGACATCATCGCCGCCGCCAAGAACGGCGACCTGCAGCAGGGCTACGACGCCGAGGACCAGGCGCTCGCCGACCTGATCATGGGTGGTGAACTGCGCGCCGGCATCTACGCGTTCAACCTGGTGCAGAAGCGCGGCAAGCGCCCGGCGGGCGCACCGGACAAGAACCTGGCGCGCCCCGTCACCAAGGTGGGCGTGGTCGGCGCCGGCCTGATGGCCTCTCAGCTCGCCCTGCTCTTCCTGCGCCGTCTGGAGGTGCCGGTCGTGCTGACCGACATCGACCAGGAGCGTGTCGACAAGGGTGTGGGCTACGTCCACGCCGAGATCGACAAGCTGCTCGGCAAGGGCCGGATCAACCAGGACAAGGCCAACCGGCTCAAGGCGCTGGTCTCCGGTGTCCTGGACAAGGCGGAGGGCTTCGCGGACGCCGACTTCGTCATCGAAGCCGTCTTCGAGGAGATCGGCGTCAAGCAGCAGGTCTTCGCGGAGGTCGAGGCGGTCGCCCCGGCGCACGCGATCCTGGCGACGAACACCTCCTCCCTGTCCGTCAGCGAGATGGCGTCGAAGCTGAAGCACCCGGAGCGGGTCGTCGGCTTCCACTTCTTCAACCCGGTCGCGGTGCTGCCGCTGCTGGAGATCGTCCGCGGCGAGAAGACGGACGACGCGTCGCTGGCGACCGCCTTCGCCGTGGCCAAGAAGCTGAAGAAGACGGCCGTCCTGGTCAAGGACGCCCCGGCGTTCGTGGTGAACCGCATCCTGACCCGCTTCATGGGCGAGGTGCAGAACGTCATCGACGAGGGCACCCCGGTCGAGGTCGCGGAGAAGGCGGTGGAGCCGCTCGGCCTGCCGATGTCCCCGCTGGTGCTGCTGGAGCTGGTCGGCCCGGCCATCGGTCTGCACGTGTCGGAGACGCTCAACCGGGCGTTCCCGGACCGCTTCAGGGTCTCCCCGAACCTCAAGGCGGTCGTCGAGGCCGGCAAGCGCGGCTTCTACGTCTACGACAGCGGCAAGCCGGAGCTGGACCCGGAGGTCGCCGCGCTGCTCAAGCAGGGCGATGCCGTCCTGACCGAGGAGCAGGTGCGCGCCCGGGTGCTGGAGGCGGTGGCGCAGGAGATCGGGCTGATGCTCGACGAGGGTGTCGTCGCCGAGGCGCAGGACGTCGACCTCTGCCTGATCACCGGTGCCGGCTGGCCCTTCCACCTGGGCGGCATCACGCCGTACCTGGACCGTGAGGGTGTCTCCGAGCGGGTGACCGGCAAGCGGTTCCTGGCTCCGGGCGTGGCCTCGGTTCCGGCGTGACGTCCGTGCACGAATGACGAGGGCCTCCGCTTCCGGGCGGAGGCCCTCTTCGTGTCGCCCGCTTCCGGGCGCCGCCGCTACTCGGCCTGCGGCCGGGCCGGTGCCCGGCTGCCGCGGCGAGCCGGGCCTTGCGTTCGCGTCCCCCGCCTCCCGGCGGACGACGCGCCTACGGGCGCGGTACCGGGCGCCACGCCCGCACGTCGAGGGGAGCCGATGGAGCCGCGTCAGGTGCGCGCGATACGGAGATCAGGTGATCACACCTCCTGCCACGCCGTCAGCGCCAGCCCCGGTTCCTCCTTGCGGCGGCTGATGAGCAGCTTGCCCGTCGACGGGGACAGCGCCGCGGCGACCACCCGGCCGTCGGCGTCCTGCGTGAGCGCCACCTCGGCGTCCGCCGGCAGCACGGGACCGGACTCGGTCCACACGGCACCGGCCGACTCGTCCTCGGTGGGGTACGCGGCGAACACGACCCGTCCGGCGGACGACCGCTGGGCGACCAACGTGCAGTCCAGCCCGTCGAGTTCGCAGCGCACCGCGGCGACCGGGCCGGGGCCCGCGGAGGCGACCAGCGGCACGGGCTTGCCGCCCGGCCGCCAGGCGCACACGTCTCCGGACTCGTCGGTGAAGAACAGCGTGGTGTGCTCCGCGGAGGTGGCCAGGGCGCGCAGGGTGCCGGGGCGGACCGCCGTCTGCGCCCGCTCCTCCACCACGAAGGGGGTGGCGGGCTTCTCCTGCCGCCAGTACAGGACGGCGCCGGGCACGGCCGCGTAGACCTCCATACGGCCGTCCTTGCCCGCGACCGCGGCGGGAGCGCCCTGGATGTCCTCGCCCCCGAAGTCGCGCCACGGGCCCCAGCCGCCCTTGACCGACTGGGCGCGCATGCTCAGTCCACCGGCCGCGTTGCGGAGGAAGACGTGGGCACGGCCCTGGTCGTCGACGGCGACGGAGGGATCGCCGGTGCGCTCTCCCTTGCCGTTCGGGTGACCGATGGGTTCCCAGTCCAGGGGCGCCAGCAGGGGCCTGAAGTGCGTGGAGTGCACCAGCCCGGATTCGCCGGGCACCGTGGGCCGCCATGACACCAGATGCCCGTAGGCGTCGATTCCCTGGCCGACGGAGAGCACCGGGTGCAGCCGCTGGTCGCCGCCGATCCTGCGCGGGGCGTCCCAGGCACCGCCCGGTGCCCGCTCCGCCCGGCACAGCACGGCGTCGCCGGAGAGCTGGTAGACGCTGAGGCGGCCGTCCCGGCCGCGTATGAGCCACTTGCCGTTCACCCGATCACTCTAAGCCGCCCGTCGTCGGCGGTGTGGGTGGGGCACCCCATCGGGCGTGCGAGGCTGGGCCCCATGGACCGCACCGCTGCCCTGCTCGTGATCGTCGACGCCGCGAACGTCGTCGGGTCGGTGCCCGACGGCTGGTGGCGGGACCGGCGCGGCGCCGCCGAGCGGCTCCGTGACCGGCTGGCCGCCGAGGGCCTGCCGGGGCGCCCCGGTCCGGTGGAGATCGTCCTCGTCGTGGAGGGCGCGGCGCGGGGCGTGGCCCCGGTGCCCGGCGTCCACGTCGAGTCCGCGCCCGGCAGCGGCGACGACCACATCGTCGCCCTCGTCGCCGAACGCGGTGCCCGCGCCTGCCTCGTCGTCACCGCCGACCGGGAACTACGCCGCAGGGTCGGCGAACTGGGCGCGGAGGTGACGGGCCCCCGGACGGTACGGGGATGAGCCGGCCGCGGACCGGCGGGTGACCGCTGCGGCAGGGGAACAGCACATCTGCTCACCGCCCGGCCGAGCCCACCGAAAAGGGGCGCGGGGAACTGCGCGACCAGCCCCCACGCGCCCGCGGGCGAAACCCGCGCCCCGCCCGGAGGGCTAGTCGCGGGCGGGCTCGACGGAGTCGACCGTGGTGCGGTCGAAGCGGCCGTCCAGCCTGGAGACCAGTCCGGTGACCTGGCGGGCGATGTCGGGCGCGGTCAGCCCGATCTCGGCCATGACCTCGGCCCGCGACGCGTGGTCGAGGAAGCGCGGCGGAATGCCGAAGTCCCGCAGCGGCACGTCCACACCCGCGTCGCGCAGCGCCTGCGCGATCGCCGAACCGACACCGCCGACGCGGGAGTTGTCCTCGACGGTCACGACCACCCGGTGCCGCTCGGCGAGCGGGGCCATCGCCTCGTCGACCGGCTTGACCCACCGCGGGTCGACGACGGTCGTGGAGATGCCCTGCCGGTCGAGCAGCGCGGCGACCTCCAGGCACATCGGCGCCAGCGCGCCCACCGACACCAGCAGCACGTCCGGCGTGTCCGTGCCCGGCTCCCGCAGCACGTCCATGCCGCCGACCCGGCCAACGGCGGGCACCGCGGGCCCGACGGCGCCCTTGGAGAACCGCACGACGGTCGGCGCGTCGTCGACGGCGACGGCCTCGCGCAGCTGCGCCCGCACCTGGTCCGCGTCGCGCGGCGCGGCCAGCCGCAGCCCCGGCACCACCTGGAGGATCGACATGTCCCACATGCCGTTGTGGGAGGCGCCGTCGGTACCGGTGATCCCGGCCCGGTCGAGCACGAAGGTCACCCCGCACCTGTGCAGGGCGACGTCCATCAGCACCTGGTCGAAGGCGCGGTTGAGGAAGGTGGCGTAGACGGCGAAGACGGGGTGCACCCCGGCGTGCGCGAGACCGGCCGCGGACACGGCGCCGTGCTGCTCGGCGATGCCGACGTCGTAGACCCGGTCGGGGAAGGCCTTGGCGAACTTGTCCAGGCCGACCGGCTGGAGCATGGCCGCGGTGATGGCGACGACGTCCTCGCGCTCCTTGCCGAGGGCGACCATCTCCTCGCCGAAGACGGAGGTCCAGTCGGCGCCGGAGGAGGCGATGGGCAGACCGGTGTCGGGGTGGATCTTGCCGACGGCGTGGAAGCGGTCGGCCTCGTCCTGGAGGGCGGGCTGGTAGCCGCGGCCCTTCTCGGTGAGGCAGTGCACGATGACCGGCCCGCCGAAGCGCTTCGCCCGCGCCAGCGCCGACTCCAGCGCCTCGATGTCATGGCCGTCGATGGGGCCGACGTACTTCAGGCCCAGGTCCTCGAACATGCCCTGCGGGGCGATGAAGTCCTTCAGGCCCTTCTTGGCACCGTGCAGCGTGTCGAACAGCGGTTTGCCGACGACGGGGGTCTTCTCCAGCACCTCCTTGGTGCGGGCGAGGAACCGCTCGTAGCCGTCGGTCGTGCGCAGCGTGGCCAGGTGGTTGGCGAGGCCGCCGATGGTGGGCGCGTAGGAGCGCTCGTTGTCGTTGACGACGATGACCAGCGGGCGGTCCTTGGCGTCGGCGATGTTGTTGAGCGCCTCCCAGGCCATACCGCCGGTGAGGGCGCCGTCACCGATGACGGCGACGACGTGGCTGTCGCGTTCGAGCAGCTGGTTGGCCTTGGCGATGCCGTCGGCCCAGCCGAGCACCGTGGAGGCGTGGCTGTTCTCGATGACGTCGTGCTCGGACTCGGCCTGCGAGGGGTAGCCGGACAGGCCGCCCTTCATCTTCAGCTTGGAGAAGTCCTGCCGGCCGGTGAGCAGCTTGTGCACGTAGGACTGGTGGCCGGTGTCCCACAGCACCTTGTCCTTCGGCGACTCGAAGACCCGGTGCAGGGCGATGGTCAGCTCGACCACGCCGAGGTTGGGGCCGAGGTGGCCGCCGGTCTTGGAGACGGCGTCGACGAGGAAGGTCCGGATCTCCCCTGCCAGCTGGTCCAGCTCCTCCAGGCTGAGCCGGTCCAGATCGCGCGGTCCCGTGATGCGGGTCAGCAGCGGCACCCGTGCCTCCTTGCAGTAGAGCTGATCGAGCTGTTGCCGGGCTTGTCGAGTCTAATGTTCCGCCCCGGCGGTGGGTTCCCGGCCCATGCGTCATAGGTCACGCGATCGGCCGTACCCAGGTTGAGCCCGTCCTATGACAGGGCTGTGCCCGGCACCTGACCGGTGCCGGGCACAGGGGGCGCTGGGCGCGGGGTCAGCCGCGGCCGGACGCCTTCTGGCTCTTGCGGGAGATCGAGTCGATGACGACCGCGCCGAGCAGAACACCACCGGTGATCATGTACTGGATCGAGGTGTTCATGTTCAGCAGGTCCAGACCGGTCTGGATGGACTGGATGACCAGCATGCCGAGGAGCGCGGACCACACGGTGCCGCGGCCGCCGAAGAGGCTGGTGCCGCCGATGACCGCCGCGGCGATGGCGAGCATCAGGGTGTTGCCGCCGCCGGCGTTCAGCGTGGCGCTCGCGGTCTGGCCGGCGAAGAACATACCGCCGACCGCCGCGAAGCCGCCGGCGATGGCGAACACGGTGATGCGGATCATCGGCACGTTGATACCGGCGCGCCGGGCCGCCTCGATGCCGCCGCCGACCGCGAAGACCTTCCGGCCGTACGTGGTGCGGCGGAGCACGAAGTCCATGACGACCAGCGCCGCCAGGAAGATCACCAGGGCGTTGGAGACACCGCGGGCGTTGTTGAGCACGGCGGCGGACACGAAGGACGCGACAGCCAGCAGGCCGACCCGGATCAGGATCTCGGCGGTCGTGCGGAACGGCACCCCGGCGGCCCGGCGGCGGCGCTGCTCGCCGAAGTTGCCGATGAGGCTGAGCGTCACCCCGAGGCCGGCCAGCAGGTAGGCGCCGATGATCGCCTGGTCCATGAAGAAGGAGTTCTGGCCGAGCAGGTGGATCGGGCCGCTCTCCGAGGGGATGTTGATGGTGCCGCTGGAGCCCAGCAGCCACAGCATCAGACCGTTCCACCCGAGGAAGCCGGCCAGGGTGACCACGAACGCCGGTACGCCGATCTTCGCGAAGAACCAGCCGTGCAGGGCGCCGATGCCGAGACCGGTCAGCACCGTCAGGACCAGCGAGAGCCACGGGTTCATCGAGTGGTCGACCACGAACACGGCGAACACCGTGGAGGCCAGACCGCTGACGGAGCCGACGGACAGGTCGATCTCACCGAGCAGCAGGACGAACACCAGGCCGATGGCCAGCATGCCGGTGGCCGCCATGAAGTAGCTGATGTTGGAGAGGTTGTCCGCGCTCAGGAAGCGGTCGTTCTTCACCTGGAAGATCGTCCAGATGATGATCAGGCCGAGGACCACCGGCAGCGAGCCGAGCTCACCGCCCCTGACCTTGCGGATGAACTCGGTCCAGTAGCCCCTCAGGCCCTCTTCGCGGACCAGCAGCCGCGGGTCGACGACGGCGACCGGCGCGGCCGTGGGGTCGTCGGCGGGCGCGACGGTTTCCTGGTGCAGCGCGCCGTCCGTCTTCTCCACCTCGGGCGTCTCGCCCTTCACGCTCTTGGACGTGTCGCTCACTTTGCCGCCTCCGTGCTGCGACGCCCCGCACGACGGGTCACGGCGTTGTCCGTGGCACCCGTGATCGCGGCGATGATGTCTTCGTGGCTGGTGTCCTTCACCGGGAAGGAGCCGTTGTTCTTGCCCAGGCGCAGCACGGCGACGGTGTCCGCGACCGCCTTGACGTCGGCCATGTTGTGGCTGATGAGGATGACGGCGAGGTTGCGCTCGCGCAGCCGCTCCACCAGGTCGAGGACCTGGGCGGTCTGCTCGACGCCGAGGGCGGCGGTGGGCTCGTCGAGGATGACCAGCTTGGGCTCGCCGATCAGGGCGCGGGCGATGGCCACGACCTGGCGCTGGCCACCGGAGAGGCTCGCGATCGGGATGCGCACGCTCGGGATGCGGATGGAGAGCGTCGACAGCAGTTCGCGGGCGTTCTTCTCCATCGTCACCTCGTCGATGACGCCGCGGTGCAGCAGCTCGCGTCCGAGGTAGAGGTTGCCGACCACGTCCAGGTTGTCGCACAGGGCGAGGTCCTGGTAGACCGTCGCGACGCCGAGTCCCTGGGCGTCGTGCGGCTTGTTGATGTTGACCGGCTTGCCCTCCCACTCGATGACGCCCTCATCGATGGGGTGGACACCGGCGATCGTCTTGACCAGGGTCGACTTCCCTGCGCCGTTGTCGCCCACCAGGGCGACCACTTCTCCGGCGTGAACCTCCAGCTCGACGTCGGTGAGTGCCTGCACCGCACCGAATCGCTTGGAGACTCCGCGCAACGCCAGCACGGGCGTAGCGGACACGTGAACCATCTCCTTCGCCGCCTGACCGGCGGGGATGCCGCGCTGTGGGACAGGCGCGGAGGGGTGTGCTGGACGGGCCGGCCGAGGGGGGGCGGCCGCGTCGGCGCACTTGGTTTACAGGATGAACGAGGGCGAGTGCGTCGCGCTCGGCGACGGTGCTCCATCCGGCGCCCGCCCCGCAGCGGGGTCGAGGGCGGCGCGGGCGCCGGAGGGGTCTCGCGGGGCCGCCGGGCGGTCACGGGGACCGCCCGGCGGCCGTGCGGCCGTACGGCCTGTTACTGCAGGCCGGCGGCCTTGCAGGCGGCGGCGTACTCGGGGGTGCAGATCTGCGCGACGGTGTACAGGCCGTCCTTGACGACCGTGTCCTTGATGTTGGCCTTGGTGACCGACACCGGGGTCAGCAGCTGCGAGGGGACCTTGTCGCCGGAACCGCTGGTCAGCTCCTGGGTGGCCAGGGACTTGATGTCCTTGCCCTCCAGCAGGTTGACCGCGAGCTGGGCGGCGGCGTCGGCCTCGGGCTTGAAGGCCTTGTAGACGGTGGAGGACTGGGTGCCGGCGACGATGCGCTGGATGCCCGCGAGCTCCGCGTCCTGACCGGTCAGCGGGATGCCGCTGATGCCGGCGCCCTTGAGGGTGTTGGCGATACCACCGGCCATGCCGTCGTTGGCGGCGTAGACGCCGGCGATGTTCTTCGCGCCCAGCTGGGTGATCGCGGCGGACATCTTCTGCGCGGCGATGGTGTCCTTCCACAGGCCGGACTGCTCGTAGGCGATGTCGACCTTGCCGTCGAGGGCGTTGTGGGCGCCCTTCTTGAACTGGCCGGCGTTCGGGTCGGCGTCGTCACCGTTGATCATGACGACCTTCGCCTGCGGGTTGGCCTTGGAGCCGAGCGCGTCGAGCAGCGCCTGGCCCTGCAGCTCACCGACCTTGACGTTGTCGAAGGAGACGTACGCGGAGACCGGGCCCTGGGCGAGGCGGTCGTACGCGATGACCTTGACGCCCTTGTCCACGGCGGACTTGATGGACGACTTGATCGCGGCCGAGTCCTGGGCGGAGATCACGATGACCTTCACGCCCTTGGTGACCATGGTGTTGACCTGCTGGGCCTGCTTGTTGGCGTCGGCCGCGGCGTTGGCGTAGTCGACGGTGCAGTCGGAGCAGAGCTCCTTCACCTTGGCCTCGAAGAACGGCTTGTCGAACTTCTCGTACCGGGCGGTGACGCTGTCGGGAAGCAGCAGGCCGATCGACTTGCTGTCGGACTTGCTGCCGCCGGAGTCGTTGTCGTCGTCGCCCGCCTTGCCGCACGCGGCAATCGACAGGGCCATGGACACGGCGGTGGCGCCGATCACGACTCTACGCATCGTTGCGTTCATTGGGTTGTGCCTCCCTGACAGGGCCGCAACGCTGCGGCCGAGGTGGCTGGAAGTCAACTCGGCCACACGTGCGACGTCAAGAAGTAAATACTTAACGAGATGGCAACGGCGTCATGCGTTCTCTAAGTGAAGGCGGGTGCGGCGGCTGGGAGCGGGCCCACACCGGTCCCGTCCAAAAGTGTCGAATCGCCCATCTCGCTCAACGCGAGGGCGAGCGCTCCGAGCACCTCGGCGCGACCACCAAGTGCCCCCGGGAGAACGGTGAGTTGACGCGCCGCACTGGGGATCGCATAGCGGCCGACGGACTCTCTGATGGGCCCGAGAACGAGCTCTCCGGCCTCGGCGAGATCACCGCCGAGGACCACCCTGCTCGGGTTCAGGAGGTTGCAGAGGTTGGCGACTCCACTGCCGATGTGGCGGCCGACGTCGGCGATCACCCGACGACAACCCGGGTCTCCGTCCTTGGCCAGCCGCACGACGCCTTCCATCGTCAGGCCGGTGCCGTGACTGGGCTGGAGGAGCGGTAGCACGTACCGTGCGGCCGCGAAGGTCTCCAGGCAGCCGCGATTCCCGCAGCGGCAGACCGGACCGGATTCATCCAGAGTAATATGTCCGATTTCTCCCGCGGTACCGCCGGGTCCTCGATAGATTTTGCCGTCTATCACCAGGCCGGCGCCGACACCGCTCGCGACCTTGATATATGCGAGATCACGCACGCCCCGGCCGCTGCCCCAGACCATCTCGCCGAGGGCCCCGAGGTTGGCGTCGTTGTCCACGTGGACCGGCACGCCGAGCCGTTCCCGCAACTCCTGGGCGGGCCGGGTGCCGATCCAGCCGGGCAGGATGGCGGACGAGCCCAGGGTGCCGGACTCCACGTCGATCGGACCGGGCACACCCAGGCCCACACCGGCGATCTTGTCGCGATCCACCCCGGTGGCTTCGACCAGCCGGGTGAACAGCTGCTCCGCCCGGTCGAAACCCTGCGTCGAGGAGGCGTCCACGTCGAGCGGCTCGGACTCCTCGGCGAGCACCTGGTGCGCCAGGTTGCCGATGGCGACCCGCAGATGCGTATGGCCGAAATCGATGCCGATGACGATGCCGGCGTCCCCGCTGAGCGAGACGCTGCGGGCGCGGCGGCCGCCGGCCGAGGTGGGGGTGACCTCGACGGTTCCGCCGTCCTTGAGTTCCCGGACGATATTGGAGACGGTGGCCGCGGACAGACCGGTCGTCCGGGCGATCTCCGCCTGGGTGAGGGATCCGGCCAGCCGGACGGCTCGCACCACCCGCTCCAGGTTGGCCCGATGCAGCGACGACTGCGACCCCGGAGTCTCCACGACGACCTCCTGCGCGCGGGGCCGCTTCGATGAGACCCCGTCTATGTCCAACTAGTGAACTCTAAGCTGAGCCGTTCGGGTTGCCTCCCGTCAAGAGGTTGAACAACATCCGCAGGATCGAACAAGGGTGCGTGCGAGGATCGCGGTGTGTGCGGAGACGGCTGCACGGCGTGGTGGAACGCCCGCTTCCGTGCGACCGGACCACGGTGTTATGCGGCAGTGTGGGCGGTTCGCGCGGCCCACCGCACCTTGAGAACGGAGGTTGAAGGCAAGCCCGCGTGCCTCCCCGGGGCGGCTCCGCACCGCGATCACCGCATGACACACCGTGGCCGGCGGGATCGCCGTGGCGAGGTCCCGGGCCCGGGACCGGCGCGCACGTGCCACTGGCCCAGTCGCGCGGCACAAGCGTCGACGCCGAGCTGTTCGAGCAGGCCCTGGAGGAGCGCGGCCGGGCGGTGCTGAAGCGGAGCCGGACGCTCCCCTCCCCGCGCGAGAAGGCGGAGATGTCGTACACCGTCGAGGCTCGCATCCCCGGATCGGCCGACGCCGGGGCGGCGCTCAAGGCGCCCCTGGGCAAGCTGCGGGTCGCGCCCCGGACCACCGCCCCTCGGACGTGCCCGTGGCTACTTCAGGGCGCCCGCCGTCAGCCCCGCCACCACCTGGCGCTGGAAGACGATGTACGCGCCCAGCACGGGCAGCATCGCCATGACCAGTCCGGCGAACAGACCCGACCAGTCCCCCTTGTAGCCCTGGCTGACCGCCAGCTGGACCAGGCCCTGGGTGAGGACGTGTTTGTCCGGGTCCGTGTTGAGGACCGTCGGCAGCATGTACTGGTTCCACTGGCCCAGGAAGTTGAAGATGCCGACGCTGATCAGGCCGGGCCTGGCCATGGGGAGCATGATCTGGAAGAACGTCCGGGTGTGCGAGGCGCCGTCGACGAACGCCGCCTCCGCGACGGAGGTCGGCAGGGTGCGGAAGAACGCGGTCAGGAAGAAGACCGTGAACGGCAGCGAGTACGCGATGTACACCAGGATCAGGCCGTGGATGGTGTTCAGCAGGCCCATGTTGTTCACGACGTAGAACAGCGGCACCAGCGCCAGCATGACCGGGAAGCTCATGCCGCCGATGAAGAGGAAGTAGATGAACCGGTTGCCCGGGAAGTCGAAGCGGGCCAGCACGTAGGCCGCCATCGAGCCCAGCACCAGGGTGCCGACGAGGGAGCCGCCCACCACCAGGACGGTGTTGAGGAAGTAGTCGCCCATGTGGGCGTCCGTCCAGGCCCGCGACCAGTTGTCGAGGTGCAGCTCACCGGGCAGCGACCAGGGCGAGGAGAAGATGGACCGGTCGTCCTTGAACGACGTCATCACCGCCCAGAGCAGCGGCAGCACGACCATGATCGCCCAGATCACCAGGACGCCGTGGGAGAAGGCGTTGAGCACCGCTCCCTCGGCCCTTCGGCGCCCGGTGCGCCGGCCGCCGGCGGGCGCGTCCGCCTTCGACACGGGGGTGGGGGCCGGGGCCGGCTTGTCCGTGGTCTTCAACTCAGTACTCCAGCCGCTCTCGACGGCCCAGCCGCAGCACCACCGCGGCGAAGGCCAGCGTGACGACGAGCAGGGCGACGCCGATGGTGGTGGCGTAGGCGGCCTGACCGTCCCGGAAAGCCTTCTGGTAGACGTACAGGACCAGCACCGTGGTCGAGTAGTCGGGGCCGCCGGGCCCGGTCGTCATGATCTGGACGACCGCGAACGACTCGGCACCCAGGGCGAGGATGCCCAGATAGACCCAGCCGGAGCGCACGGTGTCCCACAGCAGCGGCAGGGTGACCCGGAAGAACGTGGTGGCACGCCCGGCCCCGTCGAGCAGCGCGGCCTCGTACAGGTCCACGGGGATCGACGCCATGCCGGCCGAGAACAGCACCACGAAGAAGCCGACCGTCGACCAGACCAGCACCGCCATCACGGCCCACAGGGCGAGGTCGGGGTCGCCCAGCCAGAGCGGCTGGACGCCGTCCAGGCCGATGCCGCGCAGCACCGAGTTGACGGCGCCGCTGTCCGGGTTGTAGGCGAAGGCGAACAGCAGGGCGACGATGGCGATGGAGAGCACCTGCGGGAAGAAATAGACGATCTTGTAGAAGGACGAGCCCCGCACTCCGGTGATCGCGGGGCCGCCCTTCCGCCGGCGCCCGCCGACATTGATCATGAAGGCGAGGAACAGTGCCAGAGCGATCGTCACCACGGGCAGCACGAAAGCGAACACCAGGCTGTGGCGCAGGGACTTCCAGAAGATGTCGTCATGGAGCATCCGCCGGTAATTGTCCAGGCCCACCGTCTCGAATTCGGGACTCAGTCCCGTCCAGTCCGTGAAGGAGTAGTAGATGGACTGGACGAAGGGCCAGATGACGAAGAGCGCGTACAGTCCCAGGGGCAGCGCCAGAAACCCCACGATGAAACGGTACTTGCCGTGCTGCATCGCGTCACCGGCGCCTTCACTGGTGTTTGTAGTGCTTGATCGACGTGTCCTTCGCCGCCTCGTCGGCGAATTGCTGGATCTTCCGCACGGTCTCGGCGGGGGTGAGCCGGCCCGCCATCATCTCGCCGAGGCCGGCGACCCCGATCTTCTCCTTCTGCAACTGCACGTACCAGTCCTGCAGCCGCGGATTCACCACGTTGTCGCCGGCTTTCTCCAGCGCCGCGACCCCCGACTTCAGGCCGGGGGTGAGGTCGAGCCCGTCAGTGCCGCCGTTGTACGCGGTGAGCGACTTGACCTTGGCGGTGAAGTTCCTGGAGGACGCCTCGCCGAGCATGACGCGCAGCTGCTCCATGCCGCCGGTGCCGTTGCTCGCCTTGGCCGGCACGACGAACGGTTCGCCGCCGGAGGCCCAGATGGCGCCGAAGGGCATCTTGTCGGAGCCGTCGATGCCGGTGGGCGCCGAGACGGCGAGGTCGAAGTCGGCGGGGATGACGTTCGCCGACTCGTTCTCCACCCAGGAGCCGTTGGGCAGGAAGAGCGCCTTGCCCTGGGCCCACGCGGTCTGCGACTGGATGTGGTCGAGGCCGGGGGTGCCGCGCAGGACGTAGCCCTTCTTGTAGAGCTCGTAGTAGGCCTCGAAGCAGGTCTTGACCGCCGGGTGCTTCCAGGCGTTCGGCTCCAGGTTGTCGATGGCGTCGAGGACTTCCCGGCCGCCGACCTTGGCGATCATCGGGTAGAGGGAGAAGGGGATGTAGTACGGGTACTTGCCCGCGTACGTCCAGCCCGCCATGCCCTTCTTCTTCGCCTTCTCGCACACCGCGAGCATCTGGTCCCAGGTCTCCGGGTACCGCTCGTCCAGCGCGTCCAGCGCCTTCTGCGAGTACCAGACGCCGTAGACCGTGTAGGCGTAGTACAGGATCCACACCGGGTCGCCGTCGAACTGGCCCATCTCGACGATGCCCGGGCGCAGGGTGTCGCGGACCTTCTTCTCCGGGTCGTCGTAGGAGGGCGCGTCGAGCAGCGGGGTGAGGTCGGCGAGCTGCTTCTTGCCGACGAGGACGCCCATGTCCATCTGCTCGGCGCCGGAGTTGTCGATGAGGTCGGGCGGGGTGCCCTGGTTGAACCGGGGCTGCAGGGTGGACTGGATCTTCTGGGTGGCGGAGAACTTCACCTCGGCGTCGGGGAAGTTCCGTTCGTAGACCTTGACCGCGTCCTCGGCGTACTCCTTGCCGAATCCGCCGTCGAACAGTACGAACTCCATGGTCGCGGTGGCGTTCACGCCGAGGGGGTTCTTCGCGGTCTTCTCGCCCGATTTCGCCTTTTCCTCGCTCCCGCCGCCGCTGCTGGCACAGGCGGAGAGGAAACCCGTCGCCGGGACGGACATCAGACCGAGTACGGCGGACCTCTTGATCAGATCGCGGCGGCCGACGCCCGTCGGCCCGTGGTTCGCTGCGGAGGTGGATCCCATGCTCAAGTCCTCGCCTTCTCCAGGAACGGGTCAAGCTGGGTCGTGCAGGAAACGCCGACAGGTATAGTCCACTTCCCGCCAGGACAGCAAGATCGGGCGCAAGGTCGGGCGGTGGTCTTTTCCGAGTCGAGACCTGTCGGAAATACGACTGCGCGTACCGCGGGCCATGGTTGAGAATGTTCGGGCCGCCCGTGATCGACGGGCGCTCCGGCACGAGGAGGGGGAAGTGCGGATGAGCTTCGTCGGCAGGCTGGCGGCGGTGGCCGGCGGCACGGTGCTCGCGGCGGGGGCCCTGGCCGCGACGGCGGCTCCGGCACAGGCGTACAGCCCGAACCCGTCGATGGCCAAGTACTACTACGACACCGACGGCTGCCCCTGCAGCGGCGGCAACCTGACCGACCCGTTCGACGGCACGTACTTCGCGCACGACGCCGGCGGTCTCGCGGTGAAGATGGAACTGACCCGGTCGGGCGCGTTCCTCGGCAAGGTGGAGTTCCACCCCTACGGCGAGAAGCTGTGGGTGTACGACACGGCCAACGACGGTGACGGCTACTACGTGAAGGTGAGCTACACCTCCGGCGGCACCACCCACAACCTGGGCCCCTTCACCCCGCCCGGCACCAGCGCGGTCCTGGACTACTCGGTGAAGGACCTGGACATCCCCGAGGGCGCCTACGTGGACATCTCCGTCTACGACGACGCCGGTCTGAGCGACCTGATCGGTGCCGCGCGCGGCACCGGCGCGGCCGTCGCCTGACGCCGTGGCCACCGCCGTGGATCCGGCCTGGCTGCCGCCGCAGGTGTGGCGCCCGCTGGGCCGCAGGCGGGTCGCCGTCCGGGGCTCCGGCCCGCTCGTGGAGACGGTGCGCGCCGAAGTGACCGACGCCTGCGGGCGGTTCGGCGGCGAGGTGGTCCGGGAGGAACCGTACGACCTGCTGCTGGAGCTGCGCGCGGACGCGGCACCGGACGAGCTCGGTGACGAGGGGTTCGCCTGCGCCCGGGACGACGGGCCGACCACGGTCACCGCGTCGGGTCAGCACGGCCTGCTGCACGGGCTGTTCCACGTGGTGCGGCTCGGCGAGCGGGCGTTCTCCGGGCGGTGGGAGCGGCGCGTCCACCGCCCGGCGGTCGCGCTGCGCGTGCTGGACCACTGGGACAACGTCGCCGTGCACCCCGTGATGGGCCAGGTGGAGCGCGGCTACGCGGGCGGCTCGCTCTTCTGGCGGGAGGGGTCGGCCCGCGGCGACACCGGACGGCTCCGCGCGTACGCCAGGCTGCTCGCGGCCTGCGGGATCAACGCGATCACCGTCAACAACGTCAACGTGCACACCGTCGAGGCCCGCCTGCTGACCGACCGCGTCGCCGAGGTCGCCGAGATCGCCGACGCGGTGCGGCCGTACGGCGTGCGGGTGCACCTGGCGGTGTCCTTCGCCTCGCCGGTGGTGCTCGGCGGTCTGGACACCGCCGACCCGCTCGACGAGGGGGTGCGGCGCTGGTGGGCCGAGGCGGCCGAGCGGGTGTACGCGGCGATCCCGGACTTCGGCGGGTTCGTGGTGAAGGCCGATTCCGAGGGCCGGCCGGGCCCGTTCGGCTACGGGCGCAGCCACGCCGACGGCGCCGGCGCGCTGGCCGCCGCGCTCGCCCCGTACGGCGGCACGGTCCGCTGGCGGGCGTTCGTCTACGACCACCGGCAGGACTGGCGGGACCGCTCCACGGACCGGGCGCGGGCGGCTTACGACCATTTCGCCCCGCTGGACGGGCGGTTCGCCGGCGACACCGTGCTCCAGGTCAAGCACGGTCCGATGGACTTCCAGGTGCGCGAGCCGGTCTCCCCGGTCCTCGGCGCGCTGCCGCGCACCCGGCTGGCGGTGGAGTTCCAGGCCACGCAGGAGTACACCGGGCAGCAGCGGCACGTGTGCTGGCTCGGACCGATGTGGAGCGAGGTGCTGCGGTTCCGGCTCGGCGACGAGTCGGTCGGGGATCTCGCCGACGCCTTCGCCGCCGTGTCCAACGTGGGTGACGACCCCCACTGGACGGGGCATCCGCTGGCCCAGGCGAACCTGTACACCTTCGGGCGGCTGGCCTGGCAGCCGGACGCCGACCCGGCCGCCGTCCTGGAGGAGTGGATCGCGCTCACCTTCCCGGCCGCCCCGGAGCGGCTGGCGGACGGGCTGCGGGCGGTGCTGGCCGGCTCCTGGCGGACGTACGAGAAGTACACGGCTCCGCTGGGCGTGGGGTTCATGGTGCAGCCGGGGCACCACTACGGGCCGAGCGTCGACGGCTACGAGTACAGCCCGTGGGGCACCTACCACTTCGCCGACCGCGACGGAGTCGGCGTCGACCGCAGCGTGGCGACCGGCACCGGTTACGCGGGCCAGTACCCGAAGCCCTGGTCGCGGCTGTACGAGTCGCCGCGGACCTGCCCCGACGAACTGCTGCTGTTCTTCCACCATGTCCCGTACGGGCACGTCCTGCACAGCGGGAAGACGGTGATCCAGCACATCTACGACACCCGCTTCGAGGGCGTCGAGGAGGTCGAGGAGGCCCGCCGGGTGTGGGCGGGCCTAGCGGACCTGGTCGACCCGGCGTGGCACGCGCGCGTGAGCGAGCGGTACGAGGAGCAGTTGCGGTCGGCACGCGAGTGGCGGGACCAGCTCAACAGCTACTTCCTGCGCAAGTCGGGGGTGCCGGACGCGCGGGGCCGCCGGATCCACTGAAGCCGCAGGACGGACACGCCGAGCGGGTCCAGGTCGAGCGGGTCGCCCTGGTCGACCCGCTTTCCGGTGAGCAGGTCGCCGGCGGCGGCGTGCGCGGTGAGGGCTGCCGGTCGGGTGGTGTGGTCGAGGAGGAACAGCAGGCGGTCGCCGTCCGGGGTGACCCGGGTGGCGGTCTCCACACAGGGGGTGTAGCGGTGGGACCAGGAGGCTGTCCACCAGGCGTCGTTGAGGGCTTGGGTGCGGTGAAGTCCTCCCGGGTCTCGGCGATCACCGGGCGACTGCTGTGCAGCAGGGAGAGCAGCAGGGGCGCGGCGAGCAGGGCGGGCAGGGCTTCGGTGAGTACGGCGGTCAGACCGGCGGCGAGGATCAGCAGGGAGGCCGCCGCGAGGGTGACCCGGCCGTGCCGGGCCAGGAAGTACGCGGCGAGGCGGGCGGTGTCGCGGGCCCGGAAGGTGAACAGCGACGTCAGGATCAAGGCGTGCGCGCCCCACAGCAGGGCGACGGCGCCGGTCAGCGCGACCAGGGCGGCCCACCAGCCCGGCAGGCCGGTGGCGGCGAAGTGGGTCAGGGTGAAGGCGATGACGGTGAGCCAGGCCAGCAGCGGCGCCCACAGCTTCAGCGCGGGCCGTGCGTTGAGCCGCCAGCCGCGGGCGTAGACGCGGGCCGGGTGCAGGTCGGTCAGGTCGCGGCCGCGGTGGTGCAGGGCGTAGACGGCGGCGGCCAGGGCGGGGCCGAGCGGGAGCAGGCAGAGCGCGGCGAGCGGCAGGTTGGCGGGGTCGCCGCCGAGCAGGAACAGTGCGGCCAGGCCCGGTGAGGCGGCGGCGAGCAGGAGGGCCTGGGTGGTGAGCAGGGTGTGGATCAGCGCGGTGGCGCGGGAGAGGACGCCGGTGCCGAAGTCGGTGACCGTGCCGCTCATGACGGCTCCCGGCCGAGCAGCCGGCGCTCGTCCCACCAGGGCGGGGTCTCGTCGGCCGGCGGGGTCAGCTCCACGAGGGTGATCTCGTGGCGGGCCAGGGTGAGACGCAGGTCGGCGCGGCCGCCGGTGAGAGGAAGCCGGGTGTGGGCGCGGGCGGGCTCGGCGGCCTCGTGCAGGACGTCGAGCTGTCCCGGTTTCGGGGAGCGGGGGCCGCCCATGTGCCGCCAGGCGGTGTAGGCGTTGCCGTGCTCCTCGTCGACGGTGGAGCGCCGGACGAAGGTCTCCCCCGCTCCCCCTACGGGCACCGACAACCGCAGCTCGTGCCGCTCGGGGCCGGGTGTCGTACCGCTCGGGTCGACCGGCGCCCAGGCCAGCACGGTGACCCGGCCGTCCCGATGGCGGGTGACGAGGTGGTCGTCGCCCCGGGCGAGCAGGTCGGCGCCCATCCGCGCCATGAACGCGTACAGGTGGTAGGTGGGCTTGCGCACCTGCCGGTGGGTGAGCAGCCCGAAGCCGCCGTGGAAGAGGGCGGTGGGCACGCCCGCCTCCTCGAACATGTCGCTGAAGGTCCAGTACGAGAAGGAGTCGGCGAGGTCGCCGCCGGAAGCGAGCACGGGGGCGAGGTAGGCGGCGTTGAACGCCGTGTCGTGGATCGGGTTGTCCGGGCAGTAGGAGGAGTTGAACTCGGTGATATGGACCGGGAGTTCGGCGTACCGGGTGCCCTTGAGCTGTTGTCGCGGGGTGCCGAACTGGTGCAGCAGGTCGCTCGCCGGGGCGAGGGTCTGGTGGGATCCGAAGGGCACGTGCTGGGCGGGGCCGGAGGTGTAGGCGTGGCGGGAGACGAAGTCGAGGGGTACCTCGTGCTCGGCGGTGAACTCGGCGAAGCGGACGAGCCAGGGGTCGGCGCCGGGTGAGATCGCCGGTCCGCCCACCCGGAGGCCGGCGTCGACCTCCTTGACGGTGTGCGCGGTGATCTCGTAGAGCCGGTGGTACGCCTTCTCGTCGGCGTCCTGCCAGAAGTCGGTCAGGTTGGGTTCGTTCCACACCTCGATGGGCCAGGTGCGGACCTCGTCGAGGCCGTAGCGGTCGACGAGGTGGGTGAGGGTGGCGCGGACCAGGGCGGCCCACTGACGGTGGTCGCGGGGCGGGGTGACGTTGCCGCGCCACCAGAAGACGGTCTGCTCGCCGGAGGCCAGCCCGTCGGGCATGAAGCCGAGTTCCAGGAAGGGGCGGACACCGAGGCCGAGCCAGGCGTCGAGGATCTGGTCGACGTAGGTGAAGGAGTGGTGGTCGTGGCGGGCGCCCTGCCACTCGTAGGGCCGGTGGACGCCCATGCCGTCGCTGAGCAGGCCGTGGCCGCGGATGTACCGGAAGCCGATGTCCCGCTGGAGCAGGGCGAGGGAGTCCTGGTGGTCGCGGCGGAGGGCGAGCTCGGTGCGGCCGGTGCCGACGCAGTGGCGCCAGGCGTCGGACAGACGGCCGACCGGGGTGCCGGGGACGTGGATCACCCGTTCTCCTTCTTGAAGCGCGCGTACGCCTTGTTGTGCAGGTCGATCAGCCGGTCCATGTTCTTCGCCTTCAGCTCGGCGACGTAGTCGTCCCACTCGGACAGGGGGCGCTTGCCGAGGGCGAACCGGAGGGTGTTCTGGAAGACGTGGTCCCGCAGCGGGGTGTCCCACAGGGTGGCCTGTTCCTGTTCGACCGACTGCAAGGGGTGCGCGGGGTCGACGGGGAGCTGCCGGCGTCGGGACATCGCGTCCTGGAACTTCTTCTCGTCGGGCGTGAAGGAGGAGGAGACCAGGGCCCAGCTGCCGCCGTAGGAGAAGACGCCGTTGGAGAAGCCGTAGTCCCGCTGGAGGTTCTTCGGGGCGCCCGGGTCGGAGCCCATCAGGTCGATGCCGTCCTCGAGCTCGTAGCGCCCGCCGGACTCGGTGTAGGTGACGTCCCGCACGCCCCACTTGGCGAACCGCTGGCCCTCGTCGGAGTACCACAGCCAGTCCACGAACTGCATCAGGGCGACGAAGCTGTCGCCTTTGAGGGCCTCGCGGGAGATCATCAGCCCGTTCTCCAGGCGGGCGCCGCCCAGCACCACGGGTCCGGCCGGGCCGAGCGGGACCGGGACCATCTCGATCGCCGAGCCCTTCACCTGGCGACGGAGGTTGTAGCGGTAGTTCTGCACCAGCTCCTGCGGGTTGGCGCTGATCGCGAAGGACTTCTCGGCGAGCAGCTTCTCGGTCGCCTCGTCGTCGGTCTGGGTGAAGCTCTCGGGGTCCATGAGCTTCTCGTCGACGAGCTTGCGCAGGAACTCCAGCATCTGCCGGTAGGCGTCCGTGGCGCCGGTGAAGACGTACTCGCCCTTGCGCCGGTCCCAGCTGGTGTTGAGGTACGACCAGCCGGCCCGCACGCCGTACGCCTGGCCGAGGTAGCCGAGCAGCGCCCCGGCAGAGTGGGGCGGGTTGCTCCACCGGTCGGAGAAGGGGTAGCGGTCGGGGTACTCGGCCCTGATGGCCCTGAAGACGGTGTACACCTCGTCCCAGGTGGTCGGCAGGGCGAGGCCCAGGCGGTCGAGGACGTCGGTGCGCAGCGACAGGGAGTAGCCCGACTTGACCTTCTCGTGCAGGCCGGGCAGCAGGTAGTACTTGCCGTCCGACTGGCGCAGCGAGTCCAGCTCGGGCTGGAGCGCCCATCTCCTGACCTTGTCCCGGAAGTTGGGCATGAGGTGGACGTAGTCGCTGACGGGCAGGACCGAGCCGGAGGAGACGAAGGGGGCCTCCTGGCCGGGGTAGGTCTTGGGGATCAGCAGCGGGGCGTCGCCCGCGCCGATGAGCAGGCTGCGCTTCTTGTCGTAGTCGCTGGACGGGACGGTGGTGGCCTTGAGGGTGACGCCGGTGCGCCGGGCCAGCTCCTTCCAGAACAGCCAGTCCGGCTTCAGCGGGTAGTTGGGCATGTTGTTGTGCAGCAGAGTGAAGGACAGCGCGGTCGTCGCCTTGAACTGCTGTCCTGCGCGGTAGTCCTTCATCGCGCCGTGCTGCTTCTCGGCCAGGTCCTTGGTGTCCCCGCCGTCGTCACCGCCGCCGCAGCCGGTGGGGGTGGCGAGGCCGGCGAATCCGGCGGCGGCGAGGATCTGGCGCCGCGACAGCTTGCCTGTGTTGGGCACGGACACTCCCTTGTTCGGTGAGCGGGACGGGAGAGCGGAAGGGGAGAGCGGGACGGGAGAGCGGGACGGGAGAGCGGGAGGGCACTCAGCCCTTGACCGCGCCGAGCATCACGCCCGACACGAAGTAACGCTGGACGAACGGGTACACGCACAGGATCGGCAGGGAGGTCAGCACGATGGTGACCGCCTGGATGTTCGCCGCGACCTGGGTGCCCTGCTCGGTGGTGGCCCCGGCGTTGGTCGCCCCGGTGGCGCCGGCGATGAGGTTGCGCAGGTAGACGGTCACCGGCATCAGGTCGGTGCGGTCCATGTAGAGAAAGGCCTGGAACCAGGAGTTCCAGAAGGACACCGAGTAGAACAGCACCATCGTCGCGATGACCGCCTTGGACAGCGGCAGGACGATGCAGAGCAGGATGCCGTAGGTACTGAGCCCGTCGATCTCGGCGGCCTCCTCCAGCTCGGAGGGCAGGCTCTCGAAGAAGGCCTTCATCACCAGCAGGTTGAAGACGCTGATCGCGTTCGGCAGGGCGATCGCCCACACGGAGTTCTTCAGGCCCAGGCTGGTGATCAGGACGTAGTGGGGGATCAGACCGCCGGAGAAGAACATGGTGAACACGGCGACCCCGACGAGCAGTCCGCGCCCTCGCAGGTGCTTCTTGGACAGCACGTAGGCGTAACAGGTCGTCAGCACCATGGCCACGGCGGTGGAGACCACCGTGTAGAACACGGTGTTGCCGTAGCCGCGCCAGAACGTGTCGTCGGTGAAGACGATCCGGTAGGTGGTGAGGTCGAAGCCCCTGGGCCACAGGGTGACCTCACCGGCGCGGATCTGCCGTTCGCCGCTGAAGGAGCGGGCGACGATGTTGACGAACGGGTAGAGGGTCACCACCACGACCAGGGTGAGGACGACCCCGTTCACGCCCTGGAAGACGCGGTAGCCGCGGGTCGGCTGGTTGACGGAGGTGCGGGGGCGGCTCACCACAGGCTGGTCCCGACCGTGCGGCGCGACAGCTGGTTCGCGGAGGTGATCAGGACCAGTCCGATGACCGCCTCGAACAGGCCGATCGCGGCGGCGTAGCTGAAGCTGTTGGACTCCACACCGGTCCGGTAGAGGTAGGTGGAGACGACGTCGGCGGTCGGGTAGGTCAGCGGGTTGTACAGCAGCAGGATCTTCTCGAAGCCGACCGCCAGGAAGGTACCGATGTTGAGGATCAGCAGCGTCATCATGGTGGGGCGGATGCCGGGCAGGGTGACGTGCCGGATCTGCTGCCAGCGGCCCGCGCCGTCGATGCGGGCGGCCTCGTAGAGGTCCTCGTCGATGGTGGTGAGCGCGGCGAGGTAGAGGATCGTGCCCCAGCCCGCGGTCTGCCAGATCTCCGAGCCGACGTAGATGGTGCGGAACCACTCCGGTTCCTGGATGAACCGCACCGGGTCGTGACCGAACCAGCCGAGCGCGTGGTTGACCGGGCCGTCGGTGGCCAGCATCTGCATCGTGATGCCGGCGACGATGACGATCGACAGGAAGTGCGGCAGGTACGACACCGACTGCACGAACCGCTTCAGGGCGGTGCGGCGCACCTCGTTGAGCAGCAGCGCCAGGACGATCGGGACGGGGAAGCAGCACAGCAGGGTCAGCCCGCCCAGCCACAGGGTGTTGCGGAAGACCTGCCAGAAGGTCGGGTCGGACAGGAACATGCGCACGTAGCGCAGCCCCACCCACTGCTCGCCGAGAATCGAACCGCCCGGTTCGAAACGGCGGAACGCGATCACGTTGCCGATCATCGGCAGGTAGCGGAAGAGCAGGAAGAAGACCAGCGGCAGCACGGCCAGCGAGTACAGCTGCCAGTCGCGGCGCAGCGAGCGGCGCAGGCCGCGGCGCGGGGAGGGCCGGGCGGGCGGAGCACCGGTCGTCGGTGGCGGTGGGTCCTGGGTGCCGGGCGGCGGAGCCGGCGAGGTGGACGTGCTCATGCTCGGGCCTCCCGGAGCGGGAACGCGGAACCGAAACTTTCGAGCTCTTACCGGTAACTTCGCGGCAACCTATGGGCATGGAGAAAGCGCTGTCAATGGGTCACGCGCCAGTTTCCGCACCACGGAGGGGAGACGTTGGAAGCCTCGGGCGGCAGGGTAGAACCCGGAGGCACCACGCACCGACTCCGCAAGTTTCCGTTCTGGTTCCGATTCCTGCGAGGTGTCCTCTTGCCCGCGTTCGACCTGCCGCTGCACGAGCTGGAACACCACCGGCCCGACGTCCGGGAACCCGCCGACTTCGACGACTTCTGGCGCCGGACCCTCAAGGAGGCCGCGGCGCACGCCCCCTTGGTGTCGATGCGCCCGGTGGAGAACGGCCTGCGGCTCACCCGCACCTGGGACCTGACCTTCCGCGGCTTCGCCGGCGACCCCGTGCGCGCCTGGTTCAGCCTCCCGGCCGACGCGAGCGGGCCCCTGCCCGCCGTCGTCGAGTACGCCGGGTACGGGCGCGGCCGGGACCTCCCGCACTCCCGGCTGACCTGGGTGACCGCCGGGTACGCCCATCTGCTGATGGACAACCGGGGCCAGGGCGACCGGTACGGCGACGGCGGCACCACCCCCGACCCGCACGCGAGCGCGCCGGGCGGACCCGGGCCCGCCGTGCGGGGCCTGCTCGACCCCCGGGACTACCACTACCGGCGGCTGATCACCGACGCGGTGCGCGCCGTGGCGACGGTGCGTACGCTGCCCGGCGTGGACCCCGCCCGCACGGCCGCCGTCGGCAACAGCCAGGGCGGCGGACTCGCCCTGGCCGTCGCCGGGCTGGTGCCCGACCTCGCCGCGGTGCTCGTCACCGCGCCCCTGCTGTGCGACATCCGGCGCGCGCTGGACCTCACCGACACCGGGCCCTACGGCGAGATCGCCGGGTACCTCGCGGTCCACCGCGGCGCCGAGCGGGCCGCCCATCGCACCCTCGGCTACGTGGAGGGCGTCTCGTTCGCCCGGCGCGCGCAGGCGCCCGCCCACTTCGGCACCGGCCTGCGCGACACGGTCTGCCCACCGAGCGGCGCCCATGCGGCGTTCAACCGGTACGGGGAGCTGACGGGGACGGACCCGCGCCGGGAGATCCACTCCTATCCGTACAACGGCCACGAGGGGGGCGAGGGCGTCCACGTGCGGCGCCAACTGCTGTGACTGGCGAAGGTGTTGGGCCAACCGCCGATGTGACAGCGTTGTCCGGCCGAGGGTAGAGTCAGGTGTAGACCACACGCGCGTGGCTCACCGCCGTCCGGCGGCCCGCACCGCGCACCCCCACCCCGTCCGTGGCACCGTCCGGCCGGGGCCCACCCGGCCGACCCCGATCCCCCGTAGGGGTCGGCCGGGTGGGACCTTCCACTCCGGCCGGCGGACCCGGTGGCCTCTCGGCGCCGACCTCCGGGTCCGGGCGGGGTCAGCCGACCCGGCAGGGCAGGGTCGTCGTACTGTCACCGCCGGGCCCCTGGACCACGTAGCCGAAGGTCGCGCTCCCGCCGGGGCTGAGGGCTCCGTTCCAGTCGGCGTTGTGAACCATCACGTCCTGGCCGGTGTAGGTGGCGTTGCCGTTCCAGAGGCTGTCCACCGACTGGCCCGCGGGCAGCGTCCAGTCGACCATCCAGCCGAGCATCGGGACGTCGCCGGTGTTGGTGACGGTCACCTCGGACTGGTAGCCGCCGCTCCAACTGCCGGTCGTGCGGCGGGTCGCGGAGCACTCGCCGGGGACCGGGTCGGTCGGGTCGCCGGGCTCGTGGATGCCCGTCACCTCGCCGTTGCCGCCGTCGAAGACCACGTCGGAGCAGGAGTAGAAGGTCTCCGCGCTGTCCGAGCGCTGCCACACCATGTAGACGATGTGCCGCCCGGACTTGCCCTCGGGGAGCTTGCCGGACCAGGAGTAGTTGGCCTCGACCGTCCCCGGGGAGCCGTCGAGCGGCGGGTGGTCGACCGAGAGGAAGGGCTGGTCCTCGATGTCGTCCCAGGTGAGCGTCCGGCTCGGGTCGAAGCCGTCCTTGGTGACGTACACGTAGAACCAGCCCGGGTGGGCCGCCCAGGCGTTGTACGAGAAGTCGACCGTCGCCCCGGCGGTCAGATGGGTCAGCGGCCAGTCGTCGCGCGGCGCGTCGAAGCCGGTGAAGTTGGTGTTGCCGCCGCTGCACAGCGCGCCGTCCGGGACGAAGCCGCGGGTGCGGCCGGCGCCGTCCGAGCGCAGCACGGAGAACCAGTTGTAGAACGGAGTGGTGCCGCTGACCTGCTGGGCGTTCCGGCAGGCCGGGTTGACCGGTTTGATCTCCCCGGCGTCGGTGAGGGCGTCCTGCCAGCACAGGAAGGTGCGGCTGCCCGGCTTCATGGGGGTGCCGTGCGCCTGCGCGGGGCCGCCGGCCGAGACGACCAGGCCGAGGGCGGGGACGGTGGCCAGCAGGGAGACGAGGACGAGCAGCAGGGCGCGCAGGCGTAAGCCCGGCCGCGCCGCCGAGGGCGAGGGTGTCAGGGAGTCCCGAGTTGCCATGATCATGACAGATCAGTCCGTCCTTCCGTATGCGGACCGGGCGGGTGGGGGGCGTGCGGATGAGTGAGGGCGGGAGCGCTCCGGCGGCGGGTTCCGGTCCACCGATGGGAGCGCTCCCACCCTCACCTCTGCGGAAGGTAGCGCCGCGGGGCGCGCTTGTAAACGGGTGGCGCGGCGATGGAGCCGGGATTCACTGCGCGAGGACGACCGGCGGCGCGAACCGGTGAACGACGACGGCCGTATCCCCGAGCGCGGGGATACGGCCGTCGACTACCCTGCTGCGCCGCTTACTTGCGGATCAGGCTGCGCAGCACGTACTGCATGATGCCGCCGTTGCGGTAGTAGTCGGCCTCGCCGGGGGTGTCGATGCGGACGACCGCGTCGAACTCGACGCCGGTGTCGGTGGTGACCTTCACCGTGCGCGGGGTGCTGCCGTTGTTCAGCTCCTCGACCCCGGTGACGGAGAAGGTCTCCTCGCCGGTCAGGCCGAGGGACTGGGCGGAGGCGCCCTCCGGGAACTGGAGGGGCAGCACGCCCATGCCGATCAGGTTGGAGCGGTGGATGCGCTCGTAGGACTCGGCGATGACGGCCTTCACGCCGAGCAGCGCGGTGCCCTTGGCCGCCCAGTCGCGGGACGAGCCGGAGCCGTACTCCTTGCCGGCCAGGACGACCAGCGGGATGCCCCGCTCGATGTAGTTGCGGGAGGCGTCGTAGATGAACGACACCGGACCGCCGTCCTGGGTGAAGTCGCGGGTGTAGCCGCCCTCGGTGCCCGGCGCGATCTGGTTGCGCAGGCGGATGTTGGCGAACGTACCGCGGATCATGACCTCGTGGTTGCCCCGGCGGGAGCCGTAGGAGTTGAAGTCACGACGCTCCACACCGTGCTCGGTGAGGTACTTGCCGGCCGGGGTGTCGGCCTTGATGGCGCCGGCGGGCGAGATGTGGTCGGTGGTGACCGAGTCGCCCAGCTTGGCCAGGACGCGGGCGCCGGAGATGTCGGAGACCGGCTCCGGGTCCATGCCCATGCCCTCGAAGTACGGGGGCTTGCGGACGTACGTCGACTCCGGGTCCCACTCGAAGGTGTTGCCGGTCGGGATGGGCAGCGCCTGCCACTGGGCGTCGCCGGCGAAGACGTCGCTGTAGGACTTGGAGAACATGTCCTCGCCGATGGCGCCCGCGACGACGTCGTTGACCTCGGCCTCGGAGGGCCAGATGTCCTTCAGGAAGACCGGGTTGCCGTCCTGGTCGGTACCCAGGGCGTCCTTGGTGACGTCCACCTTCATGGAGCCCGCGAGGGCGTACGCGACGACCAGCGGCGGGGACGCCAGGTAGTTCATCTTGACGTCGGGGTTGATCCGGCCCTCGAAGTTCCGGTTGCCGGAGAGGACCGAGGTGACCGCGAGGTCGTGGTCGTTGACGGCCTTGGAGACCTCCTCCGGCAGCGGGCCGGAGTTGCCGATGCAGGTGGTACAGCCGTAACCGACCAGGTTGAAGCCGACCTTGTCGAGGTAGGGGGTGAGGCCCGCCTTGTCGAAGTAGTCGGTGACGACCTTGGAACCCGGGGCGAGGGTGGTCTTGACCCAGGGCTTGCGGGTCAGGCCCTTCTCCACGGCCTTCTTCGCGACGAGCGCGGCGGCGACCATGACGTACGGGTTGGAGGTGTTGGTGCAGGAGGTGATGGCCGCGACGGTGACCGCGCCGTGGTCGATCTCGTACGTCGAGCCGTCGGGGGCGGTCACGGTGACCGGGTTGGACGGGGCGCCGTTCGGGGCGACGGCCGGGGCGTCGGAGGCCGGGAAGGACTCCTGGCCGGCCTCGTCCACGGCGTCGACGTAGTTGCGCACGTCCAGCTTGAACTGTTCGGCGGCGTTCGCGAGGACGATGCGGTCCTGCGGGCGCTTGGGGCCGGCGATGGAGGGCACGACCGTCGACAGGTCGAGCTCCAGCTTCTCGGAGAAGTCCGGCTCGGCCTTCGGGTCCAGCCAGAGGCCCTGCTCCTTGGCGTACGCCTCGACGAGCGCGACCTGCTGATCGGAACGGCCGGTGAGCTTCAGGTAGTTCAGGGTCTCGCCGTCGATCGGGAAGATCGCGGCGGTGGAACCGAACTCCGGCGACATGTTGCCGATGGTGGCGCGGTTGGCGAGGGAGGTGGCGGCCACGCCCTCGCCGTAGAACTCGACGAACTTGCCGACGACACCGTGCTTGCGCAGCATCTCGGTGATGGTGAGCACCAGGTCGGTGGCGGTGGTGCCGGGCGGCAGCTCACCGGTGAGCTTGAAGCCGACGACGCGCGGGATCAGCATGGAGACCGGCTGGCCGAGCATCGCAGCCTCGGCCTCGATGCCGCCGACGCCCCAGCCGAGCACACCGAGGCCGTTGACCATGGTGGTGTGGGAGTCGGTGCCGACGAGGGTGTCGGGGTACGCCTGGCCGCCGCGGACCATGACCGTGCGGGCCAGGTGCTCGATGTTCACCTGGTGGACGATGCCGGTGCCGGGCGGGACGACCTTGAACTCGTCGAAGGCGGTCTGACCCCAGCGCAGGAACTGGTAGCGCTCCTTGTTGCGGCCGTACTCCAGCTCGACGTTCTGGCCGAAGGCGTCCGCGGTGCCGAACTTGTCGGCGATGACGGAGTGGTCGATGACCAGCTCGGCCGGGGCCAGCGGGTTGATCTTCGCCGGGTCGCCGCCGAGCTCCTTGACGGCCTCACGCATGGTGGCGAGGTCCACGACACAGGGCACGCCGGTGAAGTCCTGCATGATCACGCGGGCCGGCGTGAACTGGATCTCCTGCGACGGCTGGGCCTGGGAGTCCCAGCCGCCCAGGGCACGGATGTGGTCGGCGGTGATGTTGGCGCCGTCCTCGGTGCGGAGCAGGTTCTCCAGCAGGACCTTGAGGCTGTACGGCAGGCGGGCCGAGCCCTCCACCTTGTCCAGCCGGAAGATCTCGTACGACTCGTCGCCCACCTGCAGCGTGCTGCGGGCGTCGAAGCTGTTCGCCGACACGACAGTCTCCTTCATTGATGTGCGCGTACCACCGCATCCTGCCGCCACGCGAGCTTGGCCCGTCCGCTAAGGTAAAGCTAAGTTAGGCAACCCTTACCGGAGTGGCGACCGCGGTGCGCCTTCGGCAGATATCTCGATGTCGAGATAACTCTAGTACATGGGGGCGCGCTGGTCATGCTCCGGGCCCGTCGTGGGTCGCCTTTCATTCGAACCGACAGGGCCGGAGGAGCACCGGAGGGCCGCCGGGCGGGAGGTGGCGACAGCCACCCCCCGGGCCCGGCCGACCCGGAGCCACGCCTCGCCGCCCATGGGACGGCACGGTCACCAGTCGAGTCCGGCCGTGGTCTTCGCAGGACCGAGCACCTCCACATGACCGCGGTCTCCGTACACGGAACCCCGCCAGCGGGCGAACGCGGCGGCGGTGCGGTCCGCCAGCCCCTCCTCCCCCGCCCCGAAGTCGACCCGCACCACGGACTCGGTACGGGCACCACCGGCGGGCACGCGGACCCGCACGCCCGTGACGTGGGCGGCGAGGGCGGCGTCCGCGTTCGGGGCGTCCGCCGTCAGGTACGCGCGGAACTCCCGGAGCATCGGATACCAGCAGTTCGGGCCGGAGGTCGGCACCCCGCCGGCGTCGTCGGTGGTTTCGTCGGTGAAGTCGTCCGAGTCGTCCGTGGTCTCGTCGGGCAACTCGCCCTGGTCGTCGCTCGTCGTGTCCGGCAACTCGCCCTGGTCATCACTCGTCGTGTCCGGCAACTCGCCCTGGTCATCACTCGTCGTGTCCGGCAACTCGCCCTGGTCATCACTCGTCGTGTCCGGCAACTCGCCCTGGTCATCACTGGTCTCGTCGGGCAACTCGCCCTGGTCGTCGCTCGTCGTGTCCGGCAGCTCACCCTGGTCGTCGCTCGTGGTGTCCGTCAGACATGGGCCCGCCGTCGGCGCGGCGGTCGCCGCGTCGCCCGCGCGCTGCGTGCCACAGGAGACCAGCACACAGCAGCACCCGGCGAGCGCGGCGACCACCGAGAGGCGATGACGCATCCGAATCCTCATACATGCCCCCTTTCGGGGGGTCAGAGTGATGCCCCCGGGCCGAGGTTCCACTGAGAAGACAGGGGATACCCCGGTCGAACGACCTCACAGCCGGGCCACCTGGTGACGAATCAGAGCATTACGGACTTAGGGCGATATCAGCGAACGTCGCACATGCGGCCAACCACCCCTGACCAGCACGGACTGACCGCCCGTCACCCGAATGGACCTCCCGGCGAGCCCCATCTCATATCTGAGATAACCTCAACCTCATGGCAGACGATTACCTCGTACGCATCGGTAAGCTCATCCGTGACGCCCGGCAGCACCGAGGCTGGACACAGACGCAGCTCGCCGAGGCCCTCGGTACCAGCCAGAGCGCCGTGAACCGCATCGAGCGCGGCAACCAGAACATCAGCCTTGAGATGATCGCCCGCATCGGAGAGGCGCTGGACAGCGAGATCGTCTCGCTGGGCTATGCCGGGCCGATGCACCTGCGCGTGGTGGGCGGCCGCCGGCTGTCCGGCGCGATCGACGTCAAGACCAGCAAGAACGCGTGTGTGGCCCTGCTGTGCGCCTCCCTGCTCAACAAGGGCCGTACGGTGCTGCGCCGGGTGGCCCGGATCGAGGAGGTCTACCGCCTGCTGGAGGTGCTCCAGTCCATCGGCGTACGCACCCGGTGGATCAACGACGGCGTCGACCTGGAACTCGTCCCGCCGGCCGCGCTGGACATGGACGCCATCGACGCGGAGGCCGCCGTGCGCACCCGCTCGATCATCATGTTCCTCGGTCCGCTGCTGCACCGCATGGACCGCTTCAAGCTGCCGTACGCGGGCGGCTGCGACCTCGGAACCCGGACCATCGAGCCGCACATGATCGCGCTGCGCCGCTTCGGCCTGGACGTCGCGGCGACCGAGGGGCAGTACCACGCCGTCGTCGACCGCGCCGTCCGCCCGGTCCGGCCGATCGTGCTGACCGAGCGCGGCGACACCGTCACCGAGAACGCGCTGCTGGCCGCCGCCCGGCACGACGGCGTCACCGTCATCCGCAACGCCTCGTCCAACTACATGGTCCAGGACCTGTGCTTCTTCCTGGAGGCGCTGGGCGTACGCGTGGAGGGCATCGGCACCACGACCCTCACCGTGCACGGGGTGCCGCACATCGACGTCGACGTGGACTACTCCCCCTCCGAGGACCCGGTCGAGGCGATGAGCCTGCTGGCCGCCGCGGTCGTCACCGAGTCGGAGCTGACGGTGCGCCGGGTGCCCATCGAGTTCCTGGAGATCGAGCTGGCGGTCCTGGAGGAGATGGGGCTCGACCACGACCGCTCGGCGGAGTACGTCGCGGACAACGGCCGTACGCGCCTCGCGGACCTCACCGTCCGGCCCTCCAAGCTGGAGGCGCCCATCGACAAGATCCACCCGATGCCGTTCCCCGGCCTCAACATCGACAACGTGCCCTTCTTCGCGGCCATCGCGGCCGTCGCCCAGGGCAAGACCCTCATCCACGACTGGGTCTACGACAACCGCGCGATCTACCTGACCGACCTCAACCGCCTCGGCGGCCGCCTCCAGCTCCTGGACCCGCACCGCGTCCTCGTGGAAGGCCCCACCCGCTGGCGCGCCGCCGAGATGATGTGCCCGCCGGCCCTGCGTCCGGCCGTGGTCGTCCTGCTGGCGATGATGGCGGCGGAGGGCACGTCGGTGCTGCGCAACGTCTACGTCATCAACCGGGGGTACGAGGACCTCGCGGAGCGTTTGAACTCGGTGGGGGCGCAGATCGAGACGTTCCGGGACATCTGACCGGCGCGATGTCGTGCCCCTTGGAGGCAAGGGGCACGACACCTGAACGTGCCAGCTGACCTGCGGATACTCACCTTCACAACCCTCCATTGATCACTGTTGTTTTTCAGCACCTTGTGCAACGCACGTGCAAGATGATCTTGAATGGGTGACGACACGTCAGAGCTGTCTGAGTAACCGTCAGCCTTTACGGAGAGTTGTCGTCGCAGTGGCCTCGCAACGTGCGAGGAGCGGCGGCGGTGACGGTGGCGTTCCACGCCCCGTCGGGGCCCCGCAAGTGCGGTTCGTGTCGATGCAGTTGCCGCCCAGGAAGTATCGGGCCATGTTCGATCCGCACCTGTATGCGTTGGCTGCCGCGGATCCGTGCGGCTCGGCCGGACGTCGGTGCAGCCGTCCCGGCGTTATAGGCGAGTAGACATTCATCCAGCGTCACGCTGTCCCGTCTCGAGCCCTTTGCCGCTACGGGCCTTGCTGGCGAACGATCTGGCTGCTGGCGTTGCTGCCCCGTGGCGGCGCCCGCAGCGACAGAGTGGCGCCCCCGCATGCACGAGTAGGAACGGGCTGGTTTGCCGGGCCTGGAGATGCGCAATGCCTCCCAGGCCCGGCTACTGGAGCGGCCCAAGGTGAGCGGCCCGTCTGGATCAAACTGTTGGCGGGGCCTGCAGCCCTCCCCTTGTCGGTCTTCCTGAGGTTCCCCACGCCGGAAGGCGGCCTCACGGTGTCCAGAGGGGGGCCGGACGAAGGTCCGGAGGAGCTGACAACAGGGATGACACACCCCCGGGGACGCCGAGCTTCGCCAGAGCCCAGTTGAGCGAGGCTGCCTCGGCATCGCACATGCGGGCGATCAGGCTCGTCTGCTCGGGCAAGAGGATCCTCCGGGGGATCACGATGGTCTCGCGGACCCTGTCAAGGGGCAGTCCGCGCTGGAAGCCCTGTCCGGCTCGACGGGGCGCGTCCTCGTCCGGCGGGAGGGGCAGGCGCCGGTGGGCTGCGTTCGAGACGACGATTCCAGCGACGTGGGTGTACTCCTTCAGAACGGGACCAAGCAGGTCCGCGAGCGCGTCGGTCTTCGCAGCGAGCGTCATGTCGGCGAAGGGCGTAGGGAAGTGGAAGAGGCCGCTGTGGTCCTCTACCCAGATCCACGCGGTGCCGGCTCCCTCCGTCTTGGCACCCTTACCCCGCACCTTGCCCAGGAGTCGCTTGCCCTGGTCGCTTTCCACCGCGTCCCCGGCCAGGCTGGTGCCGAGAGGAGCCTTCCCAGGGCGGACGGTCAGCCGTCGCCCGGAACTGGTCACGACGTCACCTGCGGCCCCCGAGGCCATGCACTCGTCGGCGGCTTCTTCGGTGCGCTTCTTCCACGCCTCGAATTCGTTGCCGTTCAGGAGTTCGGGGAGATCACCTTCCCAGTAGATCTCGCGCCCCCTATCCAGGGTGAAGAGGTGGATCCGGCAACTCTCGCGGAACCTCTCGTAGTCCTGGAGCCTCTGATCCTCTGCGAAGGTGACGACCTCGATGAAGAGCGGTCCAATCCGGATGTCGCCGGGGCCCCCGCTGGCCTTCGCTGGCTCCAGCTCAACCGGGAGTCCGCGGGCCGCGCCCATGAGCGCAAGGCGGGCCTGTGTCTGGGTGTGCAGGAATCGGGACAGAGTGACGTCACGGCGGGCGTCCCGGCGAACGGAGGCGAAGCCGGGTACCTTAGCATTCTCCAAGTAGGCGTACGCAGCCCACCACCGGACCGCCTCAACCCACGCCCCCTTGTCGGCGCCGTTGAAGAACTGAAGCACTGGGGAGGAACGGCCCAGTCCGACGAAAGTGTCTCTGGCCCGGCTAGCCGCGGGCGAGGGGGTCACGGCCTTCGGCAGCCAGCGGCTGTCGAAGAACGACGTCAGGCCGGCCACCGCCCGGACAGTGACCTCGTGTCCGGCGGCGGAGAGATAGTCGGCCCCCTCCGGGTGGCCGAACCACGCCTCCCAGTCGATCTCCCGGTCGCCCCGATCGATCGCCCGCCATATCTCTTCGTCGCGAGGGTGCATGTCCTCCAGCATGACGGCCCGCAGATAGGAGCGAAGGGCATTTTTAGGGGCTCTGACCAGCTCGGCCCCTGCGTCAGCTGGTTGTCGAGGACTCACAACACCGGCAACAGCGGAAAGCACACACCGTGGCACTCCTGCGCACACTCACCTCACACGTGGCCGCTGTATGCCCTGGCTCGCGCCGCGGTCGCGCCAGGGTCCCTGCGTAGCGCCAGAAGAAACCCCAGGAGAAGGGATCCGATCTGGGGTTTCCGAGTGAGCCGCTTGCGGGATTCGAACCCGCTACCTACGCATTACGAGCCCGCTAGGGATCGTGCCAGACCGTGCCGCGCGGTCGCGTCAGATCCCGTTTTCCCAGATCAGAGCACATGTCGCGGTCCCGCTGTTCGCGTCCCGTCTTGCACCGTCCAAAGGCATCCGCGCTCCCCTTGCGCTCCCCTAGAGCTGCTTGCACCACGCCGATCACTGCGGGGGGACTCCTCTCCCCCGGGCTGATCCCGGCTTATACCCCTTCCACAAAGCCGCCGAACAGGCATCTGCTCCCCATGGAAGGCAGCACCCGTCCCGGCCTTCCTGTGGAGCAACCGCCTCGATCTGCTCCGGTGAAGGAACAGATCAGGCAAGATTGGTCCATCATGAACGATGCGGTGGTTGCACCAGGCCAGCTGGTAAAGGTACGCGGAGAGCACTGGGTCGTCGCGCGCGTGGACGAAAGCCGTCAGCCAGTCGACGAACTCGCGGCTGCCCGCCTTCCAGGGCGGACGCTCGTAACACTGACGAACGTCTCTGGCGACGACGTCGGCGACAGCCTGACCGTCGTCTGGGAGATGGAGCCAGGCCGTCAGCTGGTTTCGTCGGAAGAGCTGCCCGAGGTTCAGGATGGGCGCTGGGATGATCCGCAGCGGCTGGGAGCCTTCCTCGATGCTGCTCGGTGGGGCAGCGTGGCAAGTGCTGATACAGAAACTCTGCAGGCTCCGTTCCGGTCCGGAATCACCGTCTATCCACACCAGCTCGCCCCGGTCGCCAAGGCGCTGTCCATGCCGCGAGTGAACCTCCTCGTCGCCGATGACGTCGGCCTCGGCAAGACGATCGAGGCCGGCCTGGTCATCCAGGAGATGCTTCTCCGCCACCGCGCTCGTCGCGTGCTCGTCGTCTGCCCTGCGTCACCAGGGCTTGATCAAGTTCCCTGGGTGTCCGGGTTGTTGGTGATGCCCAGGAGCGGGAGGGCTCGTTCGGGCTGGTCGCGGATTGCGCGGGTGGTCTTGGCGATGTTGACGGCTCCGAGGGTTTTGAGCAGGCCGATGGCGAGGTTGCGGAAGGTGGCCATGGCGCGGGGTGCGGTGCTGGTGTGGAGGGTGGAGGCGTCCTCGGCGTAGGTCACAACTCTCACATGGTGCAGGGCCTCGACGGCCCAGTGGCCGCGGACGGCGGCGGCGAGTTCGGCCGGGGTGGTCTGGTGGGCGTCGAGGCTGGTGACGGCGTAGATGGTCTCGCGGCTCTCGCGCTCGCCGGTCTGTTTGCGGGTCTTCGAAGTTGAGCGGTGCGCTGGTTCGGCTTGCTGACACGGCGTCACGCTCCGTGTTGGGTCGGGCTGCTTGGCCCTGGACGCAAGGTGCCCGTGGCCCTGCGTGATCATTTCTGTTCTCTACGCAGAACGATCATGCAGGAGCCACGGGCTTGCTCAACGATACGACGTTGCTGCTCGACCTCGACGGGGTGTCCGTCGTCCGGGTCGAGCGGCTGGCGGACGGGATACGCCGGGTCCACCTGGCCACGGCCGATGACAGGGCCCGGGCGTGCCCGGCCTGCGGAGTGTTCGCCACCAGGGTGAAGGGCTCGGCGGTGACCCGGCCCCGCGATCTGCCGTACGGCGAGAGCGGACTGGAGTTCCGCTGGCACAAGCGCCGCTGGTGGTGCCGGGAGGCCGCCTGCCCGCGCCGGTCCTTCACCGAGCAGATCCCGCAGCTACCGGCCGGCGCACGGATCACCATGCGACTGCGCGGTGCTGCCGGGCGGCGAATACGCGACGCCGCCTCCACCGTCATCCAGGCCGCCCGGGATCTGCGTCTGTCCTGGCCGACAGTGATGGACGCCTTCCGCGCCGTCGCACACGAGGTCACCGACGCCCCGCTGCCCGAGGTGACGGTGCTGGGCATCGACGAGACCCGGCGCGGACGGCCGCGCTGGGAACAGGACCCCGCCACGGGCAAGTGGATGCTGACGCGCGACCGGTGGCATACGGGGTTCGTCGACGCGCTCGGCACCGGCGGCCTGCTCGGACAGGTCGAGGTCCGCACCGTCGCCGATGTGCTGGCCTGGCTCGCCACCACCCCGCTGGCCTGGAGAAGGAGCATCGAGTACGTGGCCATCGACATGTCGGCCACCTACCGCGCCGCCGTCCGCACCGGTCTCCCGCACGCCACCGTCGTGGTCGACCACTTCCACGTCGTCCAGCTCGCCAACAAGATGCTGTCCATGGTCAGGCGCCGCACCACCGCCGAGATGCGCGGCCGACGCGGACGCGCCAGTGACCCGGAATGGAAAGCCAGGCGGCGCCTGCTGCGCAACCGCGAGGACCTCACCGACGAGCAGTTCGCCACGATGTGGAACACGCTGCTGGGCGAGGGGACGATCGGCCAGACCCTGCTGACGGCATGGATCGCCAAGGAGAACCTGCACAACCTCCTCGCCTTGGCGAGAACCGGCGCCGACCGCCACCAAGTCGGGCACGCCCGCTGGAAGTTCCTCACATGGTGCGCGGACTCCGACATCCCCGAGGTGCGCCAGCTCGCCATCACCGTCGACCGCTGGTGGGCCGAGATCGCCGCATTCATCGACACCGGGCACAGCAACGCCAAGAGCGAAGGCATCAACCGCGTGATCAAGCTCGTCGCCCGCAACGCGTTCGGCCTTCGCAATGCCGACAACCAACGGCTACGGACACGCTGCGTCACCACCCGCCGAGCCCGCGGACACCTCCGCACCGCTCAACTTTGAAGACCCCTGTTTGCGGCGTCGGTGGACGCGGAGGGCGAGGCGGCCGTGGGGGAAGGCGATCCCGCCGAGTTCGTCGGCGATGCCGCAGGTCTTGATCGAGCGGGACTCCCGGCGGCCGTGTCCGGCAGAGGAAGCGGTGTGCTGGACGGCAATGTCAGGCCAGGGCAGGGCGGCGAGCTGCCGGTGGGCGGTCGGCTGATTCCGCTTGATCATGGCGATGTAGTGGGCGTTCTTCGTCTCGACCAGCCAGGTGACGTTCGCCTTGACCGAGTGCAGGGCGTCGAAGGTGACGACGGTGCCGGTCAGGTCCAGCGGTTCGAGCAGGGGCCGGAAGTGCGCGGTCTCGTTCGTCTTGGTTCCGACCTCCGCCTGGGCGAGGGTCAGGGCCCGGTGGTGAGTGACGGCGGAGAGCAGGTGTCTGCGGCCGGCGTTCAGGCGGGCCGATCCTCGCAGTGACTTGCCGTCCACGGCGATCACCTGTCGTTTCCCCGAGACTGTTCCCGCGGTGCTCCGGGCGGTGAGGTAGGCGCCGACTGCTTGGTCCAAGGCGTCACCGTCGACGGCCGCGAGCACGCGGCCGATCGTGGTCCGCGAGGGGGCACGGCGCCACCTGAGCGGATGCCGGCGGACTCCGAGGGCCGTCAGCACGGTGTCCGAGGCCCGTGCCGCCCACTCGGCGATCTCATCCACACTCCTCATTCCGGAGACGGCCGCGCAGGCACAGACGAGGAGGATCGCGGTCAGCGAGTACCAGCGGCCCCGCCTCGCCCGCGGGTCGGGCACCCGCTCCAGAAAGGGCCGCAGGTCAGCGACTTGACTGGCATCCAGCGGACCCAGCTTCACCAGCACCGGCGGGATGAGAGAAGATGCAGCGGCAGGCACGGGCCACCTCATGATCGTTGAGCTTCGACACCCCAATGATCACGAAGCCCGTGCCTGCTCTGCTATGCACCCCAACCGGTCACGGCCCGACCAACCGCCCGCCCCCGGAACTCGCCCAAGCCCTGGGGTCAGCTCCGCGCGGAGCCTCGCCTCTACTGGTGCAGTGGACTTTTTCAGGATGGGGAGTATTCCCTCAACGTTCGATTGGCTGAGCCCGTCAGCAGTCCAAAGAAAGGTAAACGAGACCTCGGCGCAAATGAACTGAGCCCCATCCGGCGTAGGGTCGCATCACCCAGCCCGGTACGGTCGCGCACCCCCCGCCGCACGATGACGTTGGCGCGCCAGCCCTCGCCAGAGGATGATCTCCCGTCAGTGATGCTGGAGTTGCTGTTCTCGATCACGCCAACAGCAGGCAGATCCCAACAGTTGACGGCACCCCTTGCGCACGGAAGGTACAGAACGGTCCCGGAAAACACGTGAAACAGCCGCCTGCATGGGGGAAGTTGAGCATACTGAGGCGACAGGCTCGCGGTCTGCGCCCGCAGCGACCGAGGGGGAGGTCGGCATGCCCATGTCCGGGCTGCAACGCACACAAGTGTGGCGCGCGGCCATAGCCGCGATCGTTGCGATAGTTGGCACGCTGGTCGCGCTGTTCGCCACGGATACCATCGGCGGCGATCGAAATGAGTGCAGCAACCAAGCTGTCTGCGGTCACGGCAACGACACCAACTTTGGCAACCCGCCTGATCCGACCACCGATCGGACCGCCAGCCAGGAGTCGAACAGATGAAGCTCCCGATCGGCCTGGGTGCCGCCTTGACGGTGTGTGCTGGTGCACTGCTGGTGGGATGCTCCAGCAATGAGTGTTCGGGGGGCTCCGTCTGCGGTGCAGGAAACGCAGTCGACGCGCCCTCACGGAAAGCACAGTCACCGACGGCTCCGACGCCCGGAGGGCCGCTGCTGGTGACCCACAAGTGGCCTACCGCCAAGGTCTGCGATGGGTCCACCTCCGTCGCAATGCCAGCTGGCGGCAAACCTCTGGACAAGTTCGATCCCTCTCAGCAGAACTTCCGTTCCGAAGTAACCACGCCGGGCAACAAAGGTGGCACGTGGGGCAGCGGCTTTCTGTATCTGGACCTGAGCGCTGAGGGCACGGAGTCCGTCACCGTCGACGAGCTCCACCTAACCACGCGTGTCCCCAAGAAGATCGGCCCGCCCGAATGGGTGGCTCTGACGCAGGGCGGCTGCGGCGACGTCAAGGACCGAGTTTTCGACCTGGATCTGGACACACCCAAACTTGTCGACCGCGGCGTCGTCGGTGGCGGAGAGACCGATCCAAGTGAGCCACCAGTGCGAACGAACCCGCTCGGTTCTGGATTCACCGTCAGCTCTACGGACCCGGCGATCATCCGCGTCGACGTATCCGCCTGTCATGGCAACTACGAATGGTCCCTGCAGGTCGATTACAGCTACCACGGTAAAACTCTGCACAAGGTAGTCGGGCCCTTCAGGTCATTCGGCGCTGCCGGCCAGAACACCTCCGTGTACACCCCAGACCTCGGCACCGGGAAGGTCGGGACCCCCAGCCCGCCAACAGATGTGCCTATCGGTTGCAGGGGACAGCAGTAGATCAACCCAGAATTTGCGGCAACCGCCACCCCTCATCACGCTTCCTTGGGCCACTTGAGGTGGGGCCCAAGGAGGTCATCTGACCTGGTCAGAGCCCGCAATACGGGCCATGAGGTAGACACTCCAACCACGCTGAGCATGGTGGGTCCACTTGAGTGCGGTTTGGATGTGGACACCGAGTAGGTCAGCAAGAACGGGTGCCGGCAGTTCGGCAGCGAGGGCGATCAGGGCCGCTGTCCGAGCGGATCTGGTCTGGATGCCCTGGCGTACGAGTTGATCGTTGAATGCCTTGCGGCTGAGGGGATGCCCAGGCAGCACTCCGGGGAACAACCACAAGGGCTGGTCGGCCAGATGGCGGGTGAGGCTCGAGCGTCGGCGAGGCGCCTGGGCAAGTTGATGGAGAAGTTCGGCCAGGCGGGGCGGCACCCACAACCTGCCGGGGCCGACGTGGAGGAACGTCTTGTCTGGTGCTGAGCCATATATCTCGTCGGTGGTCAGGTAGCGCAGGTGTTCGCCAGGGATGCCATAGAGGAGGACGAGGGATCCGGCGACGCGGACTTCGAGGGGTAGCGCGGCGTCGGTGAGGCAGCGTCGGAGCTGTCGCCAGCGGTCTTCTTCGGTCAGGACCGGGCCGGCGGCTGCGGTGGGCGGGGTGGCGATGATGTGTGGGTCGGTGAGACCGCGTTGGGCAGCCCAGTCGAGGAACTGCTTGGTCTCGTAGTGTGAGCGGTTGGTGCTGAGCCAGGTGTCGAGTCGGTCCTGGTCCAGCGTGGCGAGTTCGAGACGGTGTGCGTCGAGCCAGTCCAGCAGGCACAACGTCTGGCGGACGCGACGGCGGATGCGCTGAGCCGTGGATGTGGTGTTGAGACGGTCGGCGGCCTGGCGGCGGGCTCGTCGCAGCAGTACCCACGTGGTGAACGGGCGGACGAGGCGGCCGTGGTGCGCGGGTCGGTCGGTGAGCAGGCCGTCGAGCCAGGCGGGGATGCGTTCGAGGTCGTCGTTGCGGGGCGGCAAGATGCCGGTGGCGATCAGTAGGTGGCGCAGGTAGCGCTCTGCGTGGCTGGGTGGGAGTTCGTCCAGGAGGTCGTGGCTGATCGACTGCTGGGCGGTGGCCAGGTGGATCAGCAGTCGGGCGGCGGGGCTGTCGGAGAGCCAATGCAGGGTGCCGGCCGGTTCCGTGGTGTCGCTCAAGGCGTCCACTAGCGGCATGAGTTGGGGATGCTGGGTGCCGTCCGATCGGGTGATGCGGTCGCGAACGCGGTGACGCACCACGCAGCGCAGGCATTGGCCGTCGGCGTAGGCACCTTCCTCGTTTCCGCAGGCGGTGCAGGGCGGGATGGGGCCTGCACCGGCGCAGGGCCCGCAGATTCCGGCCCCGCCAGCGCGATGAGCGGTGCCAATGAGGGGGCGGCGAGTGCCGCACTGTGCGCACGGTTTCGGACGGCTGCGGATGCGGTGGTAGCACGGTGGGCAGACAGGGCCCATGGGCCAGTTCGCTGCGACAGGGCGTG
>NZ_JBYIQX010000031.1:0-79113 GCF_057707805.1 Streptomyces sp. bgisy159 | reverse complement strand
GGTGACTCGCTCGGCAAGCCAGAACAGGGCCTCCACTCCTCCTGGCCAACTCTCGAAAGCATGCGCCGCCAGTGGCCCGAAGCGGTTGGAGAGCAGTCCGATCGTTTGAATCAACGGGATGTCATCGACTGTTCCCACGGCAGCGAGCAGGGCCCCCAGTCCCACGGTGACCGAGCATCGGTCGGTGCCATGTCGCACCAGCCAGCGGCCCGTTTGGCGAACGCGCTCTCTGTCCGCCTGCTCGGCTGCAGCGGCGATGTGCTCGTTGGGGTGGATTGGGATGTAGACGTCGTGGAAGGCATCGGCCAATTCACCCGGAAATGCAGAGGCCCACGCGAAATGTGCATCGAGGATGAACGCCGCATCCTTGCCGACCGAGTTCCGGTCCTCAGGTGTTCGCGGGCTATTCCGGTGACGGTGCGACCTGTCGTCGGGGTACGGCTCCCCGTCGCGATGAAGCGGCTCCCCCGGAGCCAACTGATGCAGCCGGAGGGCATGGTCGAACAGTGTTGTCGGTGATCCGGGCAGTCATATCCCGGTCGTCTCGCTCATCGGCGGACGGGGGACTCGATTCTCTTGATCATGTCCCGGAGGATGCCACGACAGCGACCGCAGCGACAAGCCCTCGACGCGGCGACGCGTTGCATCAAACACAACAGCCAGGCGTCACATGCGCCGAAGGCGGTGGAGCCGCAAGACCGACTCCACCGCCCTGACCAGGCAATCTATTCCTCAGCGGCGCCCGGAATACTGGCGGCCGGGAACCTACTCTCGACGTGCACTATTCCCCTGGCTGAAAATGTCGAGGTCCTCATTCCCCTCCCCGCGCAGCCAGGTAGGCGGCCCAGTCCCGTTTCACATGACCAACCCACTCGACGGCTGTGTTGATGTGGATGCCTAACATCTCGCTCAGGATCGGTGCGGGAAGGTCTGAGGCCAATGCCATCAGCGCAGTGTTGCGAGAAGCGCGAACGTCGATCCCGTGCCGCAGCAGTCGCCCCGAGAGCTTGGGGCCGTCAATGGGACGGCCAGCGAGAGCTCCTGGGAAGATCCAGCTAGCGGCTCTAGGAGTTAGGCGCCCCACGAGGGACCGCGATGTCGCCTTTTCCATCTGCTCGTTGAGCAGTCTGGCTAGTGCGGGCGGCAGCAGCAGCGGGTGCCTGCCCACCTGAATATAGGCGTTGCCCTCGCGGACCTGGATGTCCTGATGCACCAGTTGAACGATGCGAGTTACGGGCATGCCGTAGAGCAGCGTCAGGGCCCCCGCTGACCGAACGTCCAGCGGCAGGCCAGAGTCATGAACGCATCGGTGGAGCAAGGCCAGATGCTCGTCCTCGTCCAGGAAGTTGGAGGGCTCCCCGTCGGGCCGCCAGGGGACGTGGAGGTCGGAGATGAGACGGCATCGCCGAGCCCATCGCAGGAAGTCACGCAGGTTGCACCGTGTGCTCGCGCCAGCAGCAAGCCACTGGTCCAAGTGTGGCTGCCGAACATCCGCCAAGGAGAGCCCCTGCCCTTCGATCCACTCCAGAAATGCGTGAGCCACGGAGACTTGCGTGCGGGCGTACTTGATGGTGGAAGTCGTGTTACCTCTGGCGCTCGCCTGGTGTCGAACTCGCCGTAGTACAACCCATTGCGCGTAGGGCTGAAGGATACTCCGGCGCTGGGCTGCGACGGTGGCCAAGTAGTTCTGTAGCCAGCGTTCCATTCCTGCCACGTGTTCGTCCCGCTCCGGGAGAACAGCGACATGGACTAGCAACTGCCTTAAGTGAACTGCCGCCTGACGGCCCGGGAACGTGTCGAGCAGTTCGTGTGTTACCGAGTATCCCGAGATGAGAAGGTCCCGTAGCATGGCTGCTCCGCTATTCCTCCTCCGCATCCAGAGCAAGACCGAGCGCGGTTTTTCTACTGCGGCGAGAGCACTGATGAGAGGTTGGAGCGGCGTACCTTCAGTGGGGCCAAATTGCTCATTCAGCTGATCCCGGAGAACGCATCGCGCACACTCTCCATTCCTGTAAATATCGCCTGCGTTGCCGCATGTGGAACAGGGATAGGTCAGATCAACGTCTACACAGGGGCCACAGACTTGGCGGTGCTGTTCGTCGATGCCGATCAGCGGACGTTGTTCGCCGCACATGACACACTCAGCTGGGTTCACGCAGATGTGGCGGTAGCAGCCGTCACAGACAGGTCCCATGGGCCACCATGCTGTTGTCGGCCTCTGGCGAGCGCACCGAGCGCACGTCCGCTGCGGCCGGTCCCGACAGCTCCGACAGACCGGGGTATCAGTCGTGACACGGAGGCAAGGACGTTCGCGCCCGCAGGAAGAGCACGTCATAGTCGGGCCTGGATCGCAGTTGCCACAAAGGTCCGGATGTCCATCTCGCGCACGGGTCTTGATGCGACGTATACGGCCGCAGGAACCACACAAGCGCTGAGGATGAACGTAGCAACTGGAGCACACAGGGCCAGCCGTAGTGTTTGCTTTAACAGGCCGTATGTCACCACACCAGACGCATTTCCGTTTAGGCCGGGAATAGCAGCTCTCGCAAAAGGGCTTCCCATCCGGGCCGCGGTTCGCCACTCGGCGCGCGCGTCCACAGACCGTGCACGCCTCGTGCCGTGCGGGGTCTCTGCCGTAGCAGTTCCGGCAGATGGCGCCGCCGGCGTCTCGGGCGTTGACGGGTGCGGTCTTCCCGCAGCGACTGCACGGAAGTGCGGTCGCGCGGGCTTTGCACATCTGACAGATGCGTGCTCCTTCGCCGTTGGTGAAGCGAAGCACGCGGCGCTTTTCGCAGCTGACGCATGGCGGGACGACCACTTCTCTGCACCCTGCGGACTCCAGTTCCGTTAGCAGCCGGAACATGGCCATAGGTAGCTTCACGCTGCCACTGGTCAAGGCGTCAGAGTGCTCGATAACGTGTTCCTGTAGCCAGTACAGAGCCTTTTCTGGCGCGACTCGGTCTACGACTGCACGAAGCTCAGACAATGACAGTGAAGGTAGTTGCGGGGCGAGGAGGGCAACAACCTCGTCCAGGCGCTCATGACGTTTCACGAGAAGTCCGGGCGCCGAATCGAGGCCCGTCGTGGTTGAGGAGGTGCGCTGGTACCGCTCGACGGCCCGGTGCCGGTCTTGCGTACCGATTGCTCAACGGTGGTCACCTCGATCAACTCCTGAACACCGCAGCCAAGAATGTCGCACAAGGCTGCGAGCGTATCCATGGACAAGCGTTGCGGCGGCTGAGTGACCAGGCGGTACACCTGCTCGCGGGACAGATGCACACCGCGCTCCGCGAGCAACGGCACCAGGTCGCTGGTCTGGAACATGCCTTGCTTTGCCATGATCTGACGTAGGTGCCAGCGATAACCCATCTTCTTGATCATTTCTGCGACTCCCAGAGTGATGCGTGCCGCCGTTGCAACGATTGCTGCACTAGGCGATTCCGGAACTCGTCGGAGACCCCTGTGTAAATCGCGGTGGTGGAAGCATAGGAATGCCCAACCTGATCTTGCACAAATTTCTCGGGGTAGCCGAATTCGACCAAGTGCGTTACATACGAGTGTCGGAGGGAGTGCAGGTCGAGCACTTCGGGAAGTCCAGCATCATTCCGAGCATGTTCGAAGGCTTCGTTGATACCTCGCCAGGAAAGTCGGCCCCGGCGTTCAGTCACCCAAAGTGCAGGGTGACTTTCTGGCGAAAAGAGTGGACGCGCCTCGGATACCCACTGCTGAAGCACGGGGACAATCCAGTCCATTTCGGGGACGGTGAGTACAGTCCGGCGCTTGGGCTGTCCGCCGCGTGATGACTTGCCGAAGCGGACGAACAACGCCCCGCAGGCGCCGTAGTCAGCGGCTCTCGGATTTCTCCGCAGGTCAACAACATCCAGCCCCCAGGCTTCCCTTCGGCGGAGGCCGAAGGCGTATACGGTCTTGAGCAGAGTGGCGTCCCGCATGGCCGCTGCCGCCCCCTTCCGGCGGCGAGCTCGGATCTCCTCGACTCTTGCGTCCGCAGCGTCCAGCAGCGATTGCACCTCGTCGTACGTCAACGGCCGCCGGCCTGGGTTCCCCTCGTACTCCGAAGCGTGCGCCACCGTGTTCCATTCGTGCAGGATTTGGGTGGGCACTGCGTCGAACTGCTCTTGGCACACCGCTGGCCAGGAGTACCGCGCATCCGTGACGTACTCCATGAACAGTCGGAGTCCGTTCTGGTACCCCCGGGCCGTCGACACCATCACCGGCCGCGGACCAGACCGGAGGTGGCTGATGAACTCCTCTGCCTCCTGGGCCTGCCACTGCCAGGGGTACTGCCCGGTGAAATGGGCGAATCGTCGTACGAGATCAATCCTCGCCTTGATCGTGTCCGCCTTAAGGAAGCGGGCCCTCTGCTGCGTCGCCCACCCATCCAGCATCGCCGCGAACATCGCCGGGGCGGGGTCAAGGTGCACCACGCCGTCGACGAGTAGCAGACGTGCCGATCCAGCCAATTCAGCCGCTTTAGTCACGTTGCATTCAACGCAACATCGTTGAATCGGTTACGGCGACACGCCTGGCCAGCAGAAACAGGGCTGGCCGCCCCGGGTGTAGGCCCGGGGCGGCCAGGTATCACTTCTTCTTGGTCTTGCCGGTCTTCGTCTGCGACAGCGCGCTGGCCGCCACGGACTTCTGCGCCGGGGTCGCCTTCGGGCTGCTCAGCTGCTTGCTGGCCTTCGAGGCGACCTTCTTGCTGGTCTGACGCTTGTTCGCCATGTTCATCACTCCCTTCCTGGTTGCTTTTGCATCGCAGACCAGGACGTGATGTCATGCAGGTTCCTACACCGCGCAGGACACAACGTTCCTGACTGCAACGATCGCCCGGCCTCCTACAAGGCTGGGCGTTCGTCATTCCAGGGGGCTTGCACCCCCGGAACGATCTCTTCTCGCGCCTTCGGCGCGACGCGCGCTCTCCGAACGCAGTCGTGGTGTACCGACCGCAAAAGGGAGGGGCGCCAGCCCAGGGCCGACGCCCCTCCCTCACAGAGATCACGCTTCGGGTTCAGCTACGTCGTATGTTGCATCCGACGCAATTCCGCCCAGTTTCAGCTGCAGCCGCTGGTCGAGCCGCAGCCCTCGCAGATGTAGCAGGAACCGGCCCGCTGCATCTTCGTACCGCAGGAGAAGCACAGCGGGGCGTCGGCCTGGATGCCGAGTTGCATCTCCACCAGTTCGGCGCTGGTGTGCGCCTGCTGCGGGGCGGGCGCGGCGGCCTCGGACTCGGCCTTCGGGGTGGCGACGGCCTTCAGTTCCTGGGCACGCGGCGCGGACTGTGCCAGGCCCTCGACGTCGACCTCGTCGTCCTCGACGGACTGCTCGTAGGAGCCGGTCTCCAGGTGGCGCTGACGCTCCTCGGCGGAGTGGATGCCGAGCGCGGAGCGGGTCTCGAAGGGCAGGAAGTCCAGCGCCAGGCGGCGGAAGATGTAGTCGACGATCGACTGCGCCATCCGCACGTCCGGGTCGTCCGTCATACCGGCCGGCTCGAAGCGCATGTTGGTGAACTTCGAGACGTACGTCTCCAGCGGCACGCCGTACTGCAGACCGACCGAGACCGCGATGGAGAAGGCGTCCATCATGCCCGCGAGGGTCGAGCCCTGCTTGGACATCTTCAGGAAGACCTCGCCGAGGCCGTCGTCCGGGTAGGAGTTGGCGGTCATGTAGCCTTCGGCGCCGCCGACCGTGAAGGACGTGGTGATGCCGGGACGTCCCTTCGGGAGGCGCTTGCGGACCGGGCGGTACTCGACGACCTTCTCGACCTTGGGCTCGACGGCGGACGCGGGCTCCTCGGCCGTCTCCTCCTTGGCGTCCTTGGTCTTGGCGGACAGCGGCTGGCCGACCTTGCAGTTGTCGCGGTAGATCGCGAGCGCCTTGACGCCGAGCTTCCAGGCCTCGAAGTAGATCTCCTCGACCTCCTCGACGGTCGCCGTCTCCGGCATGTTCACCGTCTTGGAGATGGCGCCGGAGATCCACGGCTGGATAGCGGCCATCATGCGGACGTGCCCCATCGGGGAGATGGCGCGCTCGCCCATGGCGCAGTCGAACACCTCGTAGTGCTCGGGCTTGAGACCGGGGGCGTCGATCACATTGCCGTGCTCGGCGATGTGGGCGACGATCGCCTCGATCTGCTCCTCCTGGTAGCCCAGGCGGCGCAGGGCCTGCGGGACGGTGCCGTTGACGATCTGCATCGAGCCGCCGCCGACGAGCTTCTTGAACTTGACCAGGGCGAGGTCGGGCTCGACACCGGTGGTGTCACAGGACATCGCGAGACCGATGGTGCCGGTGGGGGCGAGCACCGAGGCCTGGGAGTTACGGAAACCGTTCTTCTCGCCCAGGCGCAGCACGTCCTGCCAGGCCTCGGTGGCGGCGGCCCAGACCGGGGTGTCCAGGTCGTCCATGCGCACGGCCGTGCCGTTGGCGTCGGAGTGCTGCTTCATGACGCGCTTGTGCGCGTCGGCGTTGCGGGCGTAGCCGTCGTACGGGCCGACGACCGAGGCGAGCTCGGCGGAGCGGCGGTAGGCCGTACCGGTCATCAGGGAGGTGATGGCACCGGCGAGGGCGCGCCCGCCGTCGGAGTCGTAGGCGTGGCCGGTGGCCATGAGCAGGGCGCCGAGGTTGGCGTAGCCGATGCCGAGCTGGCGGAAGGCGCGGGTGTTCTCGCCGATCTTCTGGGTCGGGAAGTCGGCGAAGCAGATCGAGATGTCCATCGCGGTGATGACCAGCTCGACGACCTTCTGGAAGCGCTCGGTCTCGAAGGACTGGTTGCCCTGACCGTCGTCCTTGAGGAACTTCATCAGGTTCAGCGAGGCCAGGTTGCAGGACGTGTTGTCCAGGTGCATGTACTCGCTGCACGGGTTCGACGCGGTGATCCGGCCGGACTCGGGGCAGGTGTGCCAGTTGTTGATGGTGCCGTCGTACTGGATGCCGGGGTCGGCGCAGGCCCAGGCGGCCTCGGCGATCTTGCGGAAGAGCGCCTTGGCGTCGACCTCCTCGATCACGTCGCCGGTCATCCGCGCACGCAGGCCGAACTGGCCGCCCTGTTCGACGGCGGTCATGAACTCGTCGTTGACGCGGACCGAGTTGTTGGCGTTCTGGTACTGGACGGAGGCGATGTCGTCGCCGCCCAGGTCCATGTCGAAGCCCGCGTCGCGCAGGACGCGGATCTTCTCCTCTTCCTTGACCTTGGTCTCGATGAAGTCCTCGATGTCCGGGTGGTCCACGTCGAGGACGACCATCTTGGCGGCACGGCGGGTGGCGCCACCGGACTTGATGGTGCCGGCGGAGGCATCGGCGCCGCGCATGAAGGAGACCGGGCCGGAGGCGTTGCCGCCGGAGGACAGCAGTTCCTTGGAGGAACGGATGCGGGAGAGGTTCAGGCCGGCGCCGGAGCCGCCCTTGAAGATCATGCCCTCTTCCTTGTACCAGTCGAGGATCGACTCCATGGAGTCGTCGACGGACAGGATGAAGCAGGCGGAGACCTGCTGGGGCTGCGGCGTGCCCACGTTGAACCACACGGGGCTGTTGAAGCTGAAGATCTGGTGCAGCAGGGCGTAGGCCAGCTCGTGCTCGAAGATCTCGGCGTCGGCGGGCGAGGCGAAGTACTTGTGGTCCTCGCCGGCCTTCCGGTACGTCTTCACGATGCGGTCGATCAGCTGCTTGAGGCTGGTCTCGCGCTGGGCGGTGCCGACGGCACCGCGGAAGTACTTGCTGGTGACGATGTTGACCGCGTTCACCGACCAGAAGCCGGGGAACTCGACGCCACGCTGCTCGAAGTTGACCGAGCCGTCGCGCCAGTTGGTCATGACGACGTCACGGCGCTCCCACTCCACCTCGTCGTACGGGTGCACGCCGGGGGTGGTGTGGACGCGCTCGATGCGCAGCCCCTTGGTGGCCTTGGTGCCCTTGGCTCGGGAACCTCGTGCCGGGCCGCTCGCCGTCTCTGTCATGCCGCCTCCCTGTACGGGCGAAAACGCCCTGAAATGCCACAATGTTCCGTGGCATGGTGTTCTGTCATGTGTCACGGGTGCCCACTCGCTACCGCCCGTGACAGGTCCTGTTCTCGCCGCCGCCCGGCCGGCCCCGGTTGCTCGGTCCCGGTTCCGGCCCGTCGGTCAGTCGGCGGCGTGCGCGGGCTCGGGGACCTCGACGGTCCCTCCCGGCCCGCGTGCGTCTTCCCGGCCCCCCGAAGGGGCGTCCGCGCCGTCCGCGTGGTCGCCGTCCGCCGCGCGGCGTGCCGTCTCTTCCCTGAGTTCCGCGATGGCCGCCTCGAAGTCGTCGAGCGAGTCGAACGCCCGGTACACGGAGGCGAACCGCAGGTAGGCGACGAGGTCGAGTTCCTGCAGCGGGCCGAGTATGGCCAGCCCCACGTCGTGCGTGGTCAGCTCGGCGCTCCCGGTGGCCCGCAGGGCCTCCTCGACGCGCTGGCCGAGCTGGGCGAGCGCGTCCTCGGTGACCGGCCGCCCCTGGCACGCCTTGCGCACCCCGTTGATGACCTTGGTGCGGCTGAACGGCTCGGTGACCCCGGACCGCTTGATCACCATCAGTGAGCACGTCTCCACCGTCGTGAAACGACGGGAGCAGTCAGGACACTGACGGCGCCTGCGGATCGACGTGCCGTCGTCCGTCGTACGGCTGTCGACGACACGGCTGTCGGGGTGCCTGCAGAAGGGGCAGTGCATGAACTCCAACCCTCCTCACAGCAGACTCAATAGCCTCACGAGGCCTCACGGGCCCCTCGAAGCAGCCCCAAGCATAGGCGATCCCGGAAGGTCCGAAGTCACGGGGGACCACAACTTCTGGGCTGCTGCCGCCATCCAACCACTACATCTAGGGCTTGGCCCATACACCCAGGCCAAAGCGCGTGTCGCACCGCACACTCTCACAGCACGCATCCCCACGGTCACAGGGAGCACCGCGAGAACTCCGGCCACGCGCACGGAGAGCACCGCGAGAACGACCCGACCACGCACACGGAGAGCACCGCGAGAACGCCCCGGCCACGCACACGGAGAGCCCGGGTGCGGCACGGTGTGCGAGCCCTGCCCGGCGCGTCACGGAGATGCGGTGAGCACCGCACGGAGGAGACGTGGGGCTCCCGCCGGGAGGTGGAGTCGATGCCCTGCGTGCGGTCCGGCGGATGGCAGACTGGGGCGACAAACTCGGCGGGGCGGCGATCTCGGCGGTGAAGAGTATGACAACGGCCCCTTCCGGCCGCCGAGCGCGAGGTCGGCTATACACCCCAAGACATGATCGAGTCAGGCCATCCAGGCTTTTTCACTCGAACGTGTGTTTGGCGCAACCTTTCGAAAGCAACTACCGTTGTCCAGCAGGGAGACCATCGAGAGGGGCCGACGTGACCACCACCGCAGACAGTGCCACCATCACTGCCCAGGACCGCTCCCAGGGCCGAATCGAGCCGGTGCACGCGATGAACGAAGCCACGAGTCCGGAGGGACACAAGCGCTCCCTGCCGGGCCGACCTCCAGGCATCCGGGCGGACAGCTCGGGACTCACCGACCGTCAGCGCCGCGTGATCGAGGTCATCCGCGACTCCGTCCAGCGGCGCGGCTACCCGCCGTCGATGCGGGAGATCGGCCAGGCGGTCGGCCTGTCCAGCACCTCCTCCGTCGCGCACCAGCTCATGGCACTGGAGCGCAAGGGATTCCTGCGCCGCGACCCGCACCGCCCGCGGGCCTACGAGGTGCGCGGCTCCGACCAGGCCGCCCCGGTGCAGCCCACGGACACCACCGGCAAGCCCGCCGCGTCCTACGTGCCGCTCGTCGGCCGGATCGCCGCCGGCGGCCCGATCCTGGCGGAGGAGTCCGTCGAGGACGTCTTCCCGCTCCCCCGCCAGCTCGTCGGCGACGGTGAGCTCTTCGTGCTCAAGGTCGTCGGCGACTCCATGATCGAGGCCGCGATCTGCGACGGCGACTGGGTGACGGTCCGCCGCCAGCCGGTCGCGGAGAACGGCGACATCGTGGCCGCCATGCTCGACGGCGAGGCCACCGTCAAGCGGTTCAAGCGCGAGGACGGCCACGTCTGGCTCCTCCCGCACAACGCGGCCTACGAGCCGATCCCGGGCGACGACGCGACCATCCTTGGCAAGGTGGTGGCCGTACTGCGCCGCGTCTGAGCACGGTGACGGGCGGGTTCACCTCCTCCGCCCTCCCTGACTGGGCCCCGGGATCCCTGCGCCGGTTCCGGGGCCCTGTGCTGCGCGGACACGTGCCGGTGAGCTGCCGGGACGGATATGCGGTTCACGCCCGGAGTGGAGTGGACCGCAGGTGTGCGGACGGTGGGTCGCCCTCCCGGCGTCGGAGCAGCCCGGCCCACCGCCCGTCGGGGCAACCCTGGCCCGCTGTCCAGCGTGCTCCCGCGCGTCCCTACTCTTCCTTCAGCTTCGCCGCCGCGTCGATCGCCGCGAGGGACTTGCGGACCTGGTCGGGGTTCGTGGTGTACCAGAAGTCGGGCATGGACGCCTTGAGATAGCTGCCGTAGCGAGCCGTGGCCAGCCGCTGGTCCAGGACCGCGACGACTCCCCGGTCCCCCGACGCCCGTACGAGACGCCCGGCTCCCTGGGCCATGAGCAGCGCGGCATGCGTGGCGGCCACCGCCATGAAGCCGTTGCCCCCGGCGTCCTCGACCGCCTTCTGGCGAGCGCTCATCAGAGGATCGTCGGGGCGCGGGAACGGGATCTTGTCCATGACGACGAGCTGGCAGCTACTGCCCGGGACGTCGACGCCCTGCCACAGCGACAGCGTGCCGAAGAGGCAGGTCGCCGGGTCAGCCGCGAAGTTCTTGATCAGTTCGCCGAGAGTCTCCTCGCCCTGCAGGAGGATGGGGAACTCGGGGATACGGACACGCAGCTCCTCGGCGGCGAGCTGGGCCGCCCGCATGGAGGAGAACAGGCCAAGCGTGCGACCGCCGGCGGCCTGGATCAGCTCGGACAGCTCGTCCAGCATGTCGGCGCGGTCGCCGTCGCGCGCGGGACGCGCCAGATGCCTGGCGACGTACAGGATGCCCTGCCGGGGGTAGTCGAACGGTGAGCCGACGTCGATGCCCTTCCACTGGGGCACGTCCTCGCCCTCGGTGCCTTCGGGGGCGAGCCCGAGGGACGCCCCCACGCCGTTGAAGTCGCCGCCCAGCTTCAGGGTCGCCGAGGCGAGGACCACGGAGCGGTCCGCGAAGAGCTTCTCCCGCAGCAGGCCCGACACGGACATCGGCGCCACCCTCAGCGAGGCGCCGAAGCGGTCGTGCCGCTCGTACCAGACGACGTCCCACTCGGAGCCGTTGACGATCCGCTCCGCCACGTCGTGCACGGATTCCACGGAGGCCAGGGCCTGCTTGCGCACGGCGTCCTCGTCCTGCACCGACTTGTCCCGAGTGCCGCCGATCGCGGAGATGACCGTACGGGCGGCGTCGCGCAGCGCCATGAGGGCGTACGCGAGGTCCTCCGGGATCTCTTCCAGACGGCCGGGCAGTGCCAGTTCCATCAGCCGTTCGAAGCCCTCGGCGGCGGTCTGGAGCTGGTCGGCGGCCTTCTCGTTGACGAGTTTCGCGGCGCGCCGCACCGCACGGTTGACCTGGCCCGGCGTGAGTTCACCGGTGGCGACCCCCGTGACCCGGGAGACCAGTTCGTGCGCCTCGTCGACGATGAGCACCTCGTGCTGCGGGAGTACGGGAGCGCCTTCGATGGCGTCGATCGCGAGCAGGGCGTGGTTGGTGACGACGACCTCGGACAGTTTGGCGCGCTCGCGGGCCATCTCCGCGAAGCACTCGGCTCCGTAGGCGCATTTCGAGGCGCCGAGGCACTCCCGGGACGACACCGACACCTGGGACCAGGCCCGGTCGGAGACGCCGGGGGTCAGGTCGTCCCGGTCGCCGGACTCCGTCTCGTCGGCCCAGTCGCGCAGCCGCAGCAGGTCCTGCCCCAGCTTGCTGGTGGGGGCCGCCGCCTCGAACTGGTCGAAGAGGCCTTCCTCCTCGTCCTGCGGCATGCCTTCATGCAGGCGGTGCAGGCACAGGTAGTTCGACCGGCCCTTGAGCATCGCGAACTCCGGGCGACGGCGCAGCAGCGGGTGCAGTGCCTCCACCGTGCGCGGCAGGTCTCGCTCCACCAGCTGCCGCTGGAGCGCGAGGGTCGCGGTGGCCACGACCACCCGCTCTCCCTGCGCGAGCGCGGGCACGAGGTAGCCCAGCGACTTACCGGTGCCGGTGCCGGCCTGGACGAGCAGATGGGAGCCGTCGTCGATCGCTTCGGCGACGGCTTCGGCCATGGCCACCTGGCCGGGGCGCTCCGTGCCGCCGACGGCGGTGACGGCAGCGTGCAGGAGTTCGGGGAGGGAGGGCTTCGTCATAGCGCGACCACCCTACGGCGAGGGACTGACAAACGACGGGTCGATGAGGTGCGGAGGGTACGGATCAAGACCTTGGGCCTCTGGGCGGGAGGAAGTGACGGGCGGGGAATCAACGGCGGACGGGCGGCCGCCGGAGGACGGGCCGCAGCCCAGCACGGGTCGCCTCCGGAGGAGGTGGCGCATTCGACGCGGGCGGGAACTCGACCGGGAGTCGCAGCGTTACGCCTGGTGAGACTTCCAGTGCGCACTGTCACAGCAGATGGCGCAGGGTCCGGTCACGGACCATGAGTGCGGCCCGCTTCGTGGGCAGGTCGACCTCCGCGCAGAAGACGAAGCCGGCATTCAGGAAGGCGGCGATGGACGAGGTGTTGCGAAGGTCGGGTTCGGCGAGGACGCGGGCACAGGCCGGTCTGTGGTCGAGGACGAGATCGGCGACTGCTCTGAGCAGGACGCTGCCGAGGCCCCGCCCACGGTCGGAGGCGTCTCCGACGAGGAGGTGGAGACCGGTGTCGTGCGGCCGAGCGGGGGCGTGCCGGGCGAGTTCGTCGAGATCGGCCCGGTAGATCTCCCAGTAACTCATCGGTGTTCCCTCCATCAGTCCCAGGCAAGGGACGCTGCGGCCGTCGCCGTGGAGCTGGTGGCGCAGATGCTCCTCGACGACCGCCTCGGGGCCCGCCAGTTCCCAGAAGGCCTCGACGGCCGGGTCGTTCATCCAGCGGGCCACCAGGGTCAGGTCCCGTTCGACGCTGACGGGGGCGAGCTGGAAGACGCCCGCCGGTGTGACGACGGGCCCCCACTCGCCGACGTGGTCGAGCAGGTCCTCGCCTCCCGTCGCGGGCCCCTCGTCCGCGAGAGCGTCGAGGTACTCGAAGGGCAGGCGCAGCTCCAGCGTCTCCTCGACATCCGCGGCATGGGTGGCATGGGTGGTCTCGGAAGCGGCGGGAGTAGCGGCGCGGATGTCGGCGGCGGGCACAGGAGGCTCCTTCCAAGGGGGCGGGTTCCTCGGCGACGAAGGGCGGGGGGAGAGCCCGTGACGGACACGGGCGGGGACCGGCGCCCAAGCGGATGATCAGAGGTGGAGGGGGTTGGTGATGGTGACGTAGACGGACTGGGTGTCCACCGGCCCGGCGAGTTCGTCCAGGCCGTGCAGGCGGGTCAGCAGATTGGCCTTGCAGCGCAGCCGGGGTGAGTCGAGCAGGAGGTCGGGAAGCGTGCTGCGCAGCCGGTGCGGTCCCCGGGCGGCGTCCTGGAGGAAGCGGCGGAAGGCGGCGAGCAACAGCTCCTCGTCGGCGAGGCGTTGGGAGCCGAAGGCTCCGATCAGGCCCAGCACGTTGTTGATGCCGAGGTAGTAGGCAAAGCGTTCGTCGGCGACCTCGTCGGGTACGAAGGTGTCGCTGTCGGAGCCGATGCCGGGCAGCAGGGCGTCGAGGTCGCCGTGACGGGACTGTCGGAAGTAGTAGCCCTGGTTGTCGCGGTAGCGGCCGCCGACGGGCCAGCCGTCCGGGTCGAGCAGGACGAGGGTGTTCTGCTGGTGGGCCTCCAGCGCGACGCCCGCCTCGCCGTCCAGCCACAGCACAGGACGGACCACCTCCCGCAGGTAGCGCAGGAACCACTCGGCGGCGACGGCTCCGAGGGGGCGTCCGGTGCGCCCGGCGAGGGCCGCGACGACGATGGCCAGCCGGGAGCGGGTGGCGGCGGTGGCCCGTGCCGATCCGACACGGCCAGGTCCGGGGCGGTTCGGCCCGTGAAGGCCTGGTGCCGGACGGTCCGATCCGGCACGGTCCGGCCCGGGATGCCCGGTGTCGCATCCGGCGGAGCTGACCGTGCGCAGACCGTTGGGCAGACCGGTGGACAGGTCGTTGGTCGCCGGGGGCTGGGGCCGGGGGGAGCAGAGACCTGCGACGCACATGGGGGCGTCGGACGGGGCGAAGGGGTTGTGCCGGAGCACCACGTCCAGCCCGGCGACCGGGGTCCCGTCCGGCGCGTCGACGGCGAGCCAGGCCGGGTCGCGCACGATGTCGAAGCCGGGGTGGGCGGCCTGCCACCGCCGGAACAGGCCGGCCCGCAGCAGTCGGTGCACCTCGACGCCCCGGTGGAGTTCCTTGCGGAGGTTCTCGCGGCGGGAGTTGGTGATGCTCAGGCCCAGGGACAGCTTGAGCATGGCGGGAGCGCCGGACCGGTAGACGGTACGGACGGAGGAGGTGGGATGCCACGGGGAACCGTGGGGCCCGAGGTCACGCAGCAGTCCGGCGTCGAACAGGGCGGCGACTTCCGGCCGGTGGCCGACTGTGCGGGCCTGCCAGGGGTGCAGTGGCAGGGCGGCCCAGCCGTCCGGCAGCGGCAGTCCGGCGCCGGCCAGCCGGGAGGTCAGTTGGTCGGCCGGGACGGCTCGTCCGCGTTGCGTCCAGGCCGAGTCGGTGGCGAGCACGGAGGGAGAGACGGCCAGCCAGTGCACCGGGAAGGAACCCCGCGACTCCGGTGAGTAGCGTGCCGCTTCGGCTTCGCTCAGCCCCTCACGGCTCTTGGGGGTCGGGTGGAGCGGGTGGCCGAGGACCAGGGCCTGCTCGGCGGAGAGGAACTGATCGTTTCCGTCGGCCGGTCGGGCGCGGCGCTCGGCGATGAAGGTCGCCGTGCGGCGCACGGAGTCGGCGACCCGTGCCACCAGCTCGACGGTGTCAGCGGGCGTCGGCGTGCGAGGGTGCCGCGCGCCGTCGTGTCCCGCCTCGCGGGCCAGGAGGGCCGCAACCGTGACCGCGTCCAGGGGCGGACACGGTGCGGGGGCGTCGGCCAGCCGCGGTGGGCCGAAGCGGTGCCAACCGGTCGGGGACCAGTGGTGGAGGGGGACGAACAGGGTCGTGGCGGAGGCCGGGAGGGGAATGTGCAGGACGCCGTCGGCGGGGGTGGGCACACCTGTCTCGCGTACCCAGCAGCGCAGGAGGTTCTCGACGGCGGCGGACTGGGCGGCGCTGTGCGGATCGGCCTGGTCCAGGGGGTCGGCCCCGGCGTTTCCGGGGCGCCTCGAGAGGGCTCCTGGCTGTGGCTGGCGGGGGACGGAACCCCCGTTCGCCGAGAAGGGCGAGGGGGCGGTGGGCGGAGTGGGCGTGTGCGGTCGCGAGTTGGCGGACGGGGAGGGGGTCACGACGGTTCCTCGGAGGTGGGCGCGATGGGGCTGACTGAGAGAACGAGGGTGTGCGCGAGGGTGCGGATGGCGTGGGAGTCGCTGCGGAACGTGGAGCGAGTGGCGAGGGGGCTGGTGCGGAACGTGGAACGGACGGCGAGGGAGCTGGTGCGGAACATGAAGCGGGTGACTTGTGAGAGGCCGGGCGGCCGGATGCCGTCCACCGCCGACGGAGGTTCGGCGGGCGCGTCACCGGCGCACGGGCGGGTGTACCGGCCAAGGTGGCTAGGGCGAGGACTCACTGCTCTCGGGCAGTACGCCGCCCGGATCCGGCTGGAGTCCGGTACATGGCCGGTCGTCGCCGGCCGGGGGCGACGGGCGACGGCCCGTCCGTTCCCGGCCCGCCGCGGCCACCGCGTCGGCGAGCCGGTCGACCACCGCGGTCGCCTGTTCGTCGGTGATGGTCAGGGGTGGCAGCAGCCGGACGACGCTCGCGTGGCGCCCGCCGAGTTCGACGATGAGGCCCCGGCGCAGGCACTCCCGCTGGACGGCGGCCGCCAGGTGCGGTGCGGCGGGCGCGGGACGGCGACGGGGCTCCGGGGCGCCCGGCAGGGCCACCGCCCCGGCGTCCGGACCGTCAGCCGAGGCGCACCCCCTTGCATCCGGGCCGGGCGGGCCGCTTCCGTCGCGCTCCTCGCCGGACCGGCCGGTACGGAAGCCGCCGGGTCCGCACTCGGCCGAGCCCTCCCCCTCCGGGTCCACGATCTCCAGCCCGATCATCAGCCCTCTTCCGCGCACCTCACCCACGTGCGGGAAGTCCTCGGCCAGCGGACCGAGTTGTCGCAGCATGCGGTCGCCGAGCGCGGCGGCGTGGTCGGCGAGGCGATGTTCGCGCACGTACGCGAGGGTGGCGGTTCCCGCGGCCATGGCGAGCTGGTTGCCACGGAAGGTACCCGCGTGAGCACCGGGTTCCCAGACGTCGAGGTCCTCGCGGTACACGACGACGGCCAGCGGCAGGCTGCCGCCGATGGCTTTGGACAGCACCATCACGTCGGGGGTGATCCCGCTGTGCTCGACCGCCCAGAAGGCTCCGGTGCGGCCGACCCCGGTCTGGATCTCGTCGGCGATCAGCGGGACGGACCGGTCCACCGTGATCTCCCGCATACGGCGCATCCAGGCGTCGGGCGCGGGGATCACCCCGCCTTCGCCCTGGACCGGTTCGAGAATCATCCCGGAGGGTGGGCGCACTCCCGCCTTGGGGTCGTCGAGGACGGACTCCGTCCAGCGGGCGGCGAGGTCGGCGCCGCGCTCACCGCCGACGCCGAACGGGCAGCGGTAGTCGTACGGGTAGGGCAGGCGGGTGACCCGGACGTCGGCAGCGTGACCGGAGGCGTCCAGGGCGGCGGCGGTCATGCCGTGGTAGGCGCCGGTGAAGGCCAGGACCCCGGTGCGGCCGGTCGCGGCCCGTACCAGTTTCAGGGCTGCCTCCACAGCGTCCGTACCGGCGGGGCCGCAGAACTGCACGCGCGCGCGGTCGGCGAGTCCGGGAGGCAGGGTCCGGAAGAGTTCGGTGATGAAGGCGTCCTTGACGGGGGTGGCGAGGTCCAGGACGTTCAAGGGCGCACCCGAGTCGAGGACCCCGCGGATCGCCTCCAGGACGACCGGGTGGTTGTGGCCGAGCGCGAGGGTGCCGGCACCGGAGAGGCAGTCGAGGTAACGACGTCCGTCCGCGCCCTCGATGGTCAGACCGCGGGCCCGTACCGGGACGATGGGCAGGGCCCGCGCGTAGGTGCGTGCCGCGGACTCGCGGGCGGACTGACGGCGCAGGATCCCTTCGTGCGCGTGGCGTGCCCCCACGCGCCCCCCGACGGCTCCCTTCCGCTCCCCGGCGGCCTCTTCGGACGCAGACTCGGTGACGGTCACGGCTCCCTGTCCTCCCGCTGTACAGGGGCGAGTTCATCGGTCGCGGACCGCGCGCACCGGCATGCGCGCACCCGCTCTTGGTGTCCGGCGCCCTGATCCGAACGGTTCCGGCCCGATCCATGGCCGGCGCCACCCCGCCCCTTGGGTGATCCTCCGCACGGAGCCCGCCCGCAGGCATCCGACTCCTCATCGCTACCAACCGCGAACGGGCCGATGGGTTACGGGTGGACGCGAGATCCGTGACCGGCCGGGGGGCGGGTCCTCGCACCGTGCCGCTCCCGTACTCCTCGTGACGCTCAAGCCCCGTCAGCGACCTGGCAGGTCAGGCGCCTTGTAGCCGAACCGTTGCCGTTCCATCGGAAGTCCCCGACGGCGACGGCATATCGTGTGATGCCGTTGCCCGGGCCACGGGGCCGTCGCGCATCCGCCGTGAGATCATCACCGGTCGCGGCGGTAGGCCCCGCCTCGGCTCCGAGTTCGTCCATACCAGGGGGAGTCAGACCATGCGATCGATACGTCCGCCGTTCACCGCTCGTCGGGGAAGGAACGCGGGCCGCGGAACGTCCCCCGTTCTCACCGCCGTCGCCCTCGCCTCCGTGCTCGCGCTCACCACCACGGCCTGTGCGTCGGGGGACTCCGACGCCGGTGGAGCGGCCGGCGCTTCGGCGTCCGCCGTCGGCGACGGGAAGATCCAGATCCCGCAGGACATCAAGGACAAGCTCAAGGAGCACGGGATCGACCTCGACAAGTGGCGGAACGGCGCCTGGAAGAACTGGGACAAGGACGACTGGCTGCGTGAGGCGCAGGACTTCGTCAACCCGATCATCGAGGGCCTGTGGGACCCGGACCGGATGCGGGACGCCGAGGACCCGGACCGCGGTGTCGAGGACAACGACCTCTCCGGCGACCAAGGAGTGACCGATCCGGAGCCGGACCCGGTCGACGCGCGGGCCGTGCCGGCCACGTACCACGCCAACGCGCCGGAGGCCGGCAAGGTCTTCTTCGACTCCCCCGAGGGCACGATGGTCTGCTCGGCGACCGTCGTCCAGGACCCGGCGCACCCCGGCAAGTCCAACCTGGTGTGGACCGCGGGCCACTGTGTGCACGCCGGCAAGAAGGGCGGCTGGTACCGCAACATCGCGTTCGTGCCCTCGTACAACGACCCGGCCATGCCGGCCGACAGGCTGGAGAGCGCCACGCGCGAGCAGGTCGCTCCGTACGGCGTGTGGTGGGGCGACTGGGCGCAGACCTCGGACCAGTGGATCGAGCAGGGCGGTCAGACCGGTGGGGACGGGGCGCCGTACGACTTCGCGGTGATCCATGTGACGCCGGAGAAGGGCTCGTCGGGCAAGTCGCTGGAGGAGACGGTCGGTTCGGCTCTGCCGGTCGACTTCGACGCGCCGGCGGTAACCGAGGTGGCGAGCCTCACCGCGACCGGCTACCCGGCGGGTCCCCCCTATGACGGCCAGAAGCTGTTCCAGTGTCAGGACCGGCCGGGCCGACTGTCGTTGACCGCGTCGGACCCGACGATGTACCGCATCGGCTGCACGATGACGGGTGGTTCGTCCGGTGGCGGCTGGGTCGCGACCGGTTCGGACGGCAAGCCGGCGCTGGTGTCCAACACGTCGATCGGCCCGGTCACCTCAGGCTGGCTGGCGGGCCCGCGGCTGGGCAAGGAGGCCAAGGGCGTGTACGACGCGGTGAGCGGGAAGTTCGCCGGACGCTGACCTGTGGCCGGGCACGGGCGGCTGGCGGGCGTCGTGACGGAAACCTTCACGGGCCCGCCGCCGTTCGTCCCGGATCCCACGGGCGGAGTGGGGTGTCACCGTGGCGTGCGGTACGCGAGGCCCAGGCCCTCTCGCGACAGCACCTCGGCCGGCCGGCACGCAACTGGGCCGGCCGGCCGAGGTGTTCTACCGGGACATGAGCGCGACGTAAGGCGGTCGACGACCCCCGTACGGTGACCCCGTACGGCGGGAGGCCCGCCCCTGTGCGAGGGGCGGGCCTCCTGTTCCTGTTCGGTGCGGTCAGAGCGCCGCTGCCGGCACGTACGGCGCGAGGTCCGCCGCCAGTTCCTCGTGCACCCGGGCCTTGAGCAGGGTTCCCTCCGCGGTGTGCTCCGTGGAGATCACCTCGCCCTCGGTGTGGGCGCGGGCGACCAGCTTGCCGTGCGTGTACGGCACCAGAGCCTCGACCTCGACGGACGGCCGGGGCAGCTCGTTGTCGATCAGGGCGAGCAGTTCGGCGATGCCCTGGCCGGTGCGGGCCGAGACCGCGATGGCGCGCTTCTCGATCCGCAGCAGGCGCTGGAGTTCCAGCGGGTCCGCCGCGTCCGCCTTGTTGATCACGACGATCTCGGGGACGTCGGTGGCTCCGACGTCCCTGATCACCTCGCGCACGGCGAGCAGCTGCTCCTCCGGGTCGGGGTGCGAGCCGTCCACCACGTGCAGGATCAGGTCGGACTCGCCGACCTCCTCCATGGTGGAGCGGAACGCCTCGACCAGGTGGTGCGGCAGATGCCGGACGAAGCCGACGGTGTCCGCCAGCGTGTACAGCCGGCCGCTCGGGGTCTCCGCACGCCGGACGGTCGGGTCCAGGGTCGCGAACAGGGCGTTCTCGACCAGCACGCCCGCGCCGGTCAGGCGGTTGAGCAGGGACGACTTGCCGGCGTTGGTGTAGCCCGCGATGGCTACCGACGGCACCTTGTGGCGCTTGCGCTCCTGGCGCTTGATCTCCCGGCCGGTCTTCATCTCCGCGATCTCCCGGCGCATCTTCGCCATCTTCTCGCGGATCCGGCGCCGGTCCGTCTCGATCTTGGTCTCACCGGGGCCACGGGTGGCGAGGCCGCCGCCCTTGCCGCCGCCCATCTGCCGGGACAGCGACTGACCCCAGCCGCGCAGCCTCGGCAGCATGTACTGCATCTGGGCGAGCGCGACCTGCGCCTTGCCCTCACGGGACTTGGCGTGCTGGGCGAAGATGTCGAGGATCAGGGCCGTACGGTCGATGACCTTGACCTTGACGACGTCTTCCAGGTGGATCAGCTGGCCGGGGCTCAGCTCACCGTCGCAGATGACGGTGTCCGCGCCCGTCTCGATGACGATGTCGCGCAGCTCCTCGGCCTTGCCGGAGCCGATGTAGGTGGCGGCGTCGGGCTTGTCGCGGCGCTGGATCACGCCGTCGAGCACGAGAGCGCCCGCGGTCTCGGCGAGGGCGGCGAGCTCGCTGAGCGAGTTCTCCGCGTCCCGCACGGTTCCCGTGGTCCAGACGCCGACCAGGACGACCCGCTCCAGGCGGAGCTGACGGTACTCGACCTCGGTGACGTCCTCGAGCTCGGTGGAGAGGCCCGCCACGCGGCGCAGAGCCGCGCGCTCGGAGCGGTCGAACTGGTCGCCGTCCCGCTCTCCGTCGATCTCGTGGCTCCAGGCGACGTCCTCTTCCATCAGGGCATCGGCCCGAAGACCTTCGGGATAGGTGTGCGCGAAGCGCTTGGTGTCCTGGGAAGGGGAAGAAGAGGAGGTCATTGGGTCCTTACGTCGTTGGGTATGCCGATGCGGCGGTCACACTGCACAACGCACGAGCACCCCGGGAGATTCCCGTGCCCCGTGCCGCGCCGACCTCACGATGGTCGCACGGCACGGCCCGTCTCGTCACCGCCTTATCGGCGGGGCCCGCCCGGTGTCAGCGCGCGGGCCGGACGGTCGGTGCGACCGTGGTCCAGTCGGGGTGGCCGGGCATCGGTGGGGTCTTCTCGCCGTACAGCCAGGCTCGGAAGAAGCCGTCGAGGTCGCGGCCGGAGATCCGGCCCGCCAGCTCGACGAAGTCGGCCGTGCTCGCCGTACCGTCCTGGTGCTCCCGCACCCAGGCCCGCTCCAGTTGGTCGAAGGACCGCTGCCCGATCGTCTCGCGCAGCGCGTACAGGACGAGCGCGGCGCCGTCGTAGACGTTGGCGCGGAAGATGCCGATCTTCCGGCCCCGCTCGGGCGGCTTGGGCGCGGCCGGGGGGCCGCCCGCGGCGCGCCAGCGGTCGGAGGCACCGTACGCGGCCTTCATGCGCGCCTCCATCGACCGCTTGCCCTTCTCCTGCGCGTACAGGGCTTCGTACCAGGTGGCGTGCCCCTCGTTGAGCCACAGGTCGGACCACGCGCGCGGGGCGACGCTGTCGCCGAACCACTGGTGGGACAGCTCGTGCACCATGATCGACTCGATGTACCAGGAGGGGTAGCCGGGGTCGGTGAACAGCCCTTTCTCGAAGAGGGACAGGGTCTGCGTCTCCAGCTCGAAACCGGTGGAGGCGTCGGCCACGAGCAGACCGTAGGTCTCGAAGGGGTACGGACCGACCCGCTCCTCCATCCAGGAGATCTGCTCGGGTGTCTTCTTCAGCCACGGCTCCAGGGCGTCGCGGTGCCGGGCGGGCACGACGTCGCGCAGGGGCAGCCCGTGCGGACCCTCGCGGTGCAGGACGGTGGAACGCCCGATCGAGACCTGGGTGAGTTCGGTGGCCATGGGGTGCCGTGTGCGGTACGTCCAGGTGGTCCGCCGACCTGCCCGGTCGACGTCGGCGGGCACGCCGTTGGCGACGGCCGTGTAGCCGTTCGGGGCGGTGATCCGCACGGTGAACATGGCCTTGTCGGACGGGTGGTCGTTGCACGGGAAGACCAGGTGGGCCGCGTCGGCCTGGTTGGCCATGGCGAGCCCGTCCGCGGTGCGGACCCATCCGCCGTCCCGGTCCGGGGCCGGGACGGGGTCGCTGGTGTGGCGGACCGTGATCCGCATCCAGCTGCCCTCGGGCAGCGGGTCCTCGGGTGTGACGACCAGGTCGTCACCGGCGGTGGCGAAGGACGCGGACTCGCCGTCGACCTCGACCGAGTCGACCGTGCCGTGGGCGAAGTCGAGGTTGACGCGGTCGAGCGGGGTGGTGGTCCAGGCGTCGATGGTCGTGACCGCCCGGAGCGGCTCGCTGTTGCTGCCGGAGTACGTGAAGGACAGGTCGTACGCGGCCACGTCGTACCCCGGGTTGCCGAGGTACGGGAAGAGACGGTCACCGACCCCCAGCGGCTCCGCGGGGGCGCTCGCGGCGACCAGGGCGAGGGAAGCGGCGGACGCGAGGAGAGCGCCGGCGCGCAGTCGGCGGCTCTTCCTCGGACGGGGGCGAGGAGCGGCGGGCCGTGGTGCGGCGGCGCTGCCGGCGGCTGGGACGGGGCAGGTGCGATCGCGGGGGGTCAGCGGCATGGACCACCGCTACCAGGGGGGACGGGCACCACGGCGACGGCGCGCGCCCGGCCCACCCGAACGGGGTGCTCTCCCGCGCGTGACGCTGACGGGCGGGCCGGGTCCCGCTCAGGAGGGCACGCGCGCGTGCCGCGCGTCCACTCGCCGGCGGAACCGGCCGTCGGGGCGCACGCGGTGCTCGACGGTCACGCGCGCGTGCGGGCGCGGCCGGTAGACCTGCGCGATGGTGCTGAGCGTCAGCGACGGTCACGCGTGCGGGCGCGCCCCGGGTCAGCCGGTCGGTGCCTGGTTCCGGGCTCGGCTGACGTCGTAGACGCCGGGCACGTCGCGCATGGCTCGCATCAGCGCCGGCAGTCCGGCCGCGTCGGGCAGGCTCAGCGTGTAGGTGTGGTGGACGCGCTGCTGCGTCGGCGGTGCCACCGTGGCCGAGACGATCTCGGCGCCTTCGAGGGCGATGGCCTCGGTGAGATCCGCCAGCAGATGCGGGCGGCCGAACGATTCGGCGACCAGGGTGACACGGCAGGCCGTGGTGTCACCCCAGCGCACGTCGACCTCCGCGCGCCCCGCGTCCTTCATGCGCGCCACGACGGCGCATTCCACGCGGTGCACGGTCACCACTCCCCCGCGTACGTCGAATCCGGTGACCTCGTCGGACGGTACGGGCGTGCAACAGCCGGCGAGCCGGACGCCGGCGTCGGGCCGCCCGCTGACGGCGATCGCGGCCGCGGGTCGCGCTGTGGAGGCCGGTCCGGTGCCGGTGCCCGCCGCGTCTTCGGCCGTCCCCGCCGCGCGCGTTCCGCGTCGTCCCCCGGCGCGCCGTCCCGCCCCGGCGCTCTGTGTCGCATCGGCCCGGTCGTTCGTCGCGGCCCGGCCGTTGGCCCTGTCGTTCGTCTCGGACCCGTCGTTCGTCGCGGCCCTGTCGTTCGTCGCGGCCGGGTCGGTGGTTCCGGGGCTGTCGGGCCCTTCGCCGCCGTCCGCCCCCGGGGCTCCCCCGTGCGTCGCCAGCCAGCGCTGGATGGCGATCCGGGCGGCGGGCGTGTGCGCGTGCTCCAGCCACTTGCGGGAGGGCTCCGACGCGGGGTCCTGTCCCATGAGGAGCTGGACGGTGTCGCCGTCCCGCAGCACGGTGCTCAGGGTCGCCAGCCGCCCGTTGACGCGCGCGCCGAGGCACGCGTGCGCGTCCTCGCCGTACTGGGCGTAGGCGGCGTCGACGCAGGTGGCGCCCTCGGGGAGACCGAGGGTGCCGCCGTCGGGGCGGAACACGGTGATCTCACGGTCCTGGGCGAGGTCCTCGCGCAGGGTGGACCAGAAGGTGTCGGTATCGGGTGCCGCCCGCTGCCAGTCGAGGAGCCGGGAGAGCCAGCCGGGCCGGGTCGGGTCGATGCGTTCGCCGTCCCCCGTGTCGCCCGGGGCCTGCTCCTCCGCGGGCGCGGAGTAGGGGTTGCCGAGGGCGACGACGCCGGCCTCGGCGACCTTGTGCATCAGGTGGGTGCGGATGAGGACCTCGGCGACCTGACCGTCCTCACGGGCGAGGGCGGTGTGCAGCGACTGGTACAGGTTGAACTTGGGTACGGCGATGAAGTCCTTGAACTCCGAGACGACCGGCGTCATGCAGGTGTGCAGTTCGCCGAGGACGGCATAGCAGTCGGCGTCCTCGGTGACGAGGACCAGCAGCCGCCCGAAGTCGGCGCCGCGCAGCTGTCCCCGCTTGCGGGACACGCGGTGCAGGGAGACGAGGTGCCGGGGCCGGATCAGGACTTCGGCCTGGATGTCGGCCTCGCGCAGCACCGCGCGCATCGCGTCGGCGAACTCGGCGAGCGGGTCGTCGGCGCGGGCGGCGTTCTCGGCGATCAGCTCGCGCGTGTGCTGGTACTCCTCGGGGTGGAGGATCGCGAAGACCAGGTCCTCCAGTTCCGTCTTGATCGCCTGGACGCCCAGCCGCTCGGCGAGCGGGATCAGCACGTCGCGGGTCACCTTGGCGATGCGGGCCTGTTTCTCGGGGCGCATCACGCCCAGGGTGCGCATGTTGTGCAGCCGGTCGGCGAGTTTGATCGACATCACACGGACGTCGTTGCCGGTGGCGACGAGCATCTTGCGGAAGGTCTCGGGTTCGGCGGCGGCGCCGTAGTCGACCTTCTCCAACTTGGTGACGCCGTCCACGAGATAGCGCACCTCCTCGCCGAACTCCGCGCCGACCTGATCCAGCGTCACCTCGGTGTCCTCCACGGTGTCGTGGAGCAGGGACGCCGTCAACGTCGTGGTCTCGGCGCCGAGTTCGGCCAGGATGAGCGTCACGGCGAGTGGATGGGTGATGTACGGCTCGCCGCTCTTGCGCATCTGTCCGCGGTGCGAGGACTCGGCAAGGACATAGGCGCGGCGCAACGGCTCCAGGCCGGCGTCCGGATGGTGGGCGCGGTGGGCGTCCACGACGTGGCTGATGGCGTCGGGCAGGCGGTCCCGTGCGGTGGGGCCGAGCAGGGCGGCCCGGCCCAGTCGGCGCAGGTCGATGCGGGGGCGGCTGCGCCTGCGGGCGGCCGCAGGCACCACCGGGCCTGGGGTCGCGGGATTCGTGGCCTCCGCACTCATGGGCACCTCCGGCTGCGTGGACCGGCGGACGGGTGCCCCAGGGCGGGCACGGCTCAGGGGACTGGCGACGGTCCCCCGCCCGGGCCGGTGCTTGATGCTACCGAGCCCACCACGTGCGACCGACCGCCTCTCGCCGAGCGTGAAACGGATCACCCATTCGAGCGATGGTTGGCAGGTTTACGTTTTCGCGCCATCAGAAGGCGGCCGGTTCGCGATGTCGAACCCGTGCCCGCCTCCCGGGGGCTCACTCGTACGCCGTGCGCGCCCCCGGACCTGCGATACGAAGCCCGCACCCCTCAGCGAACGGCGGTTTCCAGCCACTCGGGATCGATCTCGCCCTCGGCGACGATCACGGCGGGGCCGGTCATCTCGATCTCCCCGTCGGGCCGCTCGGTGATGGTCAGGCGGCCGCCGGGGACGTCGACGGTGTAGGTGACCGGCGTGCCGGTCGCGGCCGGGTCGGCGCCGTCGCGGCGGGCGGTGGCGACGGCGACGGCGCACGCACCGGTGCCGCAGGAGCGGGTCTCGCCGACGCCGCGCTCGTGCACCCGCAGCGCGACGTGCCGGGGACCGCGGTCGACGACGAACTCGACGTTGACCCCGTCCGGATAGGCGGCGGCCGGGCTGACGGGCGGCGGGGAGTGCAGGTCGCCGGCGTGCGCCAGGTCATCGACGAAGGCCACCGCGTGCGGGTTGCCCATGTTCACGTTCCGCGCGGGCCAGCTGAGCTCGCCGACGCTCACCGTGACCTCTCCCTCGGGGAGCGCCGCGCGGCCCATGCCGACCGTGATGTCGCCCTCCTTGGCGATGTGCGTGGCCTTCACGCCGCCCCGCGTCGCGATGCGCAGGTCGCCGACGGGGGCGAGACCGGCATGCTGGAGATAGCGCGCGAACACCCGGACGCCGTTGCCGCACATCTCGGCGACCGACCCGTCGCCGTTGCGGTAGTCCATGAACCACTCGGCCTCGGCGGCCAGGTGCGCCGCCTCCGGGTGCGCGGCGGACCGCACGACGTGCAGCAGCCCGTCGCCGCCGATGCCCGCTCGGCGGTCGCACAGTGCGGCCACGGCGGCGGGGGACAGGTCGACGGTGTTCTCGGGGTCCGGGACGATCACGAAGTCGTTCTCGGTGCCGTGCCCCTTGAGGAAGGCGATCCGCGTGCTCATTCCTCGATCGTACGGGGTGGTCAGGACACCCGGTCGGTCAAGGCGGCGGGCGGCGGGCCCATGGCCGTGCACGCGCGCGTGGGCGGGACCTCCGCGCCACCGTCGCGCGGGCAGCCCCCGCAAGGCGCCGGTCGGGGCGGTGCCGAGCAGGTCAGCGCAGTCGGGCGACCCGCCACACGGCCAGCACCACCACCGCGGCCACCACCACCGCGTAGGTGAGGATCACGCGCCAGTCGGGGCGGCGGCCGGATCCGCGCTGGGGCAGGCCGGGCCAGGTGGAGCCCACGCGGCGGGCGGCCATCATGCCCCAGCCGGCCGCGCAGGAGCAGATCAGCAGACCGAGCATGGCGGTCATCGCCCCGCTGTCACCGAAGTCGAAGGCGAGCGGGAAGGCGAACATCAGGGAGCCGGCGGCGGCGAGCGCGACGATGGGCGCCAGCTGCCAGATCCGCATCCGGCGTTGCGGGCGCAGCTCGACCTCGACCTCCGGGCCGCTTTCGAAGATCTCCTCGGGGTCCGGGCCGTCCTCGGTCACGCCGTCGGGCGTGTCGTCGTCCGGCCCGTCCGGGCTGAGGTGCTCGTCGGCAAGGTCCGCACGCAGGTCCGCCGACTCCGCTTCCTCCCGCTCGGGGGTGACGGATTCGGTGCTTCGTGCGGTGTCGCGAGGGCCGGCCTCCATCGCCACGCGCCCTCCCAACTCGGACTCCACTTGGTCGATCGAAGTTTGATGATGGCACGGCGCCGGAGGCCCGGATGACGGCCTGGGCGTCCCGATGCCATGACGTGATCAGGCTGTAACCGGTCGTTCGACCAATGCCAGGGCGCGCCGCGGAAGTTCCCGGAGGTCCGTGGCGGCCCCACTCAACCAGTTCACCCGGGGATCGCGCCTGAACCATGAATCCTGGCGGCGCGCGAAGCGCTTGGTGGCACGTACGGTCTCCGCCCGTGCCTCGTCCTCGGTGCACTCGCCGGCCAGCGCCGCGAGCACCTGCTGGTAGCCGAGCGCTCGCGACGCCGTACGCCCCCCGCGCAGGCCGTGCGCCTCCAGTGCGCGCACCTCGTCCACGAGGCCGGCCGCCCACATCCGGTCGACGCGGCGCGCGATGCGCTCGTCGAGCTCGGGCCGTGCCACGTCCACGCCGATCTGGATGGTGTCGTAGACGGAGTCGTGGCCGGGCAGGTTGGCCGTGAACGGCTTGCCGGTGATCTCGATCACTTCGAGCGCCCGGACGATCCGGCGGCCGTTGCCGGGCAGGATGGCGCGCGCGGCCTCGGGGTCGACGGCGGCCAGCCGCGCGTGCAGGGCGCCGGAGCCGCGCAGCGCGAGTTCCTCCTCCAGCCGGGCCCGCACCTCGGGGTCGGTGCCGGGGAACTCCAGGTTGTCGACCGCACCGCGCACGTACAGTCCGGAGCCGCCGACGAGGATGGGCCAGCGGCCCTCGGCGAGCAGGGCGTCGATCCGGGACCGGGCCAGCCGCTGGTACTCGGCGACGGAGGCCGTCACGGTCACGTCCCAGATGTCCAGGAGGTGGTGCGGCACACCGCCGCGTTCCTCGGGCGTCAGCTTGGCGGTGCCGATGTCCATCCCTCGGTAGAGCTGCATGGAGTCGGCGTTGACGATCTCGCCGTCGAGTCGCTGGGCCAGGAAGACGCCGAGATCGGACTTTCCGGCCGCGGTCGGTCCGACGACGGCGATGACGCGGGGGGCGGGGGGTGCACTGCTCACCGGAACAGTCTCCCAAACCTCCGGCCCTGCCCTCGAACGAGCTACGTGACGGTGCGGGCCCGGCGTCGTTGCCCGTTGCGAGGTTTTCCGGCGCGACGCGGGATGCCGCCCGCACGAGTAACGTATGGAGTTGATATGGGCGTTTTTGCGCGACTTCTTCGGAGGTCGAAGACCACTGAGGAGGCGGTCTCGGAGCAGGTGGCCACGGCGGCCACGACCACCGCCGAGGGGCCGGCCGACCCGGCCGGGCCGGGCACGGCCGAGGTGACCGGGGACACTGCCGCCCCCACCGAAGAGCCGTCGGCACGGCCGGAGGCGGCCGCCGACACGGCGGAAGCGGCACCGGAGACCGACGCGGACGTCGGTGTGGGAATCCCCCGTCAGCAGTCCGCCGAGGCGGGCGCCGACAGCGAGGCCGGCGAGGGCGCCCGCACGTGACCCGCCCCCCGAGGGAAGGTGACCCATGGGTCTGCTGAACGAAATGAAGGCCAAGCTCGCCCCCGCGAAGGACAAGGTGTCCAGCCTCGCTCACCAGCACGGGGGCAAGGTGCAGCACGGTCTCCACAAGGCGGCGAAGGCCGTCGACGAGAAGACCAAGGGCAAGTACAGCGACCGGATCCACGCGGGCACCGACCGGGCGAAGGACGCCGTGGACCGGCTGGCGCACAAGGACCGCGGCGGCCGGGCGGCTCCGCCGCAGGACTCACCACCGCCGGCCTCCTGAGCGGCACCGATCCCGCCCGCCGGATCACCGGACGGCCGCGAAAGCCCCTGCTTCGCGGCCGTCCGGTATCTCCGGGGCGGGTCCGGCGGCTACGACCAGGCCGCCACCAGGTAGCCGACGCCGTACGGTGCGGCCTCGTACAGCAGGGCGCCGGTCAGGTCGGCCCCCTCGGCGGCACCGGCGAGGATCTGCCAGGGCACGCGGCCGGATGCCATGAGCTGCCGGGCCAGTTCGACGTCCAGCGCCTTGAGGGCGTCGATGTCCGCCTCCGCGAGGGCGCGGGCGACGGACGCGTCGAAGGGCGCCGCCCGTTCGTCCAGGTAGCCGGGGGCCTTGAGGGTGCGGCAGGCGCTGGCGTCGCCCATCACCAGCAGCGCCACCCGCTCGGCCCGGGCGGCGATGTCCCGCCCGGCCTCGGCGCACCGCTCGGCGGGCAGCGACTCCCCCACCCCGAGCGCGTCGATCGGTGCGTCCGCCCAGCCCGTGCGCCGCAGCAGCCACGCGGCCACGGCCAGCGACGGCGGCAGCCGGTCCTCGGACGGCGCAGGGGACTCGGTGTCCGGTCCGGGGCGGCCCAGCCGTACGTCGAGGGCCACGCCGAAGCCGCGGAACGATCCCCAGGTGCCCTCGGGATGCGCGCCGCGTCGGTCCGGCCCGGCCGGTCCGACGACCACGAGCCGGTCCGGGCGGGCGGCGGCGAGCACCCCGAGCGCGTCCGTGCAGGCGGCGCGGGCCGCGTCCATTTCGGGCGCGGCGCCCGCGGCGACCTCGGGGACTAGCAGCGGAGGGCAGGGGCAGACTGCGGCGGCGACAAGCATGATCGGCAGGGTAGCCGCCGGGCCGCCCGCCGCGCGTTCGTCAGAGCCCCCAGCGGGAGCGGCGCCCGGCGCGCCTGGCCGCCTTCTCGGCGGCCTTGCGCTCGGCCTCGGCCTGTCGCTCGGCCTCGCGGGCGGCCGCGATCCGCCGTGCCTCCTCCACGCTGTCGTACAGCACCTCGGCGACCGCGAAGCGGCAGCCGTAGCTCCGCATGGAGCCCTCCTTGACCAGCAGGAAACCCTCGCCCGTCCGATACAGGCGGGTGCTGACCGCGTTCATCGGGTGCTCTGGCGAGTACGAGCGGGCGTGCTCCTCCAGCCGTGCCATGGCCTGCTCGTGGGTGCCGGTGACGTGTTCCAGGACCTTGGCCGCGTAGGCCTTGCGGTCCCCCATCCCCGTGGTCTCCTCGACGATCAGCCCCCAGTGCCGTTGCACCGTGCCCTCCCCCGTAGCCGTGCTTCCTGGTGAACCGGGCGTGTCTCAGTCGCGGCCGCAGCCGGGCGCCGCCGCGACCGGCAGCGGCTCGGGCACGCCGACCTTCGGCAGGCCCAGCATGACGCCGGCGGCCCGGGCGGCCTTCTCCGCGGTGCGCTTCTCCCAGGCGTCACCGGCACGCGTGCGGCGCACGTCGAGAACGGCTCCCTCGGCCAGGAGGTGGTGCGGGGCGGCGTAGGTGATCTCGACCGTGACCACGTCGCCGGGGCGCACCTCCTGGTCGGGCTTGGTGAAGTGGACCAGGCGGTTGTCGGGGGCGCGACCGGACAGGCGCTGGGTGGCGCCGTCCTTGCGGCCCTCGCCCTCGGCGACCATCAGCTCCAGGGTGCGGCCGACCTGCTTCTTGTTCTCCGCCCAGGAGATCTCCTCCTGGAGGGCGACGAGACGCTCGTAGCGCGCCTGGACGACCTCCTTGGGGATCTGGTCCTCCATGGTCGCGGCGGGCGTGCCGGGCCGCTTGGAGTACTGGAAGGTGAACGCCTGCGCGAACCGGGCCTCGCGGACGACGTGCAGGGTCTGCTCGAAGTCCGCCTCGGTCTCGCCGGGGAAGCCCACGATGATGTCGGTGGTGATGGCGGCGTGCGGGATGGCGGCGCGGACCTTCTCGATGATCCCCAGGTAGCGGTCCTGGCGGTAGGAGCGGCGCATCGCCTTCAGGACGGTGTCCGAGCCGGACTGCAGGGGCATGTGCAGCTGCGGCATCACGTTCGGCGTCTCGGCCATGGCGGCGATCACGTCGTCGGTGAAGTCCCGCGGGTGCGGGGAGGTGAAGCGGACCCGCTCCAGGCCCTCGACGGTCCCGCAGGCGCGCAGCAGCTTGCTGAAGGCCTCCCGGTCGCCGATGTCGGAGCCGTAGGCGTTGACGTTCTGTCCGAGCAGGGTGATCTCGGAGACCCCTTCGCCGACCAGGGCCTCGACCTCGGCGAGGATGTCGCCGGGGCGGCGGTCCTTCTCCTTGCCGCGCAGGGCCGGGACGATGCAGAAGGTGCAGGTGTTGTTGCAGCCGACGGAGATCGACACCCAGGCCGCGTAGGCGCTCTCGCGCCGCGTCGGCAGCGTCGACGGGAACGCCTCCAGCGACTCGGCGATCTCGACCTGGGCCTCCTCCTGCACGCGCGCGCGTTCCAGCAGGACCGGCAGCTTGCCGATGTTGTGGGTGCCGAAGACGACGTCCACCCAGGGCGCCTTCCGCACGATGGTGTCGCGGTCCTTCTGCGCGAGGCAGCCGCCGACCGCGATCTGCATGCCGGGGCGCGACGCCTTCCTGGGGGCCAGGCGGCCCAGGTTGCCGTACAGCCGGTTGTCGGCGTTCTCCCGCACCGCGCAGGTGTTGAAGACCACGACGTCCGCATCGCCGTCCGAGCCCTCGGGCGCGCGCACGTATCCGGCGTCCTCGAGGAGACCGGCCAGTCGCTCGGAGTCGTGGACGTTCATCTGACACCCGTAGGTGCGGATCTCATAGCTCTTGGGTGCGGGAACGTCCACTGCCGGGCTCCGGTCGCTGCTGCTGGTCATGGCACAAGGGTAGGCGGTCCCGGAGGACGTCCGTCTATGCGGCCCGTCCGGCTCTGGGCGGCCTGTTCGGCGAAGCGGTCGGGTAGGTCCCGGACAGGACGCCGGGCTCCTTCGCGTGGCGGTGTGCGGCGGGGTGCGGCGGGGGCCGACGGTACGGCGCGGCCGGTGTTGCTCCGACCGGGGCCGCCCGGGCGACCGTCGTGCGGGCGGTGGCCGCCCCGGCGGTCGCGGGCAGTGGCCGTCCGAGCGGCCCGTGTGCGCCGGTGTCTCAGCCGTCGGACCCGGCCGGGGTCGTCGTGGTGGTGAAGCCCAGCTTCTTGTTGGCGGCGAGGGCGAACTCGTTGGTGAACGTCTTGCCGAGGTCCAGCGACTCCTCCGCCTTGCCGACCATCACCTCGGTCGCCAGCACGGTCTTCGGCCCACCGGCCGGCATGATCCCGTCCGGCAGGAACTGGCCCTTGTCCTCGTTCAGCGCCTTGATGTAGTCCTCCTTGGTCACCAGTTCGTTCTCCACGAACGACTTCGGCAGCTTGTTCGCTATGTCGGCGGCGCTGTGCGTGTTGATCCACTGCATGGTGGCCACGAGGGCGTTGACGACCTTCTGCACCGTGTCCTTGTGCGAGTTCACCCAGTCGGTGCGGGCGAGTACGGCGGCGGCCGGCCACGCACCGCCGAGCGCCTCCTTGGCGCCGTCGACGGTGGCCAGGTTGATGGCGGAGGCGCCGACCCCCTTCTTCTCGATCGCGGTGACCGTCGGCTGCGTGGTGATGACGCAGTCCGCCTTGCCGTTCTGCAGTGCGGCGATGGCGGTGGAGCCCGCGCCGACGGCGATCCGGTGGAAGTCGTCCTCCTTGACGCCGTTCTGCGCCGCCATGAACTTGGTGAGGGTGTCGGTGCCCGAGCCGATGTCGGTGACGCCGAGCGTCTTGCCCTGGAAGTCGGCGGCCGACTTCACCCCGCTCTTCGTCGTGCACATCTCGCGCTCGCCCGGCGCACCGGACAGTTGGACGACCGACTCGATCCCCTTGCCCTTGGCCACGAAGTCGATCGCGTGCACGTACCAGGCGCCCGCCATGTCGACCTGGCCCGACGCCATGGCGATGTCGGCACCGACGCCGCCGTTCGCCTCGTTGCTCAGCTCGACCTTGACGCCGTACTTCTCGTAGAAGCCGAGGCTCTCTGCGAGCTGGTAGGGCAGGTAGATCTGCTTGTCGATGCCGCCGACCATGAGTCTGACGGTCGGGGTCCCGCCGGAGCCGCCGGAACCGGAGTCGGCGGCGCTGCTGGAGCAGGCGGTGGCGGCGGCGAGGCTGAGAACGGTGACGAGCGACGCGGTGAGGGTCCTCTTGGACATGGCGGCTCATTCCTTTCGGGTCCGCCGGGGACGCGGACCGCTGGAAGGGGTGGGGGAGGGGGGAGGGACGGGAAGGTGGGTCTCAGAGGCCTGCGGCCTCGGAGGGCGACGGCGGGCGCCAGGACAGCAGCCGGCGTTCGAGCTTGCCGATCAGCCACTCGGCGCCGAGGACGATCACCGAGATCACGAGCATGGTGGCGAACACGCCGTTGGGGTCGAAGTTGTTCTGGGCGGTCTTGATGACCAGGCCCAGTCCGCTCTGCGCGCCGAGCACCTCGCCGACCAGCGCACCCACGATGGCGAAGCCGAAGGCGCTGTGCAGGCTGGCGATGATCCAGGTCAGTGCGGAGGGCACGACGACGTGCCGGATGATCTGCAACTGGGAGGCGCCGAGCACCCTGGCGTTGGCGAGGATGTTGCGGTCGACCTCGCGCACGCCCTGGAAGGCGTTGAAGAAGACGATGAAGAACACCAGCACCGCGGCGAGCAGGATCTTCGGGGTCACGCCGATGCCGAAGGCCACGATGAAGATGGAGCCGAGGACGATGCGCGGGATCGCGTTGACCATCTTGATGTAGGGGCCCAGCACATCGGAGAGGTAGCGGCTCTGCCCGAGCGCGACGCCGAAGACGACACCGGTCAGCGAGCCCAGGACGAAGCCGAGGAGCGCCTCCTGGATGGTGGTCCAGATGTTGGAGTAGAAGGAGCCGAACCCGGTCCCGTTCTGGAAGAGGTCGATCAGCCGCTCCCAGATGCCGGAAGGCTGGCCGAAGAAGAACGGGTCGACGATGCCCCAGGTGGTGAACGCCTGCCAGCCCCCGATGATGAACACCGCGAGGCCGATGCGGCCGGCCCACACCAGGGCGGTGCGCCGCCGGAGGGCGCTGCGGGCGGCGGCCGCGGCCGAGTTCTTCGCAGCCGGGGCGACGGCGGGGGCGGACGGGGTGGTCGTCGTGCTCATGCCTGGCCTCCGGCGGTGCTCGCGTAGGCGCGCTCGACCTCTTCGCGCAGCGTGTCCCAGATCTGGTGCTGGAGTTCGATGAAGCGGGGCTGGAAGCGGATCTCCTGGACCGAGCCGCGGGGGCGGGGCAGGTCGATGTCGAAGACCTCCTTGACCGACCCGGGGCTGGACGTCATCACCACCACCCGGTCGGCCAGCGCCACGGCCTCGTCGAGGTCGTGGGTGATGAAGATGACGGACGGGCGGATCTGCTCCCACAGGGTCAGCAGCTCGGTCGACATGATCGCCTTGGTCTGCACGTCCAGGGCGCCGAACGGCTCGTCCATGATCAGGATCTTGGGTTCGTTGATCAGCGCGGCGGCCATCGCCACGCGCTTGCGCATACCGCCGGACAGCTGGTGCGGGTAGCGGTCCTCGAAGCCGGCGAGGCCCACCCGGCGCAGCCAGTCACGGGCCTGGGCGTGCGCCCGCTGCTTGGGCACACCACGGAAGACGGGGCCCATGAGTACGTTGCCGAGGACCGTCTTCCACGGCAGCAGCGCGTCGGCCTGGAACATGAAGCTGACGCCGTCGGTGACGCCGTCGACCTCACGGCCGCCGACCCGGACCGATCCCTCGCTGGGCCGGTCGAGGCCGGACACCATGCTCAGCGTCGTGGACTTGCCGCAGCCGGTGGGACCCACCACGGCGCAGAACTGACCGGGTTCCACGGTGAACGACACGTCGTGCAGAGCCGTGAACACCTCACCGGCAGGGGTCAGGAACCGCTTGGTGAGCCCGGAGATCTCGACACGCGCGTCGGCACGCTCTGTCACACCGGAGACCGGGCTGGTCGCGACATCGTTTCGCGAAACCATGGGGCCGTCTCCTTCCTTCTCGACGGTGCCTCGGACGTTCCTTGGACGTTCCTCGGAGGCTTCTCCGAGGCCGAGGCCAGGCAGACGCTAGAGGCGGCCGCCCGTTGCGTCGCTGTTTCCGAGGTATCTCGCGAAAGTTGCGTAAACCCGGGTTCTGCTCGTTCTGCGCGGTGGACGAGGGGTAGGCAGCCCCCCGCCCGTCAGACACAATCGCGCCACCACGGGTCCGGCACAGGGCCGGCCCGGCACGACGCACGCCGGAGCGAAGAGGCACCTGTGACCCCGACCGACGCCCTGCGGGCCCAGCAGCACGAGTGCGCCGACCGGATGCGCACACCGGCCGTGCTGCTGGACGTCGGCGAGCCCGACTCCGCATACGAGTACGCGTACGCGTACGACTCCGCGTACGAGTACGCCATCGACACGGCCCGTTCCGGGCCGGCCCTGACGGATGAGGTCCGCCGGCGTACCGGCCATCGGCCGATGGCCGGACTCATCGCGGCGAAGAGCACGGTCGCCGCCGAGCGCGGGGTGCGGATCGACCTCACCGGCGGTCCCTCGCTCGGTGACGACCCGCCCCACCGGCTCCGGCTGCTGACCGTCGTCGGCCACCTGCTCGACAACGGCATCGGCACGAGGGCCGAGGCCCCGTCCCCCCGCGGCGGGCGCCGGGTGCGGCTGACGGTGGCCGAGAACGACCGGCGGATCACCGTGCGCGCGGCGGACAACGGTCCGGGCGTGCCGCCCGGCACCGCCGGGTCGATCTTCGAGGACGGCTGGTCGCCCCGCCCCGGCCGGGGCGCCGCCCGCCGCGGGCCGGCCTGGCCCGGGTGCACCGGCTGGTGCGGCGGCACGGCGGCACCATCACCGTCGCGGAGGGGCCGGGCGCGGTCCTCACGGCCGTACGGCCGCTGCCGGACGCCACGTCCGCCCCGCGGAGCGCACTGTTCACGACGGCATTGTCCTGGGAGGTGAGGGCCGATGATCCGGACCCTGGTGGTGGACGACGACTTCCGGGTCGGGCAGATCCACGCCAACTACGTGCGTCGGGTCGAGGGCTTCGAGGTGGTGGGCAGGGCGGCCACCGTGGCCGAGGCGCTGGCGACGGTCCGTGCGCTGCGGCCCGACCTTCTGCTGCTGGACGTCTTCCTGCCCGACGGCAGCGGGCTGGACGTGCTGCGGCAGCTCAGCCAGGACCAGGGCGAAGCCCGCCCCGACGCCCTGATGATCACCGCCGACCACGACATGTCCTCCGTCCGTGCCGCGATGAAGCTCGGCGCCGTCGGCTACCTGGTGAAGCCCTTCGGCTCCGCGGACCTCACCGAACGGCTCACCGGCTACCGCCGGCTCCACGACCGCGTGGACGCGCTCAGCCGGACGACCGCCGCCGACCAGTCCGACGTGGACGCCCTGTTCAGCGCCGCCCGCCCGCCCGCCATGCCCCGGTCCCCGGCCAAGGGCCACTCCGCGCACACCCTCACCGCGATACAGCGGGCCGTGCACACGGCAGGCACCGCTCTGTCGGCCGCCGAGACGGCCGAGAGGACCGGCGTCTCCCGCGCCACGGCCCAGCGGTACCTGTCCTACCTGGTCAAGGAGGGATCGGTCCGGCTGGAACTGCGCTACGGCACGACCGGCCGTCCCGAGCACCGCTACCGCATCGCCCGCTGACGTCGGGCCACGGCACCCCCGGACAACAGGTCACGCTCGCCGCGCTGCGGTGTCCGGCCCGGCCCTCGGACCTCGGCCCGCTCAGGTCCCCGCCCCGTGCCGCGGTCTCCAGCCCTGACGCCGCAGCACCTCCGCCACGTCCGGTGCCTCGTAGTGCTCCCCCTTGAGGACCTTGCCGTCGGCCCGGCGCGCGACCTGGCCGTCGGGGCCCAGCTTGGTCATGTTGGAGCGGTGGATCTCGGCGATCACCTGGTCGAGGTCGATGCCGTGCACCAGGGCCGTGCCGTACGCGACGTAGACCACGTCCGCGAGCTCGTGCGCCAGCCGGTCCAGCGGGCCGCTCACCGAGACCTCGGCGACCTCCGCGGCCTCCTCCGCGAGCAGTTCCCCGCGGTGCGCGGCCAGCTCCGAGGGCACCTCCGTCGGGGTGTCACGGGCGTCGAGACCGAAGGCGTGATGGAACTCACGGACCAGGCGGGCGGGCGAGGAACTCATGCGCCCGACTGTATCGGTGGCCACCGACGCCCCGGCCGCTGTGGTCCCCGCCCTGTTCAGCGGCCCGTTCGGCCTGGCAGGATCGCCGCCATGTCCAGGCTCTCCTTCCACCTCGACCGGCGGCGCGCGCTGTGGTCCGCGGCCGCCGGCACGGTCGTGCTCGGGCTGCTGCTGTGGTGGCTGCTGCCGCTGGGCGAGGAACCGCCGAGCGGGACGATCACCTTCAGCACCGGAACGACGGCCGGTGTCTACCAGGAGTACGGCAGCAGGCTGCGCACCGAGCTGGCCAAGGACATGCCCGGGCTCAAGGTGAACCTGCTGGACAGCAACGGCTCGGGGGAGAACGTCCAGCGGCTGGTCAGCGGCCGGGCCGACGTCACCATCGCCGCGGCCGACGCGGTGGCGACGTACGAGTCCGACCATCCGGGCTCGGTGTCCCGGCTGCGCGGGGTCGCCCGGCTGTACGACGACTACGTGCAGCTGGTCGTGGCGCGCGACTCGGACATCCGGACGGTCGCCGACCTGCGCGGCAAGCGGGTGGCGACGGGGCTGCCCCGCTCGGGTGTGCGGCTGATCGCCAACCGGGTGCTGGAGGCGGCCGGCCTGGACCCCGACCGGGACGTCACGGCGGTGTCCGAGGGCATCGACACCGGGCCGCGGCGGCTGCGGGACGGGAAGATCGACGCCTTCTTCTGGTCCGGCGGAGTGCCCACCAGCGGCCTGCGGGAACTGGCCGACACCTTCACGTTCCGGTTCGTGCCGATCGACGCGGACCTGGTGGCCCGGATGCACCACAAGGACGAGGCGACCAGCTACTACCGCGCGACGAACATGCCCGAGTCGGCCTACCCCACGATCCAGAACGGTGCCGCCGTGCCGACCATCGCGGTGTCCAACCTGCTGGTCACCCGGACCGACATGGATCCCCGGCTGGCCGAGTGGCTGACCCGGACGGTACTCAAGAGCCGTGACGAGATCGGCGCCCACGTCCACTCCGCGCAGCTGGTCGACCTGCGCACGGCGATCTACACCGACCCGCTGCCGCTGCACGAGGGGGCCCGCCGCTACTACCGGTCGGTCAAGCCGTGAGCCGCGTCCGCTTGCCCGGCCCCGGCCCCGGCGGCCGTGGCCGGGCCCGTCCGGGCTCCACCGTCCCGCGGCGGTCCGGCGGCGCCGCGGTCCGCCCGCGGCCGCTCTCCATGCTGCCGCCGCTCTACGTCCCCGCCGACCGCGGCACCCGTACGGTGGCCGTCAGCCCACGCGGCTCGTGGTGGCCGTAAGTCAGCGTGCCGCCGCCGGCCGCGAGCAGCGCGCGGGAGATGGACAGACCGAGGCCGGAGCCCTTGACGTTCTGATGGCGGCTGCTGCGCCAGAAGCGGTCGCCGATGCGGGAGAGTTCCTCGTCGGTCAGCCCGGGTCCGCGGTCGCTGACGACGACGGTCGCGGTGTCGCCGTCGGCGGCGACCTCCACCTCGACGGTCTCCCCCGACGGCGTGAACTTGACCGCGTTGTCGATGACGGCGTCCAGCGCGCTGGACAGGGTGACCGGGTCGGCCCAGGCGGTGACGGGCGGGCAGGTGCCGGCCAGCCGCACTCCCTTGGCCTCGGCGGTCGGCGCCCAGGCTGCCACGCGCTCGGCGGTCAGCGCACCGATGTCGGTGATGCCGAGGTCGGCCTCGGTGTGCTCGGCCAGCGCCAGGTCCAGCAGGTCGTCCAGGACCTCGGCCAGGCGCTTGCCCTCGGCCTGGACCGAGGCGATCTCCTCGTTGCCCTCGGGTAGTTCGTAGGCCAGCAGTTCGATCCGCAGCAGCAGCGCAGCGAGCGGGTTGCGCAACTGGTGCGAGGCGTCGGCGACGAAGGCGCGCTGCTGCTCCAGCACATCCTCGACGTGGTCCGCCATCTCGTTGAACGACCGGGCCAGCCGCTGGAGTTCCGGGGGACCGCCGGCCGCCGCGACCCGCGACTTCAGCCGCCCGGTGGCGATGTCGTGGGTGGTGGCGTCCAGGATGCGCACCGGGCGCAGCACCCAGCCGGTCAGCCGCAGCGCGGCCCCGATGGCGAGCAGCATCGCGGCGATCTCGCCGGCGCCGATGATCAGCCAGCCGTGCAGGATGCGCGAGCGCATCGGCCCGGTGGGCGAGTCGGTGACCACGACCGCGATGACGTCGCCGTCCCGGATGACGGGCGAGGCGACGACCAGGTGGCGGCGCTCCCAGGGCCACACCTGTTGGGGGTCGTGGCTGCGCCGGCTGAGCAACGCCTCCTTGAAGGCGTCCCGCACCTCGCCCGTTTCGGGGAGGAACCAGTCCTTCGGCGCCTGAGCCATGGGGGTATCCGTGCGGTAGAAGACACCGGCACGAATGCCGTAGACATCGTGGTAACTGTCGAGTTCGCGGCTGAGCATCTCGCGCCGCTCGTTCATGGTCGTCGAAGTGGTGCCGTTGGCGTCGGTGGCGGCCGTGACGAACTGGGCGAGGGCCGCGAACCGCGCGGTGTCGTCGATCCGGTCCACGACCACCCGCTGCTGCTCGGCGCCGGCCACGCTGACGGCGAGCGGGACGCCGAGGGCCAGCAGCACGGCCGCCATCAGCACGATCAGCAGCGGCAGGAGTCGGGTGCGCACCCGTCCCCGCTAGCCGGCCGGGGCGACGAGGCGGTAGCCGACGCCGCGCACGGTCTCGATCAGTGCGGGCATGCGCAGCTTGGCCCGCAGGGAGGCGACGTGCACCTCCAGAGTGCGTCCGGTCCCCTCCCAGCTGGTGCGCCATACCTCGCTGATGATCTGCTCCCGGCGGAACACCACCCCGGGGCGCTGGGCGAGCAGGGCGAGCAGATCGAACTCCTTGCGGGTGAGCTGCACGACCGTGCCGTCCACCGTGACCTTCCGGGTGGGCAGGTCGATCTCCATCGGGCCGAGCCGCAGCATGCTGTCGGTACCGGTGACGGCCTCCTCCTGGACGGTGCGCCGGCTGACGGCGTGGATCCGGGCCAGCAGCTCTCCGGTGTCGTACGGCTTCACCACGTAGTCGTCGGCGCCCAGGTTGAGGCCGTGGATGCGGGAGCGCACGTCGGAGCGGGCGGTCACCATGATCACCGGGGTGCCGGTGCGCTTGCGGATCTTGCCGCACACCTCGTAGCCGTCCTGGTCGGGCAGCCCCAGGTCGAGCAGGACGACACCGAACCCGGCGCCCTCGGGCACCAGCGCCTGGAGGGCCTCCTCACCGCTGCGCGCGTGGGTGACGTCGAACCCGTGCCGCTTGAGCACCGCGGACAGTGCGGCGGCGACGTGGTTGTCGTCCTCGACGAGCAGCAGTCTCATCCGGTCCTCCTCCTGTTCGTCGTGGGTACGGCTGGACTCGGCCAGAAAGGCGTACGATTCGGGCATGCCCTGCGGGGCATTCCCACGCGCGGGTGCACGATGGCAGTCACGCTGATGGACGAGGACGCCGTCAAGAGGGTTCCGGTTGCGCACCGCTTCCGTTATCCGCCCGATACGCGCGCAGGTCACAAGTGCTACGACACGTGTCCGATCGCTATCGGATCGTGACCCTCAGATTCCCCTCAGATGTAATGACGCTGGTCGGGGGTGGTTACTACTGTCCTCCGAAACCCGAGGAGGACGGAGCCCGAGAGCGATGAAAGAAGTATCGGTGGCCAAGGAAGACATGGCCGCGTCCGACGATCTCGTCGCCCTGAAGAGCGTCAACAAGCACTTCGGCGCGTTGCACGTTCTCCAGGACATCGACCTCACGATCGCACGTGGTGAAGTCGTCGTCGTCATCGGGCCGTCCGGGTCCGGCAAGTCGACCCTGTGCCGCACCATCAACCGCCTGGAGACGATCGACTCGGGCACGATCACCATCGACGGCCGGCCGCTGCCCCAGGAGGGCAGGGAGCTGGCCCGGCTGCGCGCCGACGTCGGCATGGTGTTCCAGTCGTTCAACCTGTTCGCGCACAAGACGGTGCTCGAGAACGTGATGCTGGGCCAGATCAAGGTCCGCAAGAGCGACAAGAAGAAAGCCGAGGAGAAGGCGCGTGCGCTCCTCGACCGGGTCGGCGTGGGTACCCAGGCCGACAAGTACCCGGCGCAGCTCTCGGGCGGCCAGCAGCAGCGTGTGGCGATCGCGCGGGCGCTGGCCATGGACCCGAAGGTCATGCTCTTCGACGAGCCGACCTCGGCCCTCGACCCCGAGATGATCAACGAGGTGCTGGAGGTCATGCAGCAGCTGGCCCGGGACGGCATGACCATGATCGTGGTCACCCATGAGATGGGGTTCGCGCGATCGGCCGCCAACCGCGTGGTGTTCATGGCGGACGGCCGCATCGTCGAAGAGGCTACGCCGGACCAGTTCTTCAGCAACCCGCGCAGCGACCGTGCGAAGGACTTCCTCTCGAAGATCCTCCACCACTGACGGAGCGCCATGACGCCTCGCGTCATCCGCACCGACGGCCCGCATCAGACACCACCCGAAGGATGTTCACCATGAAGCTCCGCAAGGTCACCGCCGCTTCGGCTGCCGTGCTCGTTCTCTCCCTCGCCGCCACCGCCTGCGGCTCCGACGACAAGGACGACTCGGGCAGCGGGTCGTCCGGCGGCAACGGCACGATCAAGGTCGGCATCAAGTTCGACCAGCCCGGCCTGGGTCTGAAGACGCCGAGCGGCTACTCGGGCTTCGACGTCGATGTCGCGACCTACGTCGCCAAGGAGCTGGGCTACAAGCCGGACCAGATCGAATGGGTCGAGACCAAGAGCGCCGACCGTGAGAACGCCCTCAAGCGCGGGGACGTGAAGTTCATCGCGGCCACCTACTCGATCACCGAGAAGCGCCAGAAGGAGGTGGACTTCGCCGGTCCCTACCTGCTGGCCCACCAGGACCTGCTGGTCAAGCAGGACGCGAACATCTCGCAGGGCACCGACCTCAACGGCAAGAACCTGTGCTCGGTGACCGGCTCGACCTCGGCGCAGAACGTCAAGGACAAGATCGCCCCGAAGGCCAACCTGAAGAACTACAGCTCCTACTCGGAGTGCATCGCGGGTCTGCAGCGGGGTTCCGTGGACGCGGTCACCACGGACGACTCGATCCTCGCCGGCTACGCCGCCCAGGACCAGTACAAGGGCCAGTTCAAGCTGGCCGGTCTGAAGCTCAGCAACGAGAACTACGGCATCGGCGTCAAGAAGGGCGACACCGAGCTGGTCAACAAGATCAACGCCGCGCTGGAGAAGATGGTCAGCGACGGCACCTGGCAGAAGGCGGTCGACGACAACTTCGGCCCGGCGAACTACACGCCCGAGAAGGCGCCGCAGATCGGCCAGATCGTCAAGTAACCCGGACCCGCGGCCCAGTCAGCGGCCCAGTCATACGGGGCACCACCGGCACGCCGCCGTCCGTCGCGATCAGGGCGGCGGCGCGCCTTTCCCTCCCCATACGCCACACACCCGGAAGCGCGGGAGATCGTGTTCGACTTTCTTGAAGGTTACGACGTCCTAGGGGCGTTCTGGACAACGGTGCAGCTGACCGTGCTGTCCGCCGTGGGCTCCCTGGTGTGGGGCACCCTGCTGGCCGCGATGCGGGTCAGTCCGGTCCCGCTGATGCGCGGGTTCGGCACCGCCTACGTCAACTTCGTCCGGAACATCCCGCTGACGGTCATCATCCTGTTCACCTCGCTCGGCCTCGCCGACATCTTCGGTGTCACCATGGGCACCTCGAACTTCGAGGACCAGGGCTTCCGGCTCGCGGTGCTCGGCCTGGTCGCCTACACGTCGGCCTTCGTGTGCGAGGCGATCCGGTCCGGCATCAACACGGTGCCGCTCGGTCAGGCGGAAGCGGCTCGCGCCATCGGACTGACCTTCACCCAGACCCTGACGCTGATCATCCTGCCGCAGGCGTTCCGCTCGGTGATCGGCCCGCTGGCCAACGTGCTGATCGCGCTCACCAAGAACACCACGGTGGCGGCCGCCATCAGCGTCGCGGAGGCCGCCGCGCTGATGAAGACCATGATCGAGAACGAGGCCCAGACCGTGCCCATCGGCCTGGTGTTCGCCTTCGGTTTCGTGGTTCTGACCCTCCCCACGGGCCTCTTCTTCGGCTGGCTCAGCAAGCGACTGGCGGTGAAGCGATGAGTTCGGTCCTCTACGACACGCCGGGGCCCCGCGCCAAGCGGCGCAACCTGGTCCTCTCGGTCGTCTTCTTCGCCCTGCTGGCCGCGCTGGCCTGGTGGATCTACAAGACGATGGACGACGAGGACCAGTTCGCCTCCGCCCTCTGGGAGCCGTTCATCAAGGCCGAGGCGTGGGACACCTACCTGCTGCCCGGTCTCGCCAACACGCTGAAGGCGGCGGCGCTGGCCATGGTGATCGCCCTGCCGCTGGGCGCGGTCTTCGGCATCGCACGGCTGTCCGACCATCGCTGGGTGCGGACCGTGTCCGGTGCGGTGGTGGAGTTCTTCCGGGCCATCCCGGTGCTGCTGCTGATGCTGTTCGCCAACGAGTTCTTCGCCCGTTCCACCAACGTCAGCAGCGAGGACCGGCCGCTCTACGCGGTCGTCACCGGCCTGGTCCTCTACAACGCCTCGGTGCTCGCCGAGGTCGTCCGCGCCGGCATCCTGTCCCTGCCCAAGGGGCAGACGGAGGCCGCGTACGCCATCGGTCTGCGCAAGGGCCAGACGATGAAGAACATCCTGCTGCCGCAGGCCGTGACCGCGATGCTGCCGGCCATCGTCAGCCAGCTCGTCGTCATCGTGAAGGACACCGCACTGGGCGGTGTGATGATCGGTTTCGACGAGCTGCTCAACTCGCGCGGCACCCTCGCGGCGTTCTACGCCAACGTGATCCCCAGCTTCATCGTGGTCGCGGCCCTCTTCATCGTGCTGAACTTCGCCCTCACCAGCTTCGCCGGCTGGCTGGAGGCCCGGCTGCGGCGCAGCAAGCGCGGCACCGGCGCGGTACTCGGCGCCGAGGACGTGGAGGAGATGAACGCCGCCGAGGTCGGCGCTCCGCACGGAAAGGGTACTTCCGCCTGACGTCCGGTCACACGGCATGAGCTGTACGGGGGCAGTGGCACGCGCGCCACTGCCCCCGTCGCTTGACGCAAACAGCGCCAATGGGTTGCATACGTTGTGTGATCGTGCACCCTGCTCCTGCCTGTAGTTCACCTACGTCCCTGAGGGCATCGTCACGGGCAGGGGGCGCGGCGCCGTGGACCCGGTGATCATCGTCGGAGCGGGGCCCGTGGGGCTGACGCTCGCTCTGGCGCTGGCGCGTCAGGAGGTGCCCTCGGTCGTCCTGGACGAGGGGCCGGGCAAGGACGAACCACGCCTCGCCCGCACCGTCGTGCTGCGCGAGGACACCACCGCTCTCCTGGAGCGGCTCACCGGGGCCTCGCTCGGCGCGGCGGGCACCCACTGGGCCGGCTGGCGGTCCGTGCGGCGGCGCCAGGTGACGCGCGAGGTCGCCTTCGGCGACGACGACGGCGGGCCCGCGCCGCTGCACATCGCCCAGCACGTGCTCACCGACGCCCTGCGCGCCGCGGTCGCCCGCGAGCGGCTCGTCAAGGTCGCCGTGGACAGCCGGCTGGACGACATCGAGCAGGAACCGTCCGGTGTCACCGCCCACACCCGCGACCCCGGGGGCACCTGGTGGCGCGGCGGCTACCTGGTCGGCTGCGACGGCCCCCGCTCCACGGTCCGCAAGCTGCAGGACATCCGCTTCCCCGGCCGCACGGCGGTGGAGCGACACGCCGTGGCCGCCCTGCAGGTGGAACTCCCTTGGGAGGGGCGGGCGTTGCTCCATCGGACGCCGCCGTGGCGGGCGTCCGGACCGTCGGCCGGAGAGGTGACCGCCCGCCCGCTGCCGGACGGCGTCTGGCGCCTGGACTGGCTGCTCCCGCCCGGCAAGGACCTGGTCACGCCCGAGCTGCTGCTGGCCCGGATCCGCGAGACGCTGGACGGCTGGAGCGACGGCCCGGCACCGGCGTACGAGCTGCTGGACACCGGCGTCCACATCGTGCACCACCGGCTGGCCCGCCGCTGGCGCGCCGGGCGGGTGTTCCTGGCCGGGGACGCCGCCCATCTGATGGGCGCGTTCGGCACCCAGGGGCTGGAGGAGGGCCTGCGGGACGCCGACAACCTCGCCTGGAAACTGGCGGCGGCCTGGCACCACGGGCCGCACGAGTCTTTGCTGGACAGCTATCAGACGGAGCGGCGGGCATCCGTCGCCGCCCGGCTGCGCGCCGCCGACCAGGTGCTGCCGCTACTGCGCGGCACCAGCGGCATAAGGTCGTACGTCCCCGGAGCCGGCCGGGGGCACGACGCGCTGCTGGCCGACGGTCATCTCGGCCGGGGCCCGCTGGGCGCGCCCGGCACCTATGCGGGCTCCCCGCTGGCGCCCGGGGTCCTGGAGGGCGAGGTACCGGTCGGCACGGCACCCGGCGCTCCGGTGACGGACGTGCGGGTGACCGCGGAGGACGGCACGTTCGTCCGGCTGCGGGAACGGCTGGGCCGGGGCGCCCTGCTCGTCGTACTCGTCGCCCCCGGCACGGGCGTGTGGGAGCGCAGGCACTGGATGGGGGCCGGGCTCATGCCCCGGCTCGCCGCCGCGGTGGCCGCACTGCCCCATCCGGCCGAGCTGCTGGTCACCGAGAGCTACCCGGGGGCCGCCGCCCACACCGTCCTGCTGGTCCGCCCCGACGGGCATCTGGTCACCGCGCTGAACGGCGTCCGCCCGACCGACCTGTACGCGGCGGCCGAGGCGGTGCTGGGCGGACCGGCGAGCACCGAGGCGGAGGCCGGCGCCGGGGCGAGGGCGGGTTCGGCGGCGCCTTAGCCGGGAGGCCGGGGATCTCGACGGCACCGGGCGGGGGCCGGCCGGTGGTGTTCCGAACCGACGGGCCGCGACGGTGTCTCGTGCGGGCGTGGAACGCGCCCTGTGGCGGAGGTGGCTCCGCCGGGGCCGGGCCGGCTTCTCGGGCGCGGTCGGCACACCCGCGCTTCCGCCTGCCCTGAGCCGGTCACATCGTGGGCCGGGCCGGGGGGCCGCTCTCAGAACTCCTCGCCGTCGAGGAACTCGGTGTCCTCGCCCTCCTCCTCCAGCGCCTGGCGGACCACCCGCAGGGCCATGCCCTCGGGATAGCCCTTGCGGGCGAGCATGCCGGCGAGGCGGCGGATCCGTCTGTCGCGGTCGAGACCGCGGGTGGCGCGCAGCTTCCGGCCGACGAGCTCACGCGCGGTCGCTTCCTCCTGCTCGGAGTCCAGCTGGGAGACGGCCTCGTCGATCAGCGTCGAGTCGACGCCCTTGGTCCGCAGCTCCCGCGCGAGCGCGCGGCGCGCCAAGCCCCGACCGTGGTGCCGGGACTCCACCCACGCGTCGGCGAAAGCACTGTCGTCGATCAGGCCGACCTCCTCGAACCGCGCGAGCACCTCCTCCGCCACCTCGTCCGGGATCTCCCGCTTGCGCAGGGCGTCGGCGAGCTGCTTGCGCGTGCGCGGGGTCCCGGTGAGCAGACGCAGACAGATCGCCCGTGCCCGCTCAGCCGGGTCCCCTGAAGACTCCCCCTGCTCGGCCCTCGACGAGGAGGAGGTGCCTTCGCCTTCAGCGGGTGGCCGCGCGGAGCGACGTCCGCGACGGCCCGCCCGCCCACGCGGCACGCCGTCACGCGTGCCCGCGTGAGCGTCGTCGCCCGTCCACGCCGGGCCCGTCTCGCTGCCCGCCCACCTCTGCGGACCGTCGCGGACAGTGCGCTCGGACAAGTCGGTTCGCCACGCTTTCGCATCGGACACGGTACGGATCAGCCCTTGGCGGCCGCGGCCTTGGTCTTGGTGGCCTTGGCGGCGGGGGTGGGCACCGCCTTGGCGGCCTCGTCCGCGGAGGCGCCCGTGGACGAGGCGGCATCCGCGCCGGGCTCCGTGGTGGGCTCCTGCGGACGCACGCCGACGCCCAGCTTCTCCTTGATCTTCTTCTCGATCTCGTTGGCGAGATCGGGGTTGTCCTTCAGGAAGTTGCGGGCGTTCTCCTTGCCCTGGCCGAGCTGGTCGCCCTCGTACGTGTACCAGGCACCGGCCTTGCGGACGAAGCCGTGCTCCACGCCCATGTCGATCAGGCCGCCCTCGCGGCTGATGCCCTGGCCGTAGAGGATGTCGAACTCGGCCTGCTTGAAGGGCGGCGCGACCTTGTTCTTGACGACCTTGCAGCGGGTGCGGTTGCCGACCGCCTCCGTGCCGTCCTTCAGCGTCTCGATGCGGCGGATGTCGATGCGCACCGAGGCGTAGAACTTCAGCGCCCGGCCACCGGTCGTGGTCTCCGGGGAGCCGAACATCACGCCGATCTTCTCGCGCAGCTGGTTGATGAAGATCGCCGTGGTCTTGGACTGGTTGAGCGCGCTGGTGATCTTCCGCAGGGCCTGGCTCATCAGACGGGCCTGCAGACCCACGTGGCTGTCGCCCATCTCGCCCTCGATCTCCGCGCGCGGCACGAGCGCGGCGACGGAGTCGATGACGATGAGGTCGAGGGCGCCGGAGCGGACCAGCATGTCCACGATCTCCAGGGCCTGCTCGCCGTTGTCGGGCTGGGAGAGGATCAGGTTGTCGATGTCGACGCCGAGCTTCTTCGCGTACTCGGGGTCGAGGGCGTGCTCCGCGTCCACGAAGGCCACCTGGCCGCCGGCCTTCTGGGCGTTGGCCACGGCGTGCAGGGTCAGTGTGGTCTTACCGGAAGACTCTGGTCCGTAGATCTCCACGACACGGCCGCGCGGCAGGCCGCCGACGCCGAGCGCCACGTCGAGCGCGGTCGACCCGGTCGGGATGACCTCGATGGGCTCCTTCGACCGCTCGCCCATGCGCATGACCGCGCCCTTGCCGAATTGCCGTTCAATCTGTGCGAGAGCGGCATCCAGGGCCTTCTCGCGGTCGGTTCCTGCCATGGGTTCCACCCGGTTTGCTGTAGTCGATCGCTTCACGTCAATGACGCTAACGCCTGCCACTGACAATGCGCCCTGACGCTGGTCCGGCCTGTGGATAACTCAGTGGCATCTCCGCCCGAAACGGGATGAAAAGACCACCGAGGATCTCGCCGGCACCTCCCATGAGAATGGATGTTCGATTTTCGTGTCAAGCGCACCACGCGGCACTCCGAGCGTACGACCGCGTCCGCCCCGAGCCGGGAAATCCCCGGAAACCACGCCGGTCGATCCCCACGCGGCTAGAGTCCGGAGTCGAAGCGACGCACAGGGGGCACCGTGGCCAAGGTCAGCATCAGTCTCGACGCCGAGCTGGTGGTGGAGGTGATGGTCCTCGCCGGGGTGGGGTCACCCCAGGACGCCATCGAGCTGGTGGTCCGGGACTACATCGCCCGAGGCCATCGCACGGAGGCCCGCACCGAGCTTCGGGACCAGGCCCTGCGTCAGGCCGACGTCAAGCCCCAGGACACGCAGGGCTGAGCCGGCCGCGCACCCGGGGTCGACGGGGTCGAGGGCCTGCCGCCGACGACCGCGGACCCGGCGGGCACACGCTCACGACTCGGGCTCGGTCGCCCGAGCCCCGGCTCTCGCACCCGCCCACAGACGCCGTGCGCGCTGCAGGGAGTTCGCCCGGCCGACCCGTCGGCCACGGTCCCGGTGGCCGTGGACACGAGGGTCGTCGGTGACGTCGTACCGCTTGACGTAGGCGCCGAGGAACGCCTGGAGCGTGGCGACCGCCGGGATGGCGATCAGCGCACCCACCGCACCGAGCAGGGCGGTGCCGGCGACCACCGAACCGAAGGCGACGGCCGGGTGGATGTCGACGGTCTTCGAGGTCAGCTTGGGCTGCAGCATGTAGTTCTCGAACTGCTGGTAGACCACGACGAAGACCAGCACCCACAGGGCGTACCACGGGTCGACGGTGAAGGCGATCAGCATCGGCAGGGCGCCCGCCAGATAGGTCCCGATGGTGGGGATGAACTGCGACACCACCCCGACCCACACACCGAGCACCGGCGCGTACGGGATCTCCAGGGCCTGCAGCAGTATGTAGTGCGCGATGCCCGAGATCAGCGCCATCAGTCCGCGCGAGTACAGGTAGCCGCCGGTCTTGTCGACGGCGATCTCCCAGGCGCGCAGCACCTCTGCCTGACGCGCGGGCGGCAGCACCGAGCACAGCGCGCGCCGCAGCCGCGGCCCGTCGGCGGCGAAGTAGAACGAGAACAGCGTGACCGTCAGCAGTTGGAAGAGCCCGCCGAGGACCTGCGCGGAGACGTCCAGGACACCGGCGGCGCTGTTCCGCGCATAGCGTTTCAGCCAGTCCGAGCGGAGCAGGCCCTCCTGGATGTCGACGCGTCTGAGTTCGGTGTGGAAGGTGGTGTTGATCCAGTTGATGACGGAGTCCAGATACGCCGGGAACCCCTCGATCATCTTGATGATCTGCCCCGCCAGCATCGAGCCGAGCAGCGTGAAGAACCCGGCCACCACGACCAGCAGGGCGAAGAAGACCAGGAACGTGGCGAGCCCTCTGCGCATACCGCGCGCGGCCATCCGGCTCACCGCGGGCTCGATGGCGAGAGCCAGGAAGAACGCGATGAGGACGTTGATCAGCAGACCCGTCAGCCGGTGGAAAGCCCAGGTCCCGAGCTGGAACGCGCCGATGAACGCGAGCCCCAGTGCCATGGCCCGCGGCAGCCAGCGCGGCATGCGCCGACTCGGCGGGGTGCCGCCGTCGGCCGCGGGCCGGGCGGACGGCTGCGCGCCGGGAGAGGGGGCGGGCCGGTCGATCCGACCGATGTCGTCAGTGGGTGCCACGGACCAAGTCTCGCCCACGCCACCGACTACCGGACGCATACGTACGATCTTCGTTACGGATCAACGCTTCTCCTGCGGAACGTTCATCACCGTGCAGACCACGCGCCACACGTCCTTCGCGTCCCAGCCGGCCGCCAGCGCCTCGTGCACCGTCCGTTCACCGAGCTGCGACATCACGTGATCGCGCGCGAAGGTGTCGGCGTATCCCGCACCGAAGTGCTCCGCCATCCGTTGCCAGAAGACCGTCAACCGCATGACATCAGTATCCCGCGCCCGGGGGTGGCCCCGCCCCAGGCCGCCTGCCGGGGCCGCCCCGCACCCTACGGTCTGACCCATGGCCGAAAACGGAGCATCCCCACTCCCCCCGACGCCCCCGGCGCACTCCCCGCTCTTCCGCGCCGAGCATTTCGTGTGGCTCACCGCGCGCGTACTGGAGCAACGCCTCTTCGCCCATCTCTTCCTCAACGGCGGTGCCGATCCCGTCGACACCGCCCTCGACGCCTACCGCAACGAGGACGGCGGGTACGGTCACGCGCTCGAACCCGATCTGCGCGGCCCCGTCAGTCAGCCCCTCCACACCGCGCACGCGCTGCAGGTCCTGGACTCCATCGGGCGGTGCGGCGGACAGCGCGTGGAGCGGGTGTGCCGCTATCTGACGTCCGTGTCCACTCCGGAGGGCGCCCTGCCGGCGATCCACCCCGGCCAGCGCGGCTATCCCGCCGCGCCCTTCCTCCCGATCGTGGACGATCCGCCCGGCGACCTGCTGGCCACCGGTCCGGTGGTGGGCACGCTGCACCGCAACGAGGTGTGGCACGCCTGGCTGTTCCGGGCGACCGAGTTCTGCTGGCGGGCGGTGGAGGCCCTGGAGAAGTCCCACCCGTACGAGGTGGAGGCGGCCGTGGCCTTCCTGGACTCCGTGCCCGACCGGGCCCGCGCGGAGGTCGCCGCCGACCGCCTGGGCCGTCTGGTGCGCGAGCAACGGCTCGCCGTGCTCGACCCGGACCGCCTGGCGGACCACCCGGTCGCGCCCGGCTACGCCCCCGAGGAGCACCACTTCCCGCACGACTTCGCGCGCTCCCCGCGGTCCCTCGCGCGCGCGTGGTTCACCGACGACGAGATGGCCCGCTCGCTGGACTTCCTGGCGGCCGAGCAGCAGGAGGACGGCGGCTGGCCGGTCCGCTGGCGTCGCTGGGCGCCCGGCACGGTCCTGGAGGCACGCCCCATCGTGACCATCAGGGCCCTGCGCACCCTCCGGGCCCACGGGCGGGTCATCGGCTGACCGACCTGCCCGACCCGCCGCCGAACGGCCTCACGGGGCCGTTCGGCTGGCGAAGGGCTCGCCCTGGTGGCTGCCGAGCAGGCACACGCGCGTGCGCCGGAGCACGAGCGGTGCGCAGTCAGCCGTCAGGGGCCGACGGACGGGTGACGGACGGGTGACGGACGCGTACGGGCGGCCGGGGCCGGGGCTGCGGTCGCGCGGGCCGCAGGCCGCAGGCCGCAGGCCGCAGGCCATGCTCGACCGACAGCGCCGTTCCAGGTCCAGGTCCAGGTCCAGGCACCCGCATACGCCGAAGGGGGCCGCGCCGCAGCCGACTGGGCCCCCGTCGGCTGCGGACACGCGCGCCGGGTTCGGCGCCGTCAGCCGCCGCCCAGGGCACGCACCCCCGCCGTCACCACCACGGCCGCGGCGACGATCAGCAGGAACGGCGCCCGCAGCAGAAGTGCCACGGCCGCCGCCACGAGCCCGGCCGACCGCGCGTCCACCACGAGCGCGTGCCCGTCGGTGAACGTCTGCTGCGCGGTGAGCGCGGCCAGAAGGGCGACGGGCAACAGGGCCGAGAGCCTCCTCACCCCGGGTCGTTCGAGCACCCCCGCCGGAACGAGCAGTCCGGCGAGCTTGACGGCGTAGCAACCGAGGGCGGTCACGCCGATCGCTGTCCAGACGTTCACGGCCGACCTCCCCGCGCACCGTCGCGGGTGGCCCGGCGCCGCCCCTGCGCCCACAGCACGACCGGTGCCGCCAGCGCGGCGACCAGCACGGGTACCCCGGCCGGCAGTACCGGCAGCAGCCCCAGCCCGAGCAGCACCGCGAGGGCCGCGACGGCCCGCTCGGTGGTGGTCGTCAGCATGGGTGCCAGCAACGCCAGGAAGACGGCGGGTCCGGCCGCGTCCAGCCCCCAGGCGGCGGTGTCCCCGATGGCCTCGGCGCCCAGAGCGCCCAGCAGCGTGGTGAGGTTCCACAAGGCGTACAGGCTGAGCCCGGTCACGGCGAAGCCGATCCGGGCGCCACGCCGGTCACGCTGCGCCAGGGAGACGGCCGTCGTCTCGTCGATGACCCACTGGGCGGCGAACGGGCGTACCGCGCGCGGGAGTGCGAGCAACTGGGACAGGCGCAGTCCGTAGAAGGCGTTGCGCACCCCGAGGAAGAAGGCGCCCGCTGCCGCGGTGAACGGATTGCCGCCCGCCGCCAGCGCTCCCACGAGCGCGAACTGGGAGGCACCGGTGAACACCAGGAGGCTGAGCGCACAGGTCTGCCACACGGACAGTCCGCTGCCGGCCGAGGTCACGCCGAAGGCGAACCCGGACAGCCCCACGGCGATACCGACTCCCAGTGCGTCCCGGACGACGGCGCCGTCCGGCCTCGCGGCGCCGTCGGCGCCTATGTCTGCTCGTAGTGTCTGTTCTGCCACCCGTCGGACGATAGGCGCGGCCGGGACGGAGCGTCTTGTACGTTCTTGCGCTCCCGCTGGTAGGCGCCCGGCGGGACGCCCACGATCCGGGCGAAGTGGCGGTTGAGGTGCGGCTGGTCGGTGAAGCCGACGGTGACGGCGGCCTCGGCGGGCGTTGTCCCGGTGTCCAGCAGCAGGCGCGCACGGCGCACCCGGGCGTCGGTGAGCCAGGTGTGGGGTGGCATGCCGTAGGCGTCCCGGAAGGCGCGCAGGAGCGCGAACGGGCTGGTGCCGAGGTCGGCGGCGAGTCGTTCCAGGGTGGGTGGGTCGGCCATCCGGTCCTCCAGTTCCGCACGCGCGCGTGCGGCGATCCGCGCTCCCGCGGTTCGTACCGTCCGGGAGGGCAGCGGACCTCCGTTCAGCCGCAGCAGCCGGGTCACGGCGACCCGCAGCAGCGTGTCGGCGGCCAGGGCGTTGCCTTCGTCGGCGGCCCGCAGTACGCGGTGCACCAGTGTCGCGGCGTACGGGTCGTCGAGGACCGGGCTGATGAATCCGGGGGTGCCGCGCAGTGTCGTCGTCTCGGCCGCGATGGCGGTCACGACCTCCGGCGAGGGGTAGACCGCGCCGTACCGCCAGCCCTCGGGCACGCCGGCCCGTCCGGTGTGGGGGGTGTCCGGATTGACGAGGGCGAGGGCGCCGGCCGGGACGTACTGGTCCGCGCCGCGATGACGGAAGACCTCCACGCCCTCGGCGATGGCGGCGATCACGAACTGCTCGTGGGTGTGGCGCACGAACGTCTTGTGGACGTAGCGGGCACGCAGCAGGTCGACGCCCGGCAGCTCCGCGTACCGCCAGTGCCGTGCCCTCTCCCCCGTACCTGCCATGCCCCCATTCTCCGCCACTCCTCCCTGCCGACCCGGACCGCACATCCCTACCGACCGGACCGCACGCCCCCGCCGACGGGCCGGCACATCACCACCGAGAGGCCGGCACGTCCCCCACCGACCGGCGCACGCGACCCGCCGCCGAGGGCCCGGCCCCGGGCTCCGCAGCCCGCCCGACAACCCGGAATCGCAGTCCCCCGCCCGACCCGACGCCCCGTCCGGGGCACGGCTCCCACGCCCCTCACACCCCCCGCGTCCCCGCAGGCCCGGGCCGTTGTCAGTGGCCGGGTGCAGGATGGACGCATGGTCAGCTCCGCACACCGAGCCCTGGACGGCTTCTCCCCCGCGACCCGCGGCTGGTTCACGGGGGCGTTCTCCGCGCCCACGGCGGCCCAGGCCGGCGCGTGGCAGGCCATCCGGGAAGGCTCGGACGTGCTCGTGGTGGCCCCGACCGGCTCCGGAAAGACCCTGGCCGCCTTCCTCGCCGCGCTCGACCAGCTGGCGTCGGCGCCCCCGCCGGCCGACCCGAGGAAACGCTGCAGAGTGCTCTACGTGTCCCCGCTCAAGGCCCTCGCGGTGGACGTGGAGCGCAATCTGCGCAGTCCGCTGACCGGCATCCGCCAGGAGTCGGTCCGCCTGGGCCTGCCCGAGCCCGAGGTGAAGGTGGGCATCCGCTCCGGCGACACCCCGGCCGCCGAGCGCCGAGCACTGTCGACACGCCCGCCGGACATCCTGATCACCACGCCGGAGTCCCTGTTCCTGATGCTCACGTCGGCCACGCGGGACGCGCTGACCGGCGTGGAGACGGTGATCCTGGACGAGGTGCACGCGGTCGCTGGCACCAAGCGCGGCGCGCACCTCGCACTGTCCCTGGAGCGGCTGGACGAGCTGCTCCCGAAACCGGCCCGCCGTGTCGGGCTGTCGGCGACCGTCCGCCCGGTCGACGAGGTCGCCCGCTATCTGTCCCCCCGCCGCAAGGTGGAGATCGTCCAGCCGGTGTCGGGCAAGGAGTTCGACCTCTCGGTCGTCGTGCCGGTCGAGGACCTGGGCGAACTGGGCGGCTCACCGGTCGCCGACGGCTCACAGGGCGCCGAGCGCCCGTCGATCTGGCCGCACGTGGAGGAGCGGATCACCGATCTGGTCCAGGCGCACCGCTCCACGATCGTCTTCGCCAACTCGCGCCGCCTGGCCGAGCGCCTGTGCAACCGGCTCAACGAGATCGCCTACGAGCGGGCGACCGGCGAGACGCTGGAGGAACATCACACACCCGCCCAGCTGATGGGCGGCTCGGGCGCCGCCCAGGGCGCTCCGCCGGTCATCGCGCGCGCCCACCACGGCTCGGTCTCCAAGGAGCAGCGGGCCCTGGTGGAGGAGGACCTGAAGGCGGGCCGCCTGCCCGCCGTGGTCGCCACCTCCAGTCTGGAGCTGGGCATCGACATGGGCGCCGTGGACCTCGTCGTCCAGGTGGAGTCCCCGCCCTCGGTCGCCTCCGGTCTGCAGCGCGTCGGCCGCGCGGGCCACCAGGTGGGCGCGGTGTCCACCGGTGTGGTGTTCCCCAAGTACCGGGGTGACCTGGTGCAGGCCGCCGTGGTCACCGAGCGGATGCGGCAGGGGGCCATCGAGTCCCTCCGGGTTCCCGCCAACCCGTTGGACGTCCTGGCCCAGCAGCTGGTGGCGATGACGGCGATGGACGCCTGGCAGTTCGACGACCTGCTGGCCACGGTCCGCCGCGCCGCCCCCTTCGCCTCACTGCCGGAGTCCGCGTTCACGGCGACCCTGGACATGCTGGCCGGCCGTTACCCCTCGGACGCCTTCGCCGAACTGCGCCCGCGCGTGGTGTGGGACCGCGTCACCGGCACGGTCACCGGACGCCCCGGCGCCCAGCGCCTGGCCGTCACCTCCGGCGGCACCATCCCCGACCGCGGGCTGTTCGGCGTGTTCCTGGCCGGGGCGGACCCGAAGAAGGGCGGCGGCCGGGTCGGTGAGCTGGACGAGGAGATGGTCTACGAGTCCCGCGTGGGCGACGTCTTCACCCTCGGCACCAGTTCCTGGCGCATCGAGGACATCACTCGCGACCGCGTCCTGGTGTCCCCGGCGCCCGGGGTTCCGGGACGGCTGCCCTTCTGGAAAGGCGACCAGCTGGGCCGCCCGCTGGAGCTGGGCCGGGCGGTGGGGGCGTTCCTGCGCGAGGTCGGCTCCCTGTCCGAGGAAGACGCCCGGCTGCGCCTGCTCACCGCGGGACTGGACGCGTGGGCCGCCGACAACGTGCTCTCCTACCTCCGTGAACAGCGCGAGGCGTGCGGCCACGTCCCGGACGACCGCACGATCGTCGTGGAGCGCTTCCGCGACGAGCTGGGCGACTGGCGGGTCGTCGTCCACTCCCCGTTCGGCGCCCAGGTGCACGCTCCCTGGGCGCTCGCCCTCGGTGCCCGCCTCAGCGAGCGGTACGGCATGGACGCCCAGGTCATGCACGCCGACGACGGCATCGTGCTGCGCCTGCCCGATGCCGATCTCATGGGTCTGGACTTCCTCGACCAGGATCCGGCGAAGGCCGGCTCGCCGGTCCACGCGGCGGCCGACGCCGACGGGGCCCCGGTCGGTGCGGCGGATGTCGTCTTCGACAAGGGTGAGGTCGACCAGGTCGTCACCGACCAGGTCGGCGGCTCGGCCCTGTTCGCCTCCCGCTTCCGGGAGTGCGCGGCCCGCGCGCTGCTGCTGCCGCGCCGCAACCCCGGAAAGCGCACCCCGTTGTGGCAGCAGCGCCAGCGCGCCGCCCAGCTGCTCCAGGTGGCGAGCGAGTTCGGCTCGTTCCCGATCGTCCTGGAGGCGGTCCGCGAGTGTCTCCAGGACGTCTTCGACGTTCCCGGCCTGGTCGAGCTGATGGGCGACGTGGAGTCCCGCAAGGTGCGCCTGGTCGAGGTCACCACCCCCGAGCCGTCACCCTTCGCGCGCTCCCTGCTGTTCGGCTACGTCGCCCAGTTCCTGTACGAGGGCGACTCGCCGCTGGCCGAGCGCCGTGCCGCCGCGCTCTCTCTGGACTCCCGGCTGCTGGCCGAACTGCTGGGCCAGGCCGAGCTGCGCGAGCTGCTCGACGCGGAGGAGCTGGCGGAGCTGGAGCGCGAGCTGCAGTGGCACACCGAGGACCGCCGTGCCAAGGACGCCGAGAGCGTCGCCGACCTGCTGCGTCTCCTCGGTCCGCTCACCGACGCCGAACTGGCCGAGCGGGGCGCCGAGGCCCCGTGGGCGCAGGAGCTGGCGGCCGCACGTCGCGTCATCCGGGTGCGCGTCGCGGGGGCCGACCACTGGGCGGCGATCGAGGACGCGGGCCGGCTGCGCGACGCTCTGGGCACCGCCCTGCCGGTGGGTGTCCCCGAGGCCTTCACCGAGCCGGTGAAGGACCCCCTCGGTGACCTCCTCGCGCGCTATGCCCGCACCCACGGCCCGTTCACCTCGGCCACCGCCGCCGCCCGCTTCGGTCTGGGCGTCGCGGTCACCGAGGGGGCGCTGCAGCGACTCGCGGCGAGCGGCCGGATCGTCCAGGGCGAGTTCCATCCGGCCGGCATCGGCCAGGAGTGGTGCGACGCGGCCGTGCTGCGCCGTCTGCGCCGCCGCTCCCTGGCCGCGCTCCGCCATGAGCTGGAGCCGGTACCACCGGCCGCCCTCGCCCAGTTCCTGCCGCAGTGGCAGCACATCGGCAAGGGCCACGCCCTGCGCGGCGCCGACGGGCTGGTGCGGGCCGTCGAGCAGCTCCAGGGCGCCTCGGTGCCCGCCTCGGCCCTGGAGAAGCTGGTCCTCCCCTCCCGGGTCACCGGCTACACCCCGGCGCTGCTCGACGAGCTCACCGCCGCCGGGGAGGTCGTCTGGGCCGGAGCGGGTGCCCTGCCCGGCAAGGACGGCTGGGTCTCGCTCTACCTGGCGGACGCGGCGCCGCTCCTGCTGCCGCCACCGCACCCTCTGGAACCGACCGCGCTGCACCAGTCCGTCCTGGACGCCCTCTCCGGCGGCTACGGCCTGTTCTTCCGCCAGATCGCCGACCAGGTCCGGGCCACCGGGCACCCCGACGTCACCGACCCCCAACTGGCCGACGCCGTCTGGGACCTCGCCTGGTCGGGCCGGCTCACCAACGACACGCTCGCCCCCATGCGCTCCCTGCTCGGCTCCGGCCGGACAGCGGGCGCGACGGCCCACCGGGCCAAGCGGGCGGCCCCGCGCGGCCGCTACGGCTCGCTGACGGCCGCCGCCCGCCCGGTCTCCCGCAGCGGCCCGCCGACCGTCGCCGGCCGCTGGTCGCTCCTTCCGGCCCAGGAGCCGGACCCCACCGTCCGCGCCCACGCCCTGGCACGCGCCCTCCTCGACCGGCACGGCGTGGTGACCCGGGGCGCGGTCGCCGCCGAAGGCGTCGAGGGCGGCTTCTCGGCGACGTACCGCGTGCTGTCCGCCTTCGAGGAGACCGGCCAGGCCCGACGCGGCTACGTGGTGGAGGGCCTCGGCGCCGCCCAGTTCGCCATGGACGGTGCCGTCGACCGCCTGCGCGCGGTGGCCAACGCCCGCGAGCGAGGCGACGGCCGTCCAGTCCCGGGCTCGTCCGGCACCGGCACCGGTGGCACGGAACCGTACGCGCCCACGGTCACCGGGTCGCCGGGCACGCTCCCCTTCCACGACACCCCCGGCTTCGGCTCGCCGGCGCCGTACGAGACACTCGACGGCTTCCACGATCTCGACGCCTCCCACCCCTCCGGCCGCCGACCGGGCTTCGCCGATCTCCCGGCCGCACCGGGTGACCACGTCTCCCCGCGCGACCTGGCGGCCCCCGGCGCCGGCGGTCCGCGCGGCGGCGCCTCGTCCCCGTATGCCTCGGCGTATCCACACCGGGGCCGTCAGGACTCCCCCGCTCCCTCCGGAGCCGTCGTCCTGGCGGCGGCCGACCCAGCGAACGCGTACGGCTCCGCGCTGCCCTGGCCCGAACCCCCGACGGGTGCCGGCCACAAGCCGGGGCGCAAGGCGGGTTCCCTGGTGGTCCTCGTCGACGGCGAGCTGACGCTGTACATGGAGCGCGGCGGCAAGACCCTGCTCGCCTGGCCCGCCCACCCCGGGGACGCGACCGCGCCCGCCGACGACCCGCGGCTGCGCGCAGCCGCCGAGGCCCTCGCCGCTGCGGCCCGCGCCGGCTCCCTCGGCACGGTCACGGTGGAGCGGGTCAACGGCGCCTCGGCCCTGACCTCCCCGGTCGGCGCCCTCCTCGAAGGATCGGGGTTCATCGCCACCCCGCGCGGCCTGAGACTGCGCGCATGAGCGCCCTCCCCGCGCGCGTGCCCGGCCGCTCCCCCACGGTCCCCGTGCCACCCTTGACCCATGCCCGAAGGTGACACGGTCTGGCAGGCCGCGCGGCGGCTGGACACCGCGCTCGGCGGCAAGGTGCTGACGCGCACCGACCTGCGGGTCCCCCGGTACGCCACCGTGGACCTCACCGGCCGTACCGTCCTGGAGGTCGCCGCGCGCGGCAAGCACCTGCTGACCCGCGTCGAAGGCGGCCTCACCCTGCACTCGCACCTGAAGATGGACGGCGCGTGGAAGGTGTTCGCACACGGCCAGCGCTGGAGCGGCGGCCCCGGCCACCAGATCCGCGCGATCCTCGGCACGGCCGACCGCACGGCGGTCGGCTACCGCCTCCCCGTCCTCGACCTCCTGCGCACCGCTGACGAGAGCCGGACCGTCGGCCACCTCGGGCCCGACCTGCTGGGCCCGGACTGGGACCCGGAGCGCGCCCTGACCAATCTGCTCAGCGATCCCGGCCGCCCCCTCGGTGAGGCCCTTCTCGACCAGCGCAATCTCGCCGGCATCGGCAACGTCTACAAGAGCGAACTCTGCTTCCTGCTGGGCGTCACTCCCTGGCTGCCCGTCGGGGCCCTGCCCGCCGACCGTGCCGGGAAGCTGCCCGCGCTCGCCCAGCGCCTCCTGGAGGTCAACCGCGACCGCCCGGTCCGTAACACCACCGGCCGCCGCGGTCAGGACCTCTTCGTCTACGGCCGGGCACCGCGCCCCTGCCTGCGCTGCGGCACCCCCGTCCGTGTGGCCGAGCAGGGCGACGGCTCCCGGGAACGTCCGACGTACTGGTGCCCGTCCTGCCAGCCGGGCCCGGCCCCCGACCGGAGCGCCCCGCGCCCGCGCCGCCGCACATCTGATTGACGGACCGTCAGATCTGCTCGTACGGTCGCCTCATGGCCGTGAAGGCGTACGACCTCACCGGACGCGCCGCGTTCGTCACCGGCGCCGCGAGCGGCATCGGCCGCGCCTGCGCCGTACTGCTCGCCGAGGCGGGCGCCACCGTGCACGGCGCGGACCGTGACACCCGGGGCCTGCACGAGACGGCCGCCCTGATCGAGACGCACGGCGGCGTCGCCCACAGCCACCGGGTCGACGTCACCGACCGGCCCGCTCTGCGCCGGGCCGTCGAGGCCTGCGGTGAACTGCACATCCTGGCGGCGGTGGCCGGGATCATGCACAGCGGCACGGTTCTGGAGACCACGGACGAGGACCTCGACCGTGTCCTGGGCGTCAACTTCAAGGGGGTGCTGTACGCCTGCCAGGAGGCGGCGCGGCTGATGATCGCGTGCGGCACGCGCGGCAGCATCGTCACGATGGCCTCCGGCGCCGTCGACACCGGCGGCCCGGGCCTCCTGTGCTACTCGGCGGCCAAGGCGGCCGTCGTGCAGCTGACGAAGACCCTGGCGGCCGAGACCGGCCGACACGGCATCCGGGTCAACGCGGTGGCCCCGGGCTGGATCCGCACCCCGATGACCGACCGCCACGACCCGGAAGCCCGGTCCCGTACCGAGACGGCCATGGCCCGCCTGTCCCCGCTGGGCCGCGTCGGCACCCCTGAGGACGTCGCCCATGCCGTGCTGTACCTGGCCTCGGACGCCTCGGCGTTCACGACGGGGCAGATCCTCCGCCCGAACGGCGGCGTCGCGATGCCCTGGTGACCGGTGGGCCGGCGGCCCACGCCGCCCGGCTCCGCCCTGGCGAGCGCGCGCCCGCGGCCCGCGCCTTCGGCACACAGTGCACCGGCAGCAGGCTCAGCCCCCAGCCGCCGGCCACGACCGCGCCTTCCAGAACGCCGGAGCCGGGTGCCACCGCGAGCCGGGCCACGGCCCACCACCACAGCGCGCCGAGCCCCACGGCACCCGCCCGCCGCCCTATTCGCCCCGCCACGCGGCCGCCCTCAGTCCTCCCCCGGGACGTGGTCCCACCGGTTCCCCGTCACGCGCTCTCGGCCTGGAACATCCAGTGGTGCTTCTCCAGGTCCGCGGTGATCCCGATCAGAAGGTCCTGGCTCACGGGATCGGCGTCCGCCGTCGCCGACACGCGTTCCCTCATACGAGTGATCACCGCACCCAGCGCCGCGACCAGCACGGCCACCGCGTCCGAGTCCTTGACCCAGCCCTGGGGCGCCGTGCCGATCCCGCTCCCGGCCGCCACCGTCGTCGCCCGTCCGTCCGGAGACACGCCCAGCGCGGACGCCCGCTCCGCCACCGTGTCGGAGTGCGTGCGCGCGCTGGCAACGACCTCGTCGAGCTGAAGGTGGACGGACCGGAACCGCGGCCCGACGACGTTCCAGTGCACCTGCTTCGCCACGAGCGAGAGGTCCACCAGATCGACCAGCGCTCCTTGCAGGGCCTCCCCCACGGTCTTCAGGTCGGCTTCGGCCAGCGGGCTCTTCACGACGTTCATGCAGTACCTCCGGGTCATGGCCCCTCGCTGTGCCCCTCCACGATGGCCTGCCCGACACAGCCCGGCAAACGCACACCGACCGCACGCCTCCCCCAGGCACGAGAAAACCCCGGCCACACCGCTCCGGATGGTCCCGGAGCGGCCCCGGCCGGGGCCTGACGCCTGTCCGCGTCGGTTCAGACGCTCACGCGGCGACCACGTCCACCGCTTCGCTGGGCGCCTTGATGGTCACCCGTTCCGGCGGCACGCCGGTCACCGACACGGAACCCAGCATCGGACGGACCGATGTGGGCACAGGCTCGCTGGGGGTGGCCGCAGCAGACTGGGCCAGCTCGGCGAGGGCGAGTTCGTCGCTCACTTCCCGCATGAGCTCGGACATCCGTACGTCCAGCGCGTCGCAGATGGCGGAGAGCAGTTCGGAGGAAGCCTCCTTCTGCCCCCGCTCCACCTCGGAGAGATAGCCGAGCGAGACTCGGGCGGACGAGGAGACTTCGCGCAGAGTACGGCCCTGGCGCTGGCGCTGCCGACGCAGCACGTCACCAAGCAGGCGACGGAGCAGAATCATCGGTGGCTCCCTCCTCGGACCGCGTAACCGCATCCTTCACGCCCCACCGTACCGCCTCGCGCTGCGGCCGTGCGGGGAGCGATGTCGTGTTCACTCAGGGCTGCAAACATCAAAACCCCCCGTTCTGTTCCGTATCCTGTGCCCGCTCATTCCCGGTAAGTTCGCCCGCAAGCTCCCTCAGAAGCAGTGCGAGTACGCTCCGTACACTCTCTCTACGGATTTCCGCGCGGTCGCCGTTCAACCGCAGGGCCTCCACTTTTCCGCCAGGGGCGGAACCCGAACCAGGGCCGAACGGCCCGTCCACCGCGACGAAAACGGTGCCCACGGGCTGCCCGTCCTGTGGGTCGGGGCCTGCCACACCGGTGGTAGCGATCCCCCAGTCGGCGCCGAGCGCCTTGCGTACTCCGGCCGCCATCTGGGCCGCGACCTGCGGATCCACCGCCCCGCGCCCGGCCAGCAATGCGGCGTCGACGCCGAGCACCGCCTGCTTCAACTCGGTCGCGTACGCGGTCACCGACCCCCGGAAGGCCCGGGACGCCCCTGGAACCGCGGTGATCTCCGCCGCCACCAGGCCACCGGTCAGGGACTCGGCCACAGCGAGGTTCTCACCCCTCACTGTGAGTAGTCGCACCACGTCGGCGGCCATGGAACTCACTCTTCCGACTCCTCCACCACTGCTTCGCGCCCCTTGATCCCCCGTCGACGCAGCACAATGGCTTGTCTCACATAGTCGAGCCCGCTCACCACGGTCAGGACGACCGCCACACCCATCACCCAGAACCTCAGCGTCGCCAGCCATCCCGTCAGCGCCAGGATGTACATCCCCACCGCCACGCCCTGGGTGAGCGTCTTGAGCTTGCCGCCCCGGCTCGCCGGGATCACCCCGTACCGAATGACCCAGAAACGCAGCAGCGTCACCCCGAGTTCCCGGCCGAGGATCACGACCGTCACCCACCAGGGCAGATCACCCAGCGCGGACAGACAGATCAGAGCCGCTCCCATGATCGCCTTGTCGGCGATGGGGTCGGCGATCTTCCCGAAGTCGGTGACGAGGTTGTACGTCCGCGCCAGATGCCCGTCGAACAGATCGGTGATCATGGCGATGGCGAAGGCCGCCCAGGCGAACGAGCGCCACGCCGGGTCGTAGCCGCCGTCGGCCAGCATCAACGCGACGAAGCCGGGCACCAGGACCAGCCGCAGCATCGTCAGCAGGTTGGCGACGTTCCAGACGCTCGCCTGGTTCACGGCGGCGGCCGCCAGCTTCCCGCCCCGGGCCGTCCGGGCGCCGTCCTGGCCCTCGTCGTCGGCGGCGGGCGCCTGACGGGCCGGCGAGGACCCGCCCGCGGCCGATGCCGGCGCACCCGTCATCTGCCCGCCTCCTGAACCGGCCCGGACGAGCCCGGCAGGGGCTCGGCCACCAGGTCGACACCCTCCGTGCCGACCACCTTCGCCTCGACCATACGACCGGCGGCCAGCCCCTCGCCGCTCGTGAGGAGCACTTGGCCGTCCGTCTCCGGCGCCTGGTGCGCGGCTCGGCCGTACACGCCGTCCTCGGCGCGGTCGTCGCCGGGGACCGACTCGACCAGCACCCGCACGGTCTCCCCGACCCGGTCCTCCGCGCGCTGGGAGACCAGTTCCTCGGCGAGCCGGGAGATGTGGGCCAGCCGCTCGTCGACGACGTCCTGGTCCAGCTTGCCGTCGTACGTCGCCGCCTCGGTGCCCTCCTCGTCGGAGTAGCCGAAGACACCGATCGCGTCCAGGCGCGCGTGGGTGAGGAAACGCTCCAGCTCGGCCAGGTCGCCCTCGGACTCACCGGGGAAGCCGACGATGAAGTTGGAGCGCACACCCGCCTCGGGCGCCTTGCTCCGGATGGTGTCCAGCAGCTCCAGGAAGCGGTCGGTGTCGCCGAAGCGGCGCATCGAGCGCAGCACGTCGGGTGCGGAGTGCTGGAAGGAGAGATCGAAGTAGGGCGCGACCTTGGGGGTCGAGGTCAGGACGTCGATCAGCCCCGGCCGCATCTCGGCCGGCTGCAGATAGCTGACCCGCACCCGCTCGATGCCGTCGACCTCGGCCAGCTCGGGCAGCAGGGACTCCAGCAGGCGGATGTCCCCCAGGTCCTTGCCGTAGGAGGTGTTGTTCTCGGAGACCAGCATGATCTCCTTGACGCCCTGCTCGGCCAGCCACCGCGTCTCGTTCAGCACGTCGCTCGGACGGCGCGAGATGAAGGAGCCCCGGAAGGAGGGGATGGCGCAGAAGGAGCAGCGGCGGTCGCAGCCGGATGCCAGCTTGACCGAGGCGACCGGGGCGCCGTCCAGGCGGCGGCGCAGGGGCGCGCGGGGGCCCGAGGCCGGCGCGAGGCCCTCCGGCAGATCGGCCGGGGCGTGCCCGGGCAGTGCGACCTCGGCTGCCGACTCCTGCCGCTCGGCCGGGCTGATCGGCAGCAGCTTGCGCCGGTCGCGCGGGGTGTGCGAGGCGTGGATGCCACCGCTCAGGATGGTCTGGAGTCGGCCGGAGATGTCGGCGTAGTCGTCGAACCCGAGCACGCCGTCGGCTTCCGGCAGTGCATCCGCCAGCTCCTTGCCGTACCGCTCGGCCATGCAGCCGACTGCCACGACGGCCTGGGTTCTGCCGTGGTCCTTGAGGTCGTTGGCCTCCAGGAGGGCGTCGACGGAGTCCTTCTTGGCGGCCTCGACGAAACCGCAGGTGTTGACGACGGCGACGTCGGCGTCCTCGGCGTTCTCCACGAGCTGCCAGCCGTCCGCCTCCAAACGGCCTGCGAGCTCCTCCGAGTCCACCTCGTTACGGGCGCAGCCAAGAGTGACGAGTGCGACGGTACGGCGTTCAGGCATGGGCTCAAGAGTACTTTGTCCCACCGACAGCGAACGTCGACGGGGTTGGCGATCACCGCCAACCCCGCACGCACGTACGTATCGCTCACCCGACCTGAGGGTCGCCCTTGGTGTACGTCAGGCGCTCCACCGCACCGGGCTGCCAGTCGTCCTCGATCTTCTTGCCGTTGACAAACAGGTCGATCGCGCCGGCGTCGCCGAGCACCAGGTTGATCTTCTGGCCGTCCTGGAAGGTCTTGGTCTGGCCCTTCTTGAGCAGTCCGTCGAACAGCAGTCGGCCGTTGTGGTCCTTGGCCGAGATCCAGCTGCGCCCGTCGGTCGCGCTGACCTGGACCGTCACCTTGTCCTGCGGCGCGGCGGCGATGGCGCTGTCCGAGGGCTCCGGCTTCTGGTCGCCGGGCTTGTCGGGCTTCGGCGTGGCCGAGGTGGAGGTGCTCGCCGACGGGCTGGTGCCCTCGGCGACCGGATCCTTCGTACCGTCGTCGCCGCCCTTGAAGGCGGTGAACGCCACGAAGCCGATGACGGCGACGATCGCGGCGACCATGGCCGCCGTCCAGTTCGGTCCCCGCCGCTCGGGCCGGATCCGCTCCGCCTCGAACAGCGGTGCGGCCGGGGTGGGGGCGGGACGGCCGCCGTGGGTGGCGTCGTACTGCTCGATCAGTGGTTCGGGGTCGAGGTGGACGGCCCTGGCGAGGGTGCGGATGTGGCCGCGCGCGTAGACGTCGCCCCCGCAGGGCGCGAAGTCGTCCGCCTCGATGGCGTGGATGATGGCGATGCGGACCCGGGTGGCGGTACTGACGTCGTCGACGGTCAGCCCGGCCTCGATCCGTGCCTGGCGCAGCGCACGGCCGATGGAGGGGCGGGTTTCGTCGGACGCGTCATCAAACGGACGCTCGTCTTCAGGGGAGTTGCCGATGGACACGGGGGCGCCTTTCGAGCGTGTAGCCACCTGTGCTGGAGGTTCAGTGTAGGGGGGGTACGAAAGGGTGGGGCAACCGGGCGGTAGGACTTTGTACGCCATCGGAATGGCCGGACACGCCGACGGCCTGGCCAGGTCCGGACCCCAGGATGAGATCCGAATCTGTCCTCTCGCTCAACTTGACGTGCGCCGAGGGGAAACGGTTGCCCTGGGTTCCCTAACGGGTGAGTCACGAAGGGCCGTCTGCCCCACAGGCACCTGTCTACCCTTCGGACTCCCCACGGATCAGTGCGAGTACACCGTCCAACTCGTCCGGTTTCACGAGCACATCACGTGCCTTGGAACCCTCGCTGGGCCCCACGATGTTCCGGGACTCCATGAGGTCCATCAGACGCCCCGCCTTGGCGAAGCCCACCCGCAGCTTGCGCTGGAGCATGGACGTCGAGCCGAACTGCGTGGAGACGACCAGTTCGGCCGCCTGGCAGAGCAGGTCGAGGTCGTCGCCGATGTCCTCGTCGATCTCCTTCTTCTGCTTCGTCCCCACGGTGACGTCGTCCCGGAAGACCGGCGTCATCTGCTCCTTGCAGTGCCGCACGACGGCCGCGACCTCGGCCTCGGTGACGAACGCGCCCTGCATTCGGGTCGGCTTGTTCGCGCCCATCGGCAGGAACAGCCCGTCGCCCTTGCCGATCAGCTTCTCCGCGCCGGGCTGGTCGAGGATGACCCGGGAGTCCGCCAGCGACGACGTGGCGAAGGCGAGCCGCGACGGCACGTTCGCCTTGATCAGACCGGTGACGACGTCGACCGACGGCCGCTGGGTGGCGAGCACGAGATGGATGCCCGCCGCGCGCGCGAGCTGCGTGATGCGCACGATGGCGTCCTCGACGTCCCGGGGCGCGACCATCATCAGGTCGGCCAGCTCGTCGACGATCACCAGCAGGTAGGGGTACGGCTGCAGCTCCCGCTCGCTGCCCTCGGGCGGCTTCACGGTCCCCTCGCGCACCGCGCGGTTGAAGTCGTCGATGTGCCGGTACCCGTAGGCGGCCAGGTCGTCGTACCTGAGATCCATCTCGCGCACCACCCACTGCAGCGCCTCGGCGGCCCGCTTGGGGTTGGTGATGATCGGCGTGATCAGGTGCGGGATGCCCTCGTAGGCGGTCAGCTCGACCCGCTTGGGGTCGACCAGGATCATCCGGACGTCCTCGGGGGTCGCCCGCATCATGACCGAGGTGATCAGGCAGTTGATGCACGACGACTTGCCGGAGCCGGTGGCGCCGGCGACCAGGATGTGCGGCATCTTCGCCAGCGAGTGCATGACGTATCCGCCCTCGACGTCCTTGCCGAAGGCGACCAGCATCGGGTCGTCGTCCTCGGCGGACTCCGCGAGACGCAGGACGTCGCCGAGGTTGACCATTTCCCGGTCGGTGTTGGGGATCTCGATGCCGACCGCCGACTTGCCGGGGATCGGGCTGATGATCCGCACGTCGGGGCTGGCGACGGCGTAGGCGATGTTCTTCGTCAGTGCGGTGATCCGCTCCACCTTCACCGCGGGGCCGAGCTCGACCTCGTAGCGGGTGACCGTCGGCCCGCGGGTGAAGCCGGTGACGGCGGCGTCGACCTTGAACTCGGTGAAGACGTTCGTCAGCGAGGCGACTATGGCGTCGTTGGCCGCGCTGCGCGCCTTGCCGGGTCCCCCGCGCGTGAGCAGGTCCAGCGAGGGCAGCGCGTAGGTGATGTCACCGGACAGCTGCAGCTGCTCGGCCCGCGGCGGCAGCTCCCGGGGGGCCTCCGGCGGGGCCTTGGTGAGGTCGGGGACGGCATCCGTGCCGGTCTTCTGCCGCCGGTCACGCGCGGCCGGGCCCGGCACGGGCGTCGGTGTGGTCGGTTCTCGGTCGCCGACGCTCACACCGTGGGTGAGGTCGGCGACTACGGGCGAGGGCGGCATGCCGTGCAGGACGGCCCCGTCGAGGTCCGCGGCGGCGGCCGCCGCGATGTCCACGGCGTCCCTGCGGCGGTCCATCGCCGGCTGCGGCACGGCCGAGCGGCGCGGACGGCCGCGGCGCCGGGTGAGGGCCTCCTCCTCGGCGCCGTCGGGGTCGTACCCGGCCGGGGCGCCCGAGCGGCGTCGGGGGCGCGTGGGCAGCGCCTCACGCCACTGCTCGTCGTAGCGCGCGTCGTCGTCGGTGTACTCGTCGTACGCCCCGTCCTCGGGGTCGGGCAGGACACCCAGCCGTACGCCGAGCTGCCGCAGCCGCTGCGGGATCGCGTTGACCGGCGTGGCGGTGACGACGAGCAGGCCGAAGACGGTCAGCAGCACCAGCAGCGGTACGGCGAGCACCTCGGTCATGGCGAACGTCAACGGGGTCGCGGCGGCCCAGCCGATGAGGCCGCCTGCGTCCCTTATGGCCTGCATTCCGGCGCTGCGGGCGGGCGAGCCGCAGGCGATGTGGATCTGGCCGAGGACACCGACGAGCAGCGCCGACAGGCCGATGACGATCCGGCCGTTGGCCTCGGGCTGCTCCGGGTGGCGGACGAGCCGGACGGCGATCGCCGCGAACACGACCGGCACCAGCAGGTCGAGCCGGCCGAAGGAACCGGTCACCAGGATCTCGACGAGATCGCCGACCGGGCCGCGCAGATCGGCCCAGGTACCGGCGGCGACGATCAGCGCGACGGCGAACAGCAGCAGGGCACTGCCGTCCTTGCGGTGCGCCGGGTCGAGGTTGCGGGCACCGTTCCCTATGCCGCGCAGTACCGCGCCCACGGCGTGCGCCAAGCCCAGCCAGAGGGCGCGCACCAGCCGGTAGACGCCCCCCGTGGGACTGGGCGCCGGTTTCGGCGGTGTCTTCTTGGCGGCGGCCTTCCGGGGCGCGGCCTTCTTGGCGGGCGCCTTCTTGGCCGGGGCCTTTTTGGCGGCGGCCTTCTTCGCCGGAGTCCTCGCGGGAGCGGCCGGCTTCTTCGCGGGCTGCTTCTTGGCTGCGGAGGAACGTGAGGCCATGGGTGTGAGGTTACCGGGGGAGACGACAGCGGACACGTGTGCCCACTGCTTCACCCGTTCGTGTCGTCCTTGCGCGGGCGCCGGACTGACGGGCGCTCATGCGCCGGGACGGACCACGGCCCGCCCCAACGCGTGCGCCCGGCACGTCAGTTCTGTGACGGAACCGAGGTGGCGCCGCTGCCCGTGCCCGGTTCCAGGGCGTCCAGCGCCCGGCGCAGACCGGTGAGTTTGCGCTCCAGATGAGCCGCCGTCGCCACCGCTGCCGCGTCCGCGGAGTCGTCGTCCAACTGCTTGGACAGGGCCTCGGCCTGCTCCTCGACGGCGGCGAGCCGCGCGGACAGCTCGGCCAGCAGTCCGGCCGCCTCCTTGCCGTCGCCGGCCACCGACTTGCCGCCGCCGCCCTCCAACTGCAGCCGCAGCAGGGCCGCCTGCTCACGCAGCTGGCAGTTCTTCATGTAGAGCTCGACGAAAACCGACACCTTGGCGCGCAGCACCCACGGGTCGAACGGCTTGGAGATGTAGTCGACCGCTCCCGCCGCGTAACCCCGGAACGTGTGGTGCGGTCCGTGGTTGATCGCGGTGAGGAAGATGATCGGGATGTCCCGGGTGCGTTCCCGCCGCTTGATGTGCGCAGCTGTTTCGAAACCGTCCATTCCCGGCATCTGGACGTCCAGCAGAATGACCGCGAAATCGTCCGTCAGCAGTGCTTTGAGCGCCTCTTCCCCGGACGATGCCCGCACCAGCGTCTGATCGAGCGCCGAGAGGATCGCCTCCAGCGCCAGCAGATTCTCCGGCCGGTCATCGACCAGGAGGATCTTGGCCTTCTGCACCATGGCCCGCCCTCCTCGCCCCGGCAGTGCACCGGGCGCCGCCCCTGGGGACGACTCCTTTGCGCCGCCCTTCCTTGTGCCGGTCATGGTAGCCGCACCCCGACCGTCGCCACACCCTGTCACCGCGATGTCACTGTGCACGTAGCAGGAACGCGGCGCGGGACCAGAAGGTTCCCCGGATCCCACGTCTTCACACGAACTCCGCCACCGTCAGTCAGCAACGCACGACGACGGCCGGAGGTTCCCGGCCGCCGGCCGCCTCGCCGCCCTCCGGTCACTCGCCGCGCATCCACTGCCGCATCACCGACAGCAGGTGATCGGGATCGACCGGCTTCGTCACATAGTCGGACGCGCCCGACTCGATCGCCTTCTCCCGGTCGCCCTTCATCGCCTTGGCCGTCAGGGCGACGATCGGCAGCCCGGAGAACTGCGGCATCCGGCGGATCGCCGTGGTCGTCGCGTACCCGTCCATCTCGGGCATCATGATGTCCATCAGGACGACGGCCACATCGTCGTGCTGCTCCAGGACCTCGATGCCCTCACGGCCGTTCTCCGCGTACAGCACGGACAGCCCGTGCTGCTCCAGGACGCTCGTCAGCGCGAACACGTTGCGGATGTCGTCGTCGACGATGAGGACCTTCTCACCGCCGAACCGGATGCCCACCCGCGCGCGCGACGCGTCGTCCTGCTCGGCACTCACCCACTGGTCACGCTGCCCGAGTCCGACCCCGGAGCGGCGGCGGCGCCGGAACAGGGCGGCCGCACCGTTCTGCGTCTCCTGGTACGACTTCACCTCGGCCGGCGTCTCGATCTGCACGCCGGACAGCTCCACCGCACCGCTGAGGCCGCTCTCCGACGCCAGCAGGTCGCCGGCCTCCAGCGCGGGCAGATTCTGCTGGTATCCCTGCGGCGGCAGCTCGCTCGGGTGCAACGGCAGGTACAGCGTGAACGTGGAGCCGCGGCCGGGCTCGCTCTGCGCGTGGATCTCCCCGCCGAGCAGCTGCGCGATCTCCCGCGAGATCGACAGCCCGAGGCCCGTGCCGCCGTACTTGCGGCTGGTCGTGCCGTCCGCCTGCTTGAACGCCTCGAAGATCACCCGCATCTTGCTCGCCGCGATCCCGATGCCGGTGTCGGTCACCGAGAAAGCGATCATCTTGGCGTCCGGATCGGTCAGCGAACCGGCCTCCAGCAGTTGCTCGCGGATCGACTGCGGCACATCGACTCCGGCCGGCCGGATGACCAGCTCCACCGACCCCGAGTCGGTGAACTTCACCGCGTTGGACAGCAGGTTCCGCAACACCTGCAGCAACCGCTGCTCGTCGGTGTGCAGCGTGGCGGGCAGCTCCGGCGAGACCCGTACGGACAGGTCCAGGCCCTTCTCCGCCGTCAGCGGGCGGAAGGTGGCCTCGACGTAGTCGACCAGCTGGACCAGGGCGATCCGCGTCGGCGAGACGTCCATCTTGCCCGCCTCGACCTTGGACAGGTCCAGGATGTCGTTGATCAGCTGCAGCAGGTCGGAGCCGGCCCCGTGGATGGTCTCGGCGAACTCCACCTGCTTCGGCGAGAGGTTGCCCTCCGCGTTGTCGGCGAGCAGCTTGGCCAGGATCAGCAGCGAGTTCAGCGGCGTACGCAGCTCGTGCGACATGTTGGCCAGGAACTCGCTCTTGTAGCGCATCGACACCGCGAGCTGCTCGGCGCGCTCCTCCAGGACCTGCCGGGCCTCCTCGATCTCGGTGTTCTTCACCTCGATGTCCCGGTTCTGACGGGCCAGCAGCTCCGCCTTCTCCTCCAGCTCGGCGTTGGACGCCTGCAGCGCCTTCTGCCGCTGCTCCAACTCCGCCGACCGCTCCCGCAATTGCTCGGTCAGTTCCTGCGACTGCTTCAGCAACTGCTCCGTCTTGGTGTTGACGGAGATCGTGTTGACGCTGGTCGCGATCATCTCGGCGAGCTGGTTGAGGAAGTCCTTCTGGATCTGCGTGAACGGCGTGAAGGACGCCAGCTCGATCACGCCGAGCACCTTGCCCTCGAACAGCACCGGAAGGACGATCACCTGCGCGGGCGGGGCCTCCCCCAGCCCCGAGGAGATCTTCAGGTAGCCGCTCGGCGCGTTCTCGACGATGATCGTGCGCTTCTCCTGGGCGGCCGTCCCGACCAGCGCCTCACCCGGCCGGAACGACGACGGCATGGAGCCCATCGAATAGCCGTACGAACCCAGCATCCGCAGCTCGTACGCCTCGCCCTCCTCCTCGGCGGGCGGCATGGCGAGGAAGAACGCGCCGTGCTGCGCGGCCACCAGGGGCGGCAGCTCGCTCATGATCAGCGAGGCGACGTCCTCCAGGTCGCGCCGGCCCTGCATCAGCGCCGACACGCGCGCGAGGTTGCCCTTCAGCCAGTCCTGCTCCTTGTTGGCGATCGTGGTGTCGCGCAGGTTGGCGATCATCTTGTTGATGTAGTCCTGCAGCTCCTGGATCTCGCCGGAGGCATCGACGTCGATCTTCAGGTTGAGATCACCGCGGGTCACCGCGGTCGCGACGCGCGCGATGGCGCGCACCTGGCGGGTGAGGTTCCCCGCCATCTCGTTGACGGACTCGGTGAGGTCGCGCCAGGTGCCGTCGACGTCCCGCACCCGGGCCTGACCGCCGAGCTGCCCCTCGGTGCCCACCTCGCGGGCCACCCGGGTGACCTCCTCGGCGAACGACGACAGCTGGTCCACCATGGTGTTGATCGTCGTCTTGAGTTCGAGGATCTCACCGCGGGCGTCGATGTCGATCTTCTTCGTCAGATCGCCCTTGGCGATGGCGGTGGTCACCATGGCGATGTTGCGTACCTGGCCGGTCAGGTTGGACGCCATCTGGTTCACCGACTCGGTGAGGTCCTTCCATGTGCCGGCCACGCCCGGCACATGCGCCTGGCCGCCCAGGATGCCGTCCGTGCCCACCTCACGGGCCACCTTGGTGACCTGCTCGGCGAACGAACTCAGAGTCTTCACCATGGTGTTGAAGGTGTCCGCGAGCTGGGCGACCTCACCGCGCGCCTCGATGGTGACCTGCCGCGTCAGATCGCCGTTCGCGACGGCCGCGGCCACCTGGGAGATGTTGCGCACCTGCATGGTCAGGTTCTTGGCCATCAGGTTGACGTTGTCGCTGAGGTCCTTCCAGATGCCGACCACGCCGGGCACATGCGCCTGGCCGCCCAGGATGCCCTCGGTGCCCACCTCGCGCGCGACCCGCGTCACCTGCTCCGCGAACGACGACAACTGGTCCACCATCGTGTTGACGGTGGTGACGAGTTCCAGGATCTCGCCCTTGGCGTCGACGGTGATCTTCTTCGACAGGTCGCCCTTGGCGACCGCGGTGGTGACCTCCGCGATGTTGCGGACCTGCATGGTCAGGTTGTTCGCCATGAAGTTCACGGACTGCGTGAGGTCCTTCCAGGTGCCCGAGACCCCCTGCACCTCGGCCTGGCCGCCCAGGATGCCCTCCGTGCCCACCTCACGGGCCACCCGGGTCACCTGCTCCGCGAACGACGACAGCTGGTCCACCATCGTGTTCAGGGTGTTCTTCAGCTCCAGGATCTCCCCGCGCGCGTCCACGGTGATCTTCTGGGAGAGATCACCCCGGGCCACCGCGGTGGCGACCTGCGCGATGTTGCGCACCTGAGCCGTGAGGTTGCCCGCCATCCCGTTCACGGAGTCGGTCAGGTCCCGCCACACGCCGGCGACACCGGGCACCTGCGCCTGACCGCCGAGCCGCCCGTCGGTGCCCACCTCACGCGCGACCCGTGTGACCTGGTCGGCGAAGGCGGAGAGCTGGTCGACCATCGTGTTGATGGTGTTCTTCAGCTCCAGGATCTCCCCGCGCGCGTCGACGTCGATCTTCTGCGACAGGTCGCCGCGCGCCACGGCCGTCGTCACCTGGGCGATCTGGCGCACCTGGGAGGTGAGGTTGCCGGCCATGAAGTTGACGGAGTCCGTGAGCTCCTTCCAGGTACCGGAGACGCCGTCCACGCGCGCCTGACCGCCCAGACGGCCCTCGGTGCCCACGTCCCGGGCCATCCGGGTCACTTGGTCGGCGAAACTCGACAGCTGGTCCACCATCGTGTTCACGGTGTTCTTCAGCTGGAGCATCTCGCCGGAGACGTCCACGGTGACCTTCTGCGACAGGTCACCGTTGGCGACCGCCGTGGTCACCTGCGCGATGTTCCTCACCTGTCCGGTGAGATTACGGAACGCCGTGTTGACGGAGTCCGTCAGGTCCTTCCACGTCCCCGCCGCGCCCGGCACCTGGGCCTGACCGCCCAGCTCTCCCTCGACACCGACCTCCCGCGCCACCCGGGTGACCTCGGCGCCGAAGGCGGACAGCTGGTCCACCATCCCGTTGACGGTGTTCTTCAGCTCAAGCATCTCGCCGGCCACGTCGACCGTGACCTTCTGGGACAGGTCACCGTTGGCGACCGCCGTCGTCACGGCGGCGATGTCACGCACCTGAGTGGTGAGGTTGCGGAACACGGTGTTGACGGAGTCCGTGAGGTCCTTCCACGTCCCGGCCGCTCCCGGCACGTTCGCCTGGCCGCCGAGCCGCCCCTCCGCGCCGACCTCGTTGGCCACCCGCGTGACCTCGTCGGCGAAGATCCGCAGCGTCTCGGTCATCTGGTTGATCGTCTCGGCCAGCCGCGCGACCTCGCCCCGCGCCTGCACCGTCACCTTCCGCGACAGATCACCGCTGGCCACCGCGGTGGTCACCTCGGCGATGCCGCGCACCTGGGCCGTCAGATTGCCGGCCATGGTGTTCACCGAATCGGTGAGTTCCTTCCACACGCCGTCGACGCCGGGCACCTGCGCCTGACCGCCCAGGATGCCCTCGGTGCCCACCTCACGCGCGACCCGCGTCACCTCGGACGAGAAGGCCGAGAGCTGGTCGACCATCGTGTTGACGGTGTTCTTGAGCTCCAGCATCTCGCCGGCGACGTGCACCGTCACCTTCCGCGAGAGATCACCCTTGGCGACCGCCGTCGTCACCAGCGCGATGTCCCGCACCTGCGCGGTCAGCCGGTACGCCATGGTGTTGACGGACTCCGTCAGGTCCTTCCACGACCCCGACATGCCGCGCACCTGCGCCTGACCGCCCAGCTTGCCCTCGGTGCCGACCTCGCTGGCCACCCGGGTGACCTCGTCGGTGAACGTGGACAGCTGATCGACAAGGTTGTTGACCGTCCGCCCGACCTTCAGGAACTCCCCGCGCAGCGCATGTCCCGGCCCCTCCGGGGTGTGCGCCCGCAGCTCCATGCGCGGCGACAGATCACCCTCGGCGACCGCCGACAGCACCCGGCTGACCTCGGAAACCGGCCGTACGAGATCGTCGACCAGCGCGTTGGAGTGGTCGATGGCGGCCGCCCAGGAGCCCTCACAGGCCCCCGTCTCCAGCCTCTCGGTGAGTTTTCCCTCACGTCCCACGACCCGCCGGACCCGCGACAGCTCGCCCGTCAGATGCAGATTGCGGTCGGCGACCTCGTTGAAGACCGCCGCGATCTCGGACATCACGCCGTCCCCGGACACCGTGAGCCGCTTGCGGAAGTTCCCGTCCCGCATCGCCAGCAAAGCCGCCAGCAGACGGTTCAGGGCGGCTGTGTCCACCGCCGTGGTCCCGCCTCGTGGAGCTCGCTGCTCGCCCAGGGACTGTCCGCCTTTCGCGCGCGCCTTAGTGCTTCGCGCCGCTGCGCCAGACTCCACTGTGTCCCTCCCGCAGGGGTCGACCGTTGCTGCTGTGCCCGGTGCTCTTCGCCGTACTGATGCTGCTGCGTGTTTCCTGCCCGATGTGATCAGCTCCGCACGCGTGCCGCCACCCCCCGTACCCGGGTGGCAGTCGGCCCACCCGGACTCACACAGGGAGCCTGCCCAGTGTTTCACCCTCACCGAACCAGGCCATAACAGTTCGGCAGCTTCGCACACCGTCCGCACACCGACGGGCGGAAACACTGCTGACCGGCATCCGCTCGGACGGGGAAGGTAAGTAACCTTGCATGCGGCTGTCCAGCCGCGCCGGTCCGACCGGCCTGGGCGGTGGCACGAGTACGAGCGGGCATCGGAGGGGCGGCCGCAGACATGACCACCGGACTGATCCCGGGGGGACAGCCCCCGGACCCCCGTCCGACCGGAGCACGACCGCCCCACCAGCGGCGCGCCCCGGACGACCCGGGAGTCCAGCACGTCGACGACCGGCCGAGGAGTTCTGTGATCACCGCGCGCGCGGCTGCCAGTTTCGAGCCCGTAGGGCGTTCGGTCGCGACCGCCCGCTCCTTCGTCCGCGACACCCTCCAGGGCTGGGGTTTCGCCGACATCGTCGATGACGCCGTCGTCCTCACGAGCGAACTGGTCACCAACGCCGTCGTCCACGCGGGTACCCACGCCGACGTCCTCTGTCTGCGGGGTGACGACGGCGTACGCATCGAGGTCTCCGACCGCTACCCCGAGCGCGAGATCCCCCTGCAGGCCTCGCACGCCGACATGGGCAGCCCCGACCGCGAGGGTGGCCGCGGACTCCAGCTGTGCGCGGCCATCGCCGGCCGCTGGGGTGTCGAGTACACGCCCACCCACAAGAACGTGTGGTTCCAGATCGCCCTCCCCGACCGCCCGGTCGGCACCCGCACTGCCGGCCCGTCTCTCCCCTCCCACCTCCTCCCGCTCGCCGACGCCCGTGTCCGCGTCGCAGTCGTCCAGATCGACCGTGCGGGCACCATCTCGGCCTGGAACGAGGACGCCGAGGAACTCTTCGGCTACCCGGCCGACCAGGTCACCGGCAAGCCCCTGACCGATCTCGCGGCCTGGCCGCACACGCCGGGCACCAGTACCGGCATCGCCGAGGCGCTCCACCTCTCCCGCTGGGAGGGCAGCTACGGCATCAGAGGCGCCAACGGCCGCGTCACCCCGGTGTACGCCTCCCACCTGCGTGTTCGTGACACCGGCGGCGAGCCCTCCACGGTCTGCCTCCTGGTCCGTGACCACGAGCGCGCCGTCCTGCAGACACCGGCGCGGCTGCCGTCCTCCGACCCGGCGCCCACGAGCGACGGGCAGAGCACCGACCCCTTCGAGGTCTTCATCGGCTCCCCGGCCCCGGACGACCTCGACGGCCTCCTGCAGCGCACGGTCGAACGCGCCCGCGACATGCTCGACGCCGACTCGGCCTTCCTGCTCCTCGCCACCGACGACGAGACCGAGCTGGAGGTCCGCGCGTCCACCGGACTGCCCTCCGCCCGGCAGCGCTTCGCGCGCGTGCCCGTCGAAGCGGGTCCCGGCCGCTACGGCTCGGCCCGCATGCCGGCCGTCCACGAGGACCTGCTGGCCGTCCCCGGCGCCGTACCGCTCCTCAACGGGACGGGCATGCGCTCGGTCGTCACCGTCCCCCTCAAGGTGGAGGGCCGCCTCACCGGCTCCCTGGGCGTCGCGGCCGAGGCACCCGGCCGCTATTCCAACGAGGAGGCGCTGCGCCTGCAGTTCGCGGCCGACCGCATCGCCCTCGCAGTGGAGTCGGCCCGCCTCGGCGAGCTGGAGCGCCTGCGCCGCGGCTCGCTCAGCTTCCTGGTGGAGGCGTCCGACCTGCTGGCCGGCACCCTGGACCGCGACCAGACGCTGGCACTGATGGCCCAGATGACGGTCCCGACGCTCGCCACCTGGTGCGCCGTCTACACGATCGCCGACCAGGCCTCCGAGCCGTATCTGTCGTACGTCCTGCACGAGGACGAGGAGCTCATCGACGGCATCAAGTCGCTGCTCTCGAAGATCTCACCGCCGGACCCGGTCCCCACGCCCGGCGCCCGTGTCTGGCCCGCCCCGGGCCAGGCCGCGCACGACGCTGCCCTGCGCAGCTCGATGCGCAGCCTCGGCCTGACCGGCGGTCCCACCCACCAGGTCGCCTCCGGCATCGGCCCGACCCTCGCCACGGCCTCCGCGGTCGGCGGCGAGACCGTGGTGCTTCCCTTGGTCGCCCGCAACCGCGTCATCGGCATGCTGACCCTGGGCAAGCCCACCGACGAGCACTTCCGCCAGGAGATCCTGGAACTCGCCGAGGACCTGTCCCGCCGGGCGGCTCTCGCCCTCGACAACGCCCGCCTCTACTCGGAGCGCACCGCGATCAGCCAGTCCCTCCAGCGCAGCCTGCTCCCACCGGAGCTGCCGCAGATCGACGGCGTGGAGGCCGAGGTCATCTACCGTGCGGCCGGCGAGGGCAACGAGGTCGGCGGCGACTTCTACGATCTCTTCCCGATCAGCGACGGCGCCTACGGCTTCGCCATCGGTGACGTCTGCGGCACCGGCCCGAACGCCGCCGCGGTGACCGGCCTGGCCCGGCATGCCCTGCGCCTGCTGGCGCGGGAGGGCCTCAGCGGTCCCGCTGTCCTGGAGCGCCTGAATTCCGCCATCCTCGACGAGGGCGCCCGCAGCCGCTTCCTGACGCTCCTGTACGGGGAGCTGCGCCCACAGGAGGACGGCAGCGCCGAGCTGAAGGTGGTCTGCGCCGGCCATCCGCTGCCGCTGCGCCTGCGCCAGGACGGCACGGTGGAACCGGCCGCCGAACCGCAGCCCCTGCTGGGCGTGATGGAGGACCTGGAGCTGTACGAGCAGACCGTCACGCTCGCCCCGGGCGATGTCCTGCTGTGTGTCACGGACGGCGTCACGGAACGCCGCGAGGGCACCCGCATGCTCGGCGACGACGGCCTGGCCGACGTTCTGACGACCTGTACGGGCCTGACCGCGGGCGCGGTGGCGGCCCGCATCATGCGCGCCGTGGAACGCTTCGCCTCGGACGCTCCGTCCGACGACATGGCGATCCTCGCCATGCGAGTGGCGTGACGGGAAGCATGAGAAAACCCCCGCCCGGAAGGGCGGGGGTTTTCTCATGGACTACTTGGCTGAGCCCCCAAACGGAATCGAACCGTTGACCTTCTCCTTACCATGGAGACGCTCTGCCGACTGAGCTATAGGGGCTTGTCGCTTCGTGGGTTTCCCCCCGCGGCAACGGAATAGATCATACCCCGAACAAGTCGCTGTTCCCAAACTCGTTCAGGCGGCCGGCTGCAGCAGTCCACCGAGGGCGTTGCAGGCACCGGCTGTCCGCCGCATCTCACGTTTCGTCAGCGATCCGTCGACGGGCAGCGCCAGCGTCTCGTCGGCGGCCCGTTCGGTCTCGGGCAACGACACCCACCGCCGGAACTCGGGCAGCCTGTGTACCGGTGTCTTCACCGGTACCCGGCATTCAACGCCCTTTGCCCGCAGGGCCCTTGCGAAGGCGTCCCGGTCCGGCCGGCCGTTCCCGGGCACCCGCACCACGTACTGCTGATACGTGTGCCCGTCACCGCCCTCAGGTGGCCGCACCCCACGCAGCCGCGCGTCGAGGTACTCCGCCCGCTCCCGCCGCCGCGCGACCTCGTCGTACGACGCCTCGCACTCGGAGTGCTCCAGTACCAGCAGCCCGTGCCGTCGCCCGACCTCGTGCATCCCGGCCGACTCCGCCGTCCGCCCGAAGCGGTGTACGGCGACCACGCCCGCCGTGCGCGCTGTTACGGCGGCTTCGACAGCAGCGGGATCGAGACAGTAGGTCAGCGGATCTATGTCCGCGAACACCGGCAGCGCGCCCACGTGCGTCACCGCTGCGGCGACCTCGACGTTCCCGAAGGCCGGCACGATGACCTCGTCTCCGAGTCCGATCCCAGCGGCCCTGAGCAGTGCGGCAGTTCCCATGCCGCGATGCTGGCCGCCCAACGTGAACCGGTGATTACGGGAAATGAAAAAGGGTGGGTCCCCGAACCGAAGTTCGGGGACCCACCCTTATCAATAATAGTTCGGCGGCGTCCTACTCTCCCACAGGGTCCCCCCTGCAGTACCATCGGCGCTGTGAG
>NZ_JBYIQX010000030.1:0-86623 GCF_057707805.1 Streptomyces sp. bgisy159 | reverse complement strand
CCCCCCCCCCCCCCCCCCCCCCCCCCCCCCCCCCCCCCCCCCCCCCCCCCCCCCCCCCCCCCCCCCCCCCCTACGTCGTGGTGGAGCACCGAACTTGAGGACCGAGCGGGTGACGCGGAAGGCGCACCGCCAGGGGTGCCGACGTCTCCGCCCATCAGATGGGCCCGGTCGTCGTCGGCCAGGGCGTCGCGCAGGGCCCGGCTGAGCGCCCGCGACATGGTCATCCGCTGGGCGGCCGACCCGGCGTCGGCAGACGCGCCGGTGACGTCGTCCAGGCCGGCGGTCATTGTCCTGCCTCCTGCGCGCCCCCGTCGCCCGCGGCAGCGGGCCGTCACGTCGTCCTCGGCGACCACCGGCGGATCACCGAACCGACATGTGGATGAAGCTTCTTCGGCCGGCCGCGGGGACAGGGGCCGCGACTTCCTTGCGCCCACCCGCGGCCGGGAGCCGGCGACCCCCCACCAGCATGCGCGCCGCGCCGTGGCGACGGCAGTCGGCCGATACGGCTAGTACCTCGTACCTACTCCCAACAGGCGACTGGCGAGCCCATTTCGGGGACTTCACGCTGAATGCACACCGCGGCTCCGCATGACCGCGGCCTTCCCCCGCCAGGAGGCATGTTCATGAGCAGCTCAGCCACCTCCCGACTCGTCGTCGGCGACCGGTTCCGCGACTTCGCCGAGGCCGTCGGCGCCGAGACGTTCTCCCGCCTGGCCCGTTCCCTCGACGCGGGCGACCTGGACACCGTCGAGGGGCCGATGCACGTGGTCGCCGGCCAGGGGATCGGGGAGTTCGAGATCTCCTACCTCCAGGACGCCGTCACCCGGCGGCAGCTGGACGACCGGATCACGCTGGTGCACTCCACCGGACAGCCCGCCCGCCGCCAGGACCTGCACAAGGCGCGCGAGGACAACGTGCTGGTCGCCGGACTCACCCAGGCCGACGACACCACGTACGAGGCCGCTCTGCGCCTGCACGACCACAACGAACTGCTCGTGGACGTCCAGGACCGCGTGCACGTACAGGGCATGGTGGCCGTGGAGGCGGCCCGCCAGATGCTCGTCGCGGTGGTGGAGCGCTACTACACGGCCCGCTGGCCGCAGCAGCGCTACTACATCGTCCTCAACTCGATGAACACCTCCTTCTCCAACTTCCTCTTCCCCGTCGGTGCCACCCTGCGGCTGACGGTGGACGAGTCCGACGTGTCGGAACCCAGCCGGCTCACCTTCCGCACGACGGTGGAGGTGGAGCAGGCCGGACGGGCCGCGGCCACCGTCACCATCGACGCGGCCGCGTTCGCCCCCGGGCTGCTGGAGGACAGGGAACTGCGGCGGGCCAAGAGCGCGGTGGCGAGCACCATGGACGCCGCTCTGGCCAGCGCATGACATGAGGACGCCGGTACCGGACACCCTGGCGCAGCCCGCGCCGGGCCGACTCCCCCACCCGCGGCGGCGGTTCGCCTACCTGGGCCCGGAGGGCACCTTCACCGAGCTGGCCCTGCGCTCGCTCCCGGAGGCCGCGGGCTCCCCGCTGGCACCGGCCGCCGACGCCGCTGACGCCCTGGCCCTGGTGTGCCGGGGCGCCGTGGACGCGGCGATGCTGCCCGTGCACAACACGGTGGCCGGCGTCGTCGCGGACACGGTGCGCGCGCTCGCCGAGTCACCCGCGCTGACCGTGCTCAGGGAGGTCGTGCTCCCCGTCGAGTTCGCCCTGCTGGTCCGGCCCGGCACGTCCCTGGCGCGGGTGGGCACGGTGAGCGGCCACCCGCACGCCGGGACGCAGGTCGCGCAATGGCTCGACCGGCGCGTGCCGCGGGCGCGGTGGATCCCGGCGCCGTCCAACGCCGAGGCCGCGCGCCGGGTCAGGGACGGGGAGTGCGACGCCGCCGTGGCCGGTGACTTCACCGCCGCCCACTACGGTCTCCAGGTCCTGGTCACCGGGATACAGGACACCGCCGGCGCGGCCACCCGGTTCCTGCTGTGCGCGCGCCACGGCGGGCCGGGCTTCCCGCAGCCGGCCCGTGCCGACCGCACGTCGCTGGTCGGGCGTCTCCCCGGCCGGCCGGAGGACGTCGACGGGCTGGTGGCCGGCCTGCGGCGCCACCCCTTCCTGCGGGCCGCGTCCCTGCGGGCCGTGTCCGACGGGCGCGGCGGAGCGGTCCTGTTCGCCGACTGCCCGGGCGGCACCGACCGGCCCGCGACCGCCCGCGCCGTCGGCCTGCTGCGGCGGCGCGTGCCCGGGCTGAGGTTCCTCGGGTCGTACCCCTCGGCGGCCCATGTCCCGTCGTACGAACGGAGCAAGACGATGCAGACCGAGACCACCTCCGCAGCAGGCGGTTCGACGGAGCCCGCGTCCGGGGACATCGCCCGGCTGCGCGAGCGGATCGACGCCTTGGACCACTTCCTCATCGGCTCGCTCAAGCAGCGGCTGGAGACCTCGCGGGAGATCCAGCGGATCCGTACCGGAAGCGGCGGCTCCCCCGTCGACTCCGGGCGCGAGGCCGCCATCCGGGGCCGGTACGCCGAGGAGCTGGGGGAGGGCGGCGCGGGCGTCGCCGAGGCGCTGCTGGAGATGTGCCGGGGGCGGTCACCGCGGTGAACCCGCCACCGGCCACGACGGCCACACCGTCGCCCCGCCTCCGTCGCGGCCGCGAGGACGTCCTCACGGCCGCGACGGCCTTGTTCCACGAGCGGGGCTACGACGCGACGAGCATGAGCGACATCGCCGCCCGCCTCGGCTTCACCAAGGCGGCGCTGTACCGCCACGTGACGGGCAAGGCCGAGCTGCTGCGCGCGATCACCGGGCCGGTCCGCGCGGACGTGCGGGCGCTGCTGGCCGCGAGCGCGGCCGGGACGGGCCGGCCCCTCGACGAACTCACCGCGCTGCTGCGCGGGCTGGCCGGCGCGGCGGCGGCCGGCCCGGCCCGGTACGCCCTGTTCTGGGGTCCGGACGGCGAGCCCGGCCCGTCGGCCCCCGACGCCGTGTGCCGTGCCGAGGTGGTCCGGCGGATCGCCGCGCTGCTGGAGCGGGCCGTGGCGCAGGGCGACGTGCGCGGCGACATCGCTCCCCGGCTCGCCGCCCGGCTCCTGGTCGGCGCGGTCGTCGGCGCGGCCGTGGAACGGGGCGGCTTTGGCGACGGGGCGGCGTCGCCGCCGTCACCGTCGGCCGTCGACGTCCTGCTCGACGGCCCGGTCCGCTTCCTGACCGGCGGACGGGCCTGAGCACCGTTCACCGGTCGGGGCCGGGGGCCCCGACCGGGTGAGGGCGGCGCGGACGGCGTGCCGCAGCCACACGTGCACGGGCTCGGTCTCGTGGCGGGGGTGCCAGGCCTGGCAGATGCTGATGGGCTCGGTCTCCACCGGAAGTTCGAACAGCTCGATGCCGACGGACTGCCGGGCGCTGGCGGCCAGCGAGTGGGGCATCGCGGTCACCAGGTCGCTCGCCGCGATCATCAGCAACGCCTCACCGTAGTTCGGCACGGAGGCGATGACGTCCCGTCGCAGACCGCGCGCGTGCAGCGCACCGTCGATCGGGCCCGTCATACGGCCCTTGCGGGAGACGCTGACGTGCCGGACCGAGGTGAACGCCTGCGCGCTCACCGCAGCGGCCAGCAGAGGATGTCCGGATCGCGCCACTCCGACGAACCGGTCCTCGAAGAGCGGTTCGATCCGCAGTTCCGGGCTGCACTCGTCGATGATCCCCACCTCGATGTCCACGGCACCCTCCCGCAGCGGCGCGCTGCCGTGGGTGCTCTCCACCGTGAACGTGAACCGGGCGAGCGGCACCTCCGCGCTCGCCCGGTTCAGCAGGGCCGGAGCCAGCACCGCGGCGTAGGCCTCGTCCGCGACGATGGTCAGGGTCCTGCTGACCTGTGCGAGGTCCTCCTGCCGGCTCGGGGCGAGGAGGGCTTCGGCCTCCCGCATCAGGGCCCGCACCTTGGGCTGGAGCTCCAGTGCCCTCGGCGTGGGGACCAGACCGCGCCCGGCCCGCACCAGCACGGGGTCGCCGAGCGCGCGCCGGATCTTGGACAGCGCACGGCTCATGGCGGGCGGGGACAGAGCCAGCCGCTCGGCCGCCCCGGTGACGCTCCCCTCCTGCAACAGGGCGTCCAGGGCGGGCAACAGCCGCATGTCCACCTGGGAGGCCGGGGCGCCGGGCATCTCGCCCGCCCAGTCGCCGTCCTGGCCGGGGTCGTCGACAGCGGTGGGGCTCAATGCTTCTCCTGGGACGTGGTCGGCTCCCCGGCACGGGGACGCAACCACGCTATGACCAGGAGCGCCGCCACCAGCAACAGGAGGCCGATCAACCGCAACGACTCGGCCATTCCCGTGGTGAACGCCTGCCGTACCTGCGCCGAGAGGCGGGCCGCGTCCGTCCCGGAGTGCTCCGCCCCGCGCAGGGCCGTGCCCAGCGCCTGCCCTCCGGACGCCCCCTCCAGGTGCCGCAGCCCGGCCGGGAGGGCATGGGTGAACCGCGCGTTGAGCAGCGTGCCGAACACGGCGAACCCGAGCGCTCCGCCGATCTCCCGGCCGAAGCTGTTCACGCCCGAGCCGACGCCCGCCTGACGCACGGGCACCGAGCTGACGATGGCCTGGGACAGCGGCGGGTTGGACAGCCCCGACCCGACGCCGACCACGACGATGCACCCGGCGTACAGCACGTAGGCGGTGCCGGGGCCGCACAGCGAGAAGAGTCCCAGCCCCACGACGACCACGAGCAGGCCGCAGCCGATGACCGGCCGCGCGCCGTACCGGTCGGCCAGCCGGGCGGCTCGCGGCGAGACGAGGAAGATGACGACGGCCAGGGGGGCCGTGCCCAGACCCGCCAGGACGGCCGGATAGTCCTTGACGTTCATCAGGTACTGGCCGTTGAGAAAGAAGACGGAGTACATCGCGACGAAGGACACGATGACGCCGAGCGTCCCGGCGCGCATTCCGGAATGGCGGAATACCCGGGGATCCAGCAACGGCTGCTCCCGGCGCAGTTCGTACCGGCGGAAAAGCGCGAGAAACAGGGCGCTCGCGGCAAAGCTCAGCAGCACGGCGGGGGAGGCCCAGCCGAGTTCGGGCCCCTCGATGATGCCGAACAGCACGCCGAACACGGCGACGACGAGGAGAAGAACCCCGCCCGCGTCCATGGAGTGCTGATGGCGTTCGGCTCGTGGCAGCGACTTCGCCGCCACGACGATTCCGAATGCGGCGAGAGGAGCGGCGACCGCGAACAGGGCCTGCCAGTCGAAGAACTGGAGAACGGCGCCGCCCACGATGTTGCCCGTCACACCGCCGCCCCCGCCCAATGCGGTCCACAGCGCGACGGCGTGACCGCGTTTCTCCGGCGGATAGCAGCCGGTCAGAAGCGGAAGGCTGTTGGGCAGAACGAGGGCGGCCCCGGCCCCGGTCACCGCGCGGGCGACGAGCAGCAGGGGGACCGTCGGGGAAACGGCCGACCCGAGGGACCCCACGACCATCAGGGCCAGGCCGGTGAGCAGGGCGCCCTTTCGCCCGAAGTGGTCTCCGACGGCTCCGCTCGGAATCAGCAGGCACCCGAAGACGATCAGATAGCTGTCGACGATCCACAGCATCTCGGTCGGCGTCGGGTGCAGCGTGCTGGTGGCCAGCCGGCCGACCGCCAGGTTCACACCGGCCCCGAGCCCGAACACCAGCATGACGCACAGGCCGAGCGCGGCGACGGCCGCCCGCGAGCCGGGGCGGCCGTCGCCCGGCTCGACGGCGGACCGCCGAGCCGGTCCGGCGGACGGGGAGACGCTCATGAGCCGGTCCGTCCGGACGCGCCGGTGAACGTGGACAGTTCCAGCCCCTGCCCGTCGGCGACGGCGACGGAGACGTAGCCGCCCGCGGGGTCGCGGACGTGGTCGAGATAGGGCTGGGCGGCGGCCGCGAACTTCACGGTGTCGTCGGCGTGAACCAGCGCGCCGGGACGCAACCGGGGCTCGGCGGCGCGGACGACGTCGAGATAGAAGTCCGCCCAGCCGTCCAGGTAGAGGAGGTCGATCCGCTCGGGGAACGACGACATCACCTCCACCGCCTCACCCACGATCACCTCGGCGTACTCGGCCACGCCCGCGGATGTCAGATGGTCCCGGGCCGCCGCGCACTTTCCTTCGTGTAGATCCACGGTGCACAGCTTTCCCGAACCGTTGTCCCGGAGCGCCGCCGCTATATGGATGGCGGTGAAACCGTAGGAGGTGCCGAACTCGAAGACGGTCTGCGGGCGCATGGCACGCACCCATGCGTAAAGCATTCGGCCGACGTCCGCGGGAGCCGCGTAGTAACCGTCGGCACATGCGTCCACCAATTCTCCCGGAGTCCATGGAGCGGTGCGGTTCCTGATGATGTCGAGAAGCTTCGGCTGTTCGACGGCGTCCACTCGCTGCTGTTCGGCTGCGATCGTTTCGAGTACTGCTCGAACCTGGGGGGAATGCAGAGATGAAGGCATTGTTCCGCGTCCTTTTCGTGGTGTCACCGGGTGATCCGGGCCGACCGTTCCGGGATTACTGAACGGGGAATTCGGGAGGCTTTGGAATGTGCCCTGATGAGTGGCTGGATGAGCAGGTCGACGCCCACCAGGAAACACACCGTACCGATCCCGAGGGGCCCGCCCATAAGGAATCCGGAGACCATCAAAGAGGCCTCGACGAGTCCTTTCGCCGTCCAGAAGGGCCAGTTCCACCGGCTGGTCATGGTGAGGGCGAGCGCGTCGACGGCGCGGATGCCGAAACCGCTCATGATGATGAGCGCGGACCCGTACGCGCACAGCAGCACCGCGCACGCGAGCAGTCCCGCAGAGGGAACCGGCAGGGCGCGCGCGGGGTCCGACCAGCGGAGCAGGTCGATCACGCCGCCGCAGAAGAAGAAGGTGAACAGGGGTGCCACCAGCGGCTTCTCCCGCGTCCAGGCCGCCACGACGACCAGGCAGACCACCGCCACCAGGGTCTGCGAGACGCCCACCGTGACGGGCAGGTGCCGCATCAGGCCGAGGGAGAACACGTCGAGCGGATCGGTGCCCAGGTCGGAGTGGATGAAGAGGTAGGCGCCGCCGGAGAAGACCAGGCAGCCGGCCGGATGGAGTAAGTGGTTGTTTCGCCGTACTCGCTCGACGAGCATCGGCTCACCTCCCCGCAGGGAAAACGAATGATGAGGTGCGAGGCGGTATTCCGCCTTCGAGTCCCACGTTATTGACCGTTCGACACTTTATCCAGTGCAATGTGTGCACCATGCATTTTCTTTGAATGGAACCGCCGCTTCCGGCCGTGCGGGCGGGCTGGGTGGCAGGTGGTTTAGGGTGCAACCTTCACATGTGAAGTAACCCACGTTTAATCCACGGCTTTCGGTGGCGCCCATATACTGTTTTCACGACGAGGAATCGTTGAAGATGCGGCTGCGTGGGCAATGGCGCTCGCGTGCACGTCTTGATGAGTGATGACCATGCATGGCAGGGGGAAGTAGATGTCTCGCGCATCCCGTCCGACATCCGAAGGATTAGTGGCCACTCTGGATCCCGAGCAGGTGGTGTCGGATCGCGTGGCGGGCAGAACGGTATCGACACTCACACCGCGGGAGCGTCAGGTCCTGAACGGGATCAAGGAGGGGAACTCAAACAGGATGGTCGCCCGACTGCTGGGGATTTCCGAGCGTACCGTCAAGGTTCATCTGCACTCGATTTTCATCAAGCTGGGCGCGGCGTCACGTACCGAAGCGGTTATCGAGGGGATCAGGAGCGGCTGCATCAGCCTGCACTGATCGTCGCGTGCGAGTGGCCCCCGACGACACAGGTCGGGGGCCACTCGCACAGGTCGGTCCGAGGTCAGGGCCTGCGGGCCGACGGCTCGCGGGCGAGGGCGAGGACGAGACGGGACGTCCTCTCGACCAGGTCCCTGTCGACGGGGGAGCCGGAGACCAGGACGCGGTAGTACAGCGGACCGAGCAGCAGATCCACGAGGTGGTCGAGGGTGCGATCGTCGACGGCCGGCTCCTGGTCGCGGGCGAGGAGATCTCGCAGGCCGGCCACGTCGCGCTCCCGCTGCTCCTTCAGGAATCCGGCCCGCAGCGACGCCGCCGTCTCGCTGTCCAGCTGGGCGTGGCCCAGGAGGGCCAGCAGCACCTGGCCGGCGGGCTCCTCGAAGAAGTCGGCCACCCGCTGCAGATGGGAGGTGAGGGTCTCCTCGACGCCACGACCTTCGTCCACGCGCCACTCCAGGGCCTCGCGGGCGTCGTCGGTGAGGGTGTCGAGGAGGATGTCGACCTTCGACTTCCACCAGCGGTAGATCGTCTGCTTGGCCACCCCCGCGCGCTGGGCGATGCCCTCGATGGTCAGGGCGGCGAAGCCCCGCTCGACCAGGAGGTCGTCCGCGGCGTGCAGGACCGCGAGCCGGACGCTCTCGCTGCGGCGTGGGCCGGTCCGGCTGACGACCGTGGTCTTCTCGCAGGCCGGTGGTGGTTTCCGCGTGGCGCTGATGGTTCCGTCAACCCTTCGCATCGTGTCCGTCGCTGTGATTCTGGCACACCGGGTCCGCCGTGAACCGGTGCAACGGCAGGCCGGCTCAGGCGGCCCGGCGGCCGGTCCGCGCCAGGCTGAGCAGCACGCCGAGAGAGAGCGCGGCGACCACCGCGCTGAACGTCTCGCCGGCCGGGCGCAGGCTGGTCTCGCGGATCAGGACTCCCACACCGATCGCGGGCACCGCCAGCATCGAGTACAGGATGGCGAAGAAGGTGGAGACCGACGCGCCACGGTGCTGGGGGGCGCTGCGCGTGGTGATGCCGCCGATGCCGTGACCGACGGCGATGCCCGTCGCCAGTCCGTTGGCCGCGGCGCCGACGAGCAGGGGAGCCAGGGTGCTGGTGGCCATCGCGGCGGCGATCAGACCGGCCGCGGCGATCAGGCCCAGGCACGAGGCGGGCAGGGCGGTGGCGGGCTTGAGGGTGCGGACGAGGAGCTGGCCGAGGGCGGTGCAGGCGAAGGCGATGAAGACCACGAGTCCGGTGAGGGCGTGGCTGGACTCGTGCAGCACCGTCCCCAGGAAGAGGCCCGTCACGGCGGTCAGGACGCCGAGCACGGCGAAGCCCGCACCCGCGGCCATCGCGGAGCGCAGGAAGTCCGAGCGGATCTCGGCGGGGACGTGCAGCGGCTGGACCTGCAGCGAGAAACCGGAACGGTGGGCGGAGCTCTCCCCGCTCACGAGGACACCGAGCATGCCGACGGCGGCGAGGGCGAGCATGACGACCCAGGGGGTGCGCAGCGGGGAGGGCGCGAGGTCGGCGAGGATCCCCGCGATCAGCGTGCCGCAGGCGAGACCGCCCATGTTCGCGAACAACGCGAGGGTGGCGGGCTTGACGCGACTGTGCTGTCCGAGCCGCTCGGCGAGGGAGGCGGTGGCGGCACCGGTCACCAGAGCCGCGGAGAAGCCGGACACGACCCGGGCGACGAGCATCGCGGCGACGCTCTGGGCCAGGAGGAAGACCACCGCGGCGACCACGGACAGCAGGGTGGCCGCGACCAGGACGGGACGCCGGCCCACCTGGTCGGAGAGGCGGCCGAAGACCAGCAGCCCGAGGACGACGCCGAGCGCGTAGACGGCGAAGACGACGGTCACGGTGAACGGCGTGAAGCCGAACTCCTCGCCGTACAAGGGGTAGAGCGGGGTGGGCGCGGTGGTGCCCGCCATGGTGATCCAGAAGGCGAAGGCCACGCTGAGGACGGCGAGGCCGCCGCCGCGCGCCCTCTCTGGAGCGCCGGTCCGGTCGACGGCGCGGACGGTCGAGTTCCCCACGGAAGTGGCCTCTCATGAGCGGTTGGGTGCGGAAAGGCGCGGCACATGCCGAGACTTACCGTTGCGTCTTATCAAGAGACTAGACGAGTCGTCGCGTCTATTCAATGTCGTTCGGAAGGGTGGAGTCGTGGCCAGAGTCGACACGGTGAGTGATGTTCGAGGGCGGTGAGTGCGTTCCCGCCCGGAGATCGCGGGAGTCTCCGGCAGGTTGACCACGATCGGGCGAACGGCGTCACATGCTTGACGGTGAGGATCGGGGAGTGTGGCATCCCCGGCCCTCGTCGTTTCTTCATGACCACCCCTGACCAGGTGTGATCGATTTCCTTCGGGTCGCCACCCCTCGGGCCGCCGTCTTATCGGTCTGTCGTACGAAGGCTCATACCAGAGGGGGACGCTCCCCGGGGGAGTTTGTCAACTGCCCACCGCACCTGACGCGTTGGCGACTACTGTGAGTGTCCGTCGGGCGACGAAAGGCCGAGACCCCGGTCCCCGCCGACCGACTTCGCGATGCCGCATGCCCGGCTCGCGCCCCACGCGCGAGCAACCAGGCCCGACGGACCAGTACGAGGACACCGATGTCTCACCTCCGCGCACCGGCCGCACGCGCAGACCGCCGTGAGGGCGGGCGGCACGGGCGACCGGTCGCCCGCACCGCCCCCGCGACGGCCGAGACACACATACGGCCCCAACTGCTGCGGCTCGCCGTGCTGCCCCCCACCGCCGTCGCCCTCAGCGCCTGCGCCGCCGTCCTGTTCACCGTCCGCTCCACCGGCGCCCGGCCCAGCGTCACCCTGTGGGCCGTGCTGACCGGCGCGGTCACCGTCACCGGCGTCGGCATCCTGATCGCCGCCGTGGCCGCGGACCGCGCCGCCCGCTCGGTGACCGACCGGATCGACGCCCTGCGCGGGAGCAGCGCGCGCGGCGAGGCCGAACTGCGGGGCCTGGTCGAGGCGCTGCGGCGCGGTGAGGTACCGCCCCAGCGCAGGACCCGCAGCGGCCCGCCCGCCGACGCCGACGAGTTCGAACTGCTCGCCGCGGACCTCGCCCGCGCCCACGAGGGAGCCGTCGGCGCCGTCGTCCGGGCCGCACAGCTGTCCAGCCAGGCGGGCAGCGAACAGAAACTGGAGGTGTTCGTCAACCTCGCGCGCCGCCTGCAGTCGCTGGTGCACCGCGAGATCTCCATCCTCGACGAGCTGGAGAACGAGATCGAGGACCCCGACCTGCTCAAGGGGCTCTTCCACGTCGATCACCTCGCCACCCGGATCCGCCGCCACGCCGAGAACCTCGCGGTGCTCGGCGGGGCCGTCTCCCGCCGGCAGTGGAGCAACCCGGTCTCCATGACCGAGGTGCTGCGCTCCGCCATCGCCGAGGTCGAGCAGTACTCACGGGTGAAGCTGGTCCCGCCGATCGACGGCGAGCTGCGCGGCCACGCCGTCGCCGACGTCATCCACCTCCTCGCCGAACTCGTCGAGAATGCCACCGTGTTCTCCGCGCCGCACACCCAGGTGCTGCTGCGCGCCAACCTCGTCACCTCCGGACTCGCCGTCGAGGTCGAGGACCGCGGGCTCGGCCTCCCGGCCGACGAGCAGAAGCGGATGAACGCCCTGCTCGCCGACCCCGACCAGGTCAACGTGGGCCGCCTGCTCGCCGACGGGCGCATCGGCCTGTTCGTCGTCTCCCAGCTGGCCCGGCGGCACGGCATCCGGGTCCGGCTGCAGAGCAACATCTACGGCGGCGTCCAGGCCGTACTCGTCGTGCCGCAGGCCCTGCTGGGCTCGGGGCCCGACCTGCCCGACGGCGCCCCGTCGGCCGTCAGCGCCCCATCGGCAGTCACCGCCCCATCGGCAGTCACCGCCCCGTCGGCCGTCACCGGCCAGGTGAGCACCCGGCCGTACCCCGACGCGCGGCCCGCCGGGGGACCGGCCCGCGCACCGGCGGACCCGGACGGCCGGCCTGCCCAGAGCGGGCGCGTGCCGGGGCCCGACCCCGCCGGGCCGCCCGCGCCGGCCGGGCCCACCCGCCACGAGGGCGCCGGGGCGGGCCTGCTGCCCGTACCGGCGCAGGGTCAGGACGCCCGCCCCGGGGCCGGGGCCACGCCCACCCGGCAGCGGCCCGGAACCGCCCGCCCGCAGGACCGGGCCACGACCGGCCGCCACCGGGACGCGACCGCGGCCGGGCACCCGCCCGCCACCCGCCGCCCCTCCACCGCCCCCGGCCCGGCCCGTCCGCCGTCCGCCGCCGAGTCCCGCACCGCCGGGCCCACCCCGCCCCGCCCCCACGCGGCCCCCGCGCGGCCCCTCGGCACCGCCGCGGGCGCCCAGGACGGAATCGGCGCACACCGGACCGCCGACCGGAGTCAGAACGGTCCCGGTCAGAACGGCCCCGGTCAGGAACCGAGCGGAGCCGACCGCGACGCCGGTGCCCTTCCCGCCGCGACCGAGGCACCCCCGGACCTCGGGGTGGCGGCGCGGGGCCACGACACGGCAGCGGACCCGGACCCGGCAGCGGGCCGGGACACGGCCGGGACGGCGGGCCGCGAGTCCGGCGACGGGCGGCCCGCGCCGCTCCCCGTACGCGGAGCCCACCGCGCACGGCCCAACCCCGCCGAGGCCGTGCCCGGCGTCCGGCCGGGGGACCGGTGGATCGTGGAGGAACACTCCGGGCAGGCGCCCGTGCCGCGGGCCGGAGCCGTACGCGGCACCATGGGCAAGCCGACGCTGCCCAAGCGCCGCGCCCAGGAGCACATCGTGCCCCAGCTGCGCGGCGGCCCCGTGCCCCGGCAGGAGTCCGACCAGCCCGTCGGCCACGACCCCGGCCTCATGGCGGCGTTCCAGCGCGGCGTCGGGCTCGCCGAGGCCCAGCAGAGCCTGGAGTCCGACCCCCCGGCACCCTTCACCGGGTCCGGCACCGCCGCACTCGGCGCGTCCCCGCGGACCTACGGCACCCCGGACTCGCCCGACGCCCCCGCCCCCGACCAGACCCCCTTCCGGCATGACGGGAGCGCGCCCGCCGGATGACCACCCCACCCCCCAGCGCTCCCGCAGACCTTCGTACCCCAAGGAGTCGATCCACCATGGCGAGCGATGCGCCGACCGGCCATGTATCCGATCTCGACTGGCTGATGAGCGGCCTCGTCCAGCGCGTGCCCCACACCACCAGCGCGGTGCTGCTGTCCTGCGACGGACTGGTGAAGTCCGTCCACGGCCTCGACCCCGACAGCGCCGACCACATGGCCGCCCTGGCCTCCGGGCTGTACTCCCTCGGCCGCAGCGCCGGAGTCCGCTTCGGGGACGGCGGCGACGTACGCCAGGTCGTCGTCGAACTCGACTCGACGCTGCTCTTCGTCACCACGGCCGGCTCCGGCACCTGCCTCGCCGTGCTCGCGGGCCGCGAGGCCGACGCGGCGGTGCTCGGCTACGAGATGGCGATGCTGGTCAAGAGCGTCCGTCCCTACCTGGTGACGGCGCCTCGGCAGCACGCCGTCGAACCCCCGGTGATGAGGCCTTGAGCGTGGCGGCGGCCGGCGACGGGCCCTGGCTGGACGACGCGGCCGGACGGCTGGTGCGCCCTTTCACCGTCAGCAACGGCCGCACCAGGCCCAGCGTCGCCCTCGACCTGATGTCGCAGGTGATGGCCACCGGGGCGACCCCCCTCGGCTACCTCGGCCCGGAACACGCGCAGGCGCTCGACCTGTGCCGCGCGCCCGTCCCGGTCGCCGAGGTGGCCGCCCACCTGAAGCTGCCGGCGGCGGTCACCAAGGTGCTGCTGTCGGACCTCGTCGACTGCGGGGCGCTGACCACGAAGCCCCCCGCGTTCCACCACAACCCCACCGACCGGGCGCTACTGGAGGCAGTACTCGATGGACTACGACGACAGCTCTGACTACGGCGCGTGCGGTCCGAGCGGCGAGTACGGCCCGTACGACGGCGGCCCGGACCCCTTTCCCACCGCGCTGAAGATCCTCGTGGCGGGCGGGTTCGGCGTGGGCAAGACCACGTTCGTCGGTGCCGTCAGCGAGATCGAGCCGCTCTCCACGGAGGAACTGCTCACCACCGTCAGCGCCGCCACCGACAGCCTGGAGGGCGTCGAGAACAAGGTGGAGACGACCGTGGCCATGGACTTCGGACGGATCACCCTCGACCCGCAGCACGTGCTGTACCTGTTCGGCACCCCGGGACAGGAACGGTTCTGGTTCATGTGGGACGAGTTGTGCGAGGGCGCGCTCGGCGCGGTCATCCTCGCCGACACCCGACGGCTCCAGGACTGCTTCGCGGCCGTCGACTTCTTCGAGGAGCGTGGCCTCGGCTTCATCGTCGCGCTCAACGAGTTCGACGGCTCCCACCGCTACGACCCCGAGGAGGTGCGCGCCGCCATCGACCTCGACCCGGCGATCCCGGTGGTGCGCTGCGACGCCCGTATCTCCGCCTCCGGTGTGCAGACCCTGCTCACCCTCGTCAGGCACCTCATCGCGCACGCGCCGGCCGCACCCCAGCCGAGCCGCGGCGCCCACAGGTGACACCCGAACCACCGTCCACGGAGCCGCAGATGACGCACGACCAGACGGCAGGAGCCCGGCGATGAACCCGGCCATGAGCTACGACCCGTCCCGCCCGGCCGGTCGGCTGCTGCTCACGCCGGAGGACCGCGAAGCCCCCGACCGGGCCCTGAGGCTGCGCCGGCTCGGTCTCGGGGAACGGCCCGAGCCCGTCCTCGACGGATTCGCCGGCCGGCTCGCCGAAGTCACCGGCGCGCCCTACGCCATGGTCAACTTCATCGGCGAGAGCGAGCAGTTCTTCGCCGGGCTGCGCGTCCCGGAGCCCGCCGCCCGTCGCGGCAAACCGGAGGTCGGCCGGTCGCTGCCCCGCGACCACGGCTACTGCCCGCACGTCGTCGCCCGGCGACGGGCCCTGGCGCTGGAGGACGTGGGCGACTACCCCCGGTTCGCCGGCAACCCGATCGTCGACGCGTACGGCGTGCACTCCTATCTGGGCGCCCCGCTCCTGGACAGCGCGGGCCGCGTGCTCGGTACGGTCTGCGCCGCCGATCTCACGCCCCGCGCCTGGGGGAGGGCCGGGCTGGAAACCGTGAAGGCGGCCGCGGCGCGGCTCGCCGCCGAGGTGGAACGCAGCGAGCGCGACGGTCTGCCGCTGCAGGTGACCTGGGCCTGAAGCAGAGCTGCGGCTCCGCTTAAGAAATCCTCGATGGACCGGGGCGGTTCCGGTACGGCAGATTGCTCTCCGATTCCACCCCTCTTCCCGGTCGCGGGCGCCGTCGGCGTGCCCGGGCCCGGGACCTCACCACGGGAGCCGTAGCGTGAAGGCGCTGGTCAAGGAGAAGGCGGAGCCGGGGCTCTGGCTCACGGACGTCCCGGAGCCGCGGATCGGCGCCGGCGACGTGCTGATCAAGGTGCAGCGCACCGGCATCTGCGGCACCGACCTGCACATCCGGTCCTGGGACGGGTGGGCGCAGCAGACGATCCGCACCCCCCTGGTGATCGGGCACGAGTTCGTCGGCGAGGTCGTCGAGACCGGCCGCGACGTCACCGACATCGCCGTCGGGGACCGGGTGAGCGGCGAGGGCCACCTGGTGTGCGGCAAGTGCCGCAACTGCCTGGCGGGCCGGCGCCACCTGTGCCGAGCGACGGTCGGGCTGGGCGTGGGCCGCGACGGCGCCTTCGCCGAGTACGTGGCCCTGCCCGCGTCGAACGTCTGGGTGCACCGCGTCCCCGTCGACCTCGATGTCGCCGCGATCTTCGACCCGTTCGGCAACGCCGTGCACACCGCCCTGTCCTTCCCGCTGGTCGGCGAGGACGTGCTGATCACCGGGGCGGGGCCGATCGGCCTGATGGCGGCGGCGGTGGCCCGGCACGCGGGCGCCCGCAACGTCGTCATCACCGACGTCAGCGAGGAGCGGCTGGAACTGGCCCGCAAGATCGGGGTGAGCCTGGCGCTGAACGTCTCCGGCGCGTCGATCGCCGACGGGCAGCGGGAGCTGGGCCTGCGCGAGGGCTTCGACATCGGCCTGGAGATGTCCGGCCGCCCCGAGGCGATGCGCGACATGATCGCCAACATGACGCACGGCGGCCGGATCGCGATGCTCGGCCTGCCGGCGCAGGAGTTCCCCGTCGACTGGGCCCGCGTCGTCACCTCGATGATCACCCTCAAGGGCATCTACGGCCGCGAGATGTTCGAGACCTGGTACGCGATGTCGGTGCTGCTGGAGGGCGGCCTGGACCTCGCCCCCGTGATCACCGGCCGGTACGGCTACCGCGACTTCGAGGCGGCCTTCACCGACGCCGCCGCCGGCAAGGGCGGCAAGGTCATCCTCGACTGGACCGCATAACCCTTAGGAGCCCCCGTCATGTTCGACTCCGTGCGCGACGACCTGCGCGCCACCCTCGACGAGATCCGCGCCGCCGGTCTGCACAAGCCCGAGCGGGTCATCGGCACCCCGCAGTCCGCGACCGTGAACGTCACGGCGGGCGGCCGGCCCGGCGAGGTCCTCAACTTCTGCGCCAACAACTACCTGGGCCTCGCCGACCACCCCGAGGTGGTCGCCGCCGCCCACCAGGCCCTGGACCGCTGGGGCTACGGCATGGCGTCCGTGCGCTTCATCTGCGGCACCCAGGAGGTGCACAAGGAGCTGGAGGCGCGGCTGTCCGCCTTCCTCGGCCAGGAGGACACGATCCTGTACTCCTCCTGCTTCGACGCCAACGGCGGTGTCTTCGAGACGCTGCTCGGCCCCGAGGACGCGGTGATCTCCGACGCTCTCAACCACGCCTCCATCATCGACGGCATCCGGCTGTCCAAGGCCCGCCGCTTCCGCTACGCCAACCGTGACATGGCCGATCTGGAGCGGCAGCTGAAGGAAGCCGCGGACGGCGGCGCCGGGCGCCGGCTGATCGTCACCGACGGCGTGTTCTCCATGGACGGGTACGTGGCGCCGCTGGCCGAGATCTGCGACCTCGCCGACCGCTACGACGCGATGGTCATGGTCGACGACTCGCACGCCGTCGGATTCGTCGGCCCCGGCGGCCGCGGCACCCCCGAGCTGCACGGCGTCATGGACCGCGTCGACATCATCACCGGCACCCTCGGCAAGGCGCTCGGCGGTGCCTCCGGCGGCTATGTCGCCGCCCGCGCGGAGATCGTGGCCCTGCTGCGGCAGCGCTCGCGCCCCTACCTGTTCTCCAACACCCTCGCCCCGGTGATCGCGGCGGCCTCGCTGAAGGTCCTCGACCTGCTGGAGTCGGCGGACGACCTGCGGGTCCGCCTCAACGAGAACACCGCCCTGTTCCGCCGGCGGATGACCGAGGAGGGCTTCGACGTCCTCCCCGGCGAGCACGCCATCGCGCCCGTCATGATCGGCGACGCGGCGAAGGCGGGCCGGATGGCCGAGCTGCTGCTGGAGCGCGGTGTCTACGTGATCGGCTTCTCCTACCCGGTGGTCCCGCAGGGCCAGGCCCGCATCCGCGTCCAGCTCTCCGCGGCGCACTCCACCGCGGACGTGCACCGTGCGGTGGACGCCTTCGTGGCGGCACGGGCCGAGCTGGAGAGCTGACCGGCGAACACCCGGCTTACCGGCGACAACGGCGTATTTGAGACAATCGATCCATGATCGAGGCGCGGCGGCTCCACATCCTCCGTGCGGTGGCGGACCACCGTACGGTGACGGCGGCTGCCGCCGCGCTCTACCTCACGCCCTCCGCGGTCTCGCAGCAGCTGACCGCACTGGAACAGGAGACCGGCCACCGCCTGGTCGAGCGCGGCGCCAAGGGGGTCCGGCTCACCCCGGCCGGGGAGATCCTGCTGGGCCACACCAACGCCGTCCTGGCCCAGTTGGAGCGGGCCGAGGCGGAACTGGCCGCCTACGGCTCCGGTCAGGCCGGCACGGTCACCGTCGCGGCCTTCGCGACCGGGATCGCGCTGGTCGTCGCGCCGGCCGTGGCACGCCTGGCCGGCACCGCGCCGGGGATCCGCATCCGAGTGCGGGACGCCGAGGGCGACGCCAGCCTGCCGATGGTCCTGGACCGGCAGGTCGACGTCGCCGTGGCCGTCGAGTACCGGGGGGCGCCGCCCGCCGACGACCCCCGCCTGACCCACGTGCCCCTCTACGCCGAGCCCTTCGACGCCGTGGTCCCGGTCGGTCACCGGCTGGCCGACGCGGTGGAGGTGCCGCTCGCCGAGCTGGCCAAGGACGCCTGGATCGGCCCCTACCCCGGCAACCCCTGCCATGACGTGGTGGTCCTGGCCTGCGAGAACGCCGGCTTCCAACCCCGGATGGAGCACTCTTCCGACGACTTCCGCGCGGTCGTCGCACTGGCCTCGTCCGATGTCGGCGTGGCCCTCGTCCCGCGCTCCGCGCTGCGCGGCATGGCCCTCACCGGGGTGGTGGTCCGCCCGGTGGACGGGGTGGCGCCGACCCGCCGCGTCTTCGCGGCCATACGGCGGGGCGCGGAGGGGCACCCGCTGATCCGCCCCGTCCTGGACGCGCTGCGGGAGGCGGCGGCCGGCCTCTGACCCGGACACCCCGGGCCGCCCCGGGAACCCCCTGGGCGTCGTTTCATATCTGGGATATCCTCCCGGATGTGAAACGAGAGATCGAGGGTGCCGCCGTCGACCCCGTGGACGCCCGGCTGGGTGCCCGTCTGGCCGGCCTGCGGGCCGAACAGGGCTGGTCCCTGGGGGAGTTGGCGGAGCGCAGCGGAATCAGCCGGTCCACCCTGTCCCGTGCCGAGCGGGCCGAGACCAGCCCCACCGCCTCCCTGCTGAACCGCCTGTGCCATGTCTACGGCCGGACCATGTCCCAGCTGCTCAGCGAGGTCGAGGAGCAGCCCGCGCCGGTCGTGCGCGCCGCCGACCAGCGGGTCTGGCAGGACCGCGCCTCCGGATTCGTCCGGCGGTCGGTGTCGCCGCCGCACCCCGGCCTGCGCGGCGAACTCGTCGAGGGCCGGCTCGCCCCCGGCGCCGACATCGCCTACGACCGGCCGCCCGTCGCCGGACTCGAACAGCATGTCTGGCTGCTGGCCGGCGCCCTGGAGATGACCGCCGACGGCACCGCGCACCAGCTGTCCGCCGGTGACTGCCTGCGGCTGCGGGTGTGGGGGCCCACCCGGTTCCGGTGCGCCGGCGACGACGAGGCGCGGTACCTGGTGGCGGTGGTGCTGCCGTGACCGTGCTCCGGCTCGACGGCCGACGGCTCCTCGCCGACCTCGACGGCTACGCCGACCTGCTGCTCGACACGGTCGCGGGCGGCGCCTCGATCGGGTTCCTCCACCCGGTGGAGCGCGCCGAGGCCGCCGACTGGTGGCGGGAGCGCGCCGCCGGACTCGCCGCGGGACGAAGCGCCGTCTGGGGCGCCTACGACGCCGGCCGCGTCGTGGGTACGGTCGGTCTGGCCCTCCCCGACCGGCCCAACAGCCGCCACCGAGCCGAACTCGTGAAGCTGATGGTGCACCGGGACGCCCGCGGCCGCGGTCTGGGCCGCACCCTGCTCACCACCGCAGAGCGGGCGGCGGCCGCCGCCGGGATCACCCTGCTGCACCTGGACACCGAGACCGACAGCCCGGCCGAGCGGCTCTACGCCGGCGCCGGATGGACACGGGCCGGGGTCATCCCCGACTACGCGGCCGCCCCCGACGGCGATCTGCGCCCGACGACCCTGTACTACAAGCGGCTCGCCCCGGCCGGCCGGTGAGTGTCGGCATCGATGTCAGTGGCGGGGGTTACGGTGCGAGGCATGCAGGACGCAGAAGACGTACGCCGCATCGCCCTGTCCCTTCCGGACACCACGGAGAAGATCGCCTGGAGCATGCCAACGTTCCGGGTCGCGGGCAAGATGTTCGCCACGCTGCCCGAGGACGAGACCTCCATCGCCGTGCGCTGTCCCAAGGAGGAGCGCGACGAACTGGTCCTCGCCGAACCGGAGAAGTTCTGGATCGCCGACCACGAGGCGTCCTTCGCCTGGGTCCGGGCCCGGCTCGCGGCCCTGGAGGACGAGCGGGAACTGCGGGACATACTCGCCGACTCCTGGCGCCAGGCCGCACCGCCCGGACTTCTGGAGGCGTACCCGGACCTGGGGCTGCCGGCCGGTGCGTGAGCCGGACCGCGGGCCGGCGCGGTGCCGGCATCAGACCAGGGCACCGGCCAGGAAGCGGCCGATCCGCGCCCGCAGCGACCCCGCGTCCAGACCGTGCGCCCGCACGTGCTCCTCGACCGTGCCGTAACGCCGCAGCTCCCGACGGCCCACGCCCAGCCCCAGCACCCGGTGCGGCAGGTCGGTGAGGGCGTCGTTCGCCGCGGCGGTCGAGGTGCCCGCGAGGTACGGCTCCACGAGGACGACGTCCGTGCCCGCCGCCTCGGTGGCGCGGCGCAGCGCCACCCCGTCGAAGGGGCGCACCGTCGTCGCGTACAGCACGGTGGCATCGAGGCCCTCGGTGGCCGCCAGTACCGCGTCCAGCACGGGGCCGACCGCCACCACCACGCCCGAGCGGCCCTCGCGGACCGTCAGAAACCGCTGCCCGTCCACCGTGCGGGCCGCCTCGTTCGTCTGCGCGGACAGCCGGACGTACACCTTGTCGTCGCCCGCCGCCACCGCGTGCCGCAGCAGGACCTCGGCCTCGTCCGGGTGGCCCGGCACATGGACCGTCCACCCGTCCAGCGTGTCCAGCAGCGCCACGTCCCCGGGCGCCATGTGGGTGTAGCCGCCCGCCGGCCAGTCGAAGGACGCGGCGGCGCTGACCAGCACCGCGCCCACGCCCTGGTGGCCCAGATCCAGTTTGACCTGCTCGAAGGGCCGCTCCACCAGGAAACTGGCGAAGGTGTGCAGCACGGGCCGCATCCCGGTCAGCGCCAGTCCCGCGCCCGCGCCGACCAGCAGCTGTTCGCGGATGCCCACGTTGATCACACGGTCCGGGTGGCGGCGCAGCGCCTCGGCGAAGCCGTCCTTGCCGATCTCGGCGAGGACCACCGCGACCCGCGGATCCTCGTCCAGCAGCCGGCTGACGACGGGCGCGAGACGGTCACGCATGGTTTCCATGGCAAAGGCCTTTCGGAGAGACGGAGGGAGACGGAGGGAGACGGGAGAGGTGCAAAGGAGGGACAGGGCAGCGGGGCTCAGGCGTACTTCGGCTCGACACGAGCGACCACCGCGTGCGGTCTGCCGGGGTGCGGCGCGGTGAACGCCGCGTACAGCGCCTCGTGGTCGCGCCCGTCGACCGTCGCCGTGGACCAGCCGGCCGCCTCGAAGCGGGCGGCGATCCCACCGGGCCGGGCGTGGCTGGCGGAGGAGTTGTCGACGACGATCGTGTGCAGTCGCTCCAGGCCGGCGGGCCCGGCGAAGGCGATCGCCTCGTGATTGCTGCCTTCGTCCAGCTCGGCGTCCCCGACGAGCACCCAGACCCCCGGCTCGTCCAGCCGCTGCGCGCGCAGCCCCAGCGCCGTACCGACGGCGATCGGCAGCCCGTGCCCCAGGGATCCGCTGCCGATCTCCACCCCGGGTACCAGGGTGCGGTCGGGGTGGTGGCCGAGCGGGGAGTCGTAGGAGCCGAAGCCCGGCAGCCAGTCCCGCGGCAGGAAGCCCTTGGCGGCGAGCACCGCGTAGTAGGCCATCGGGCCGTGCCCCTTGGACAGCAGGAACCGGTCCCGCGCCGGGTCCTGCGGCCGGCCGGGGTTCACCCGCAGGACCCGGTCGTAGAGCACCCACAGCACGTCCAGCGTGGAGGTCGCGGCGGGCCCGTGCTTCTCGTCGCCCGTCATCAGGCTCATCAGCCGGGACAGTTCGGTGAACGGGTACGTCCGTGTCTCTTGCTCGGTGATCGTCATGCCGACGATCGTGCAACCTCGACCGGACTTGAGGTCAACCGTCGGCTGGTTCCGGCCCGCGGTAAACGGGTGCGCGATCACCGACCCGAGTGCGGTATTGTTTTCCTGCGCGTTCGGCCCGGGGAAACCCCAGGTCAGACGGCATCGGGACGTGGCGCAGCTTGGTAGCGCACTTGACTGGGGGTCAAGGGGTCGCAGGTTCAAATCCTGTCGTCCCGACGTGGGAAGCGACGGTCGAGGGGCCGCTCCGGAGAGATCCGGGGCGGCCCCTCGACCGTTCCCGGAACGTCTTCCCGACGTTCCCGCGTCACGAGAGGACAGGCAGGATGACGGTCCGCGACACGGTAGTCCTCGACGACCCGGTGGGTGCGTCGCTCGGCGGGCGCCATGCGCCGCTCGCCCGCCGCCACGGCCGGGTCGCCGTCTACCCATCGGACGTCGCGACCTTCGCGGCCCTTCCGCCCGACCCGGGTGCGGCGGAGTGGGCCGATCTCGCCCGGCTGCTCGGGCCGGGCGCGCTCGCCGACCTGTTCAGCAGTCCGGCGTCCCCGCCGCCGGACTGGGAGCCGGTGTTCGCCCTCGACGGCCGCCAGATGATCTGGCGGGGCGACGGCCGGACCGGTCACCCGCCCGCCGGACCGCGCGCCGAGGTGGCGGAACTGGGCGCGGCGGACGTCGCCGAGATGCTGGGCCTCGTCGAGAGGGCCCGCCCCGGGCCCTTCCGGCCGCGCACCCGTGAACTCGGCGCCTATCTCGGGATCCGCGCCGACGGCAGGCTGGTGGCGATGGCCGGCGAGCGGCTCCGGCCGCCCGGCTGGACCGAGATCAGCGCCGTCTGCACCAGCCCGGAGGCGCGCGGGCGGGGCTACGCCGCCCGCCTGGTCCGGGCGCTCGTGGCACGGGTCGTGGCCCGGGGCGAGCGCCCCTTCCTGCACGTGGCCGAGGCCAACACCGGTGCGATCGCGCTCTACGAACGGCTCGGCTTCGAGACCCGCGCACCGGTGACCTTCCGGGGCTTCCGCACGCCCCTCGCGGCATCCGCTCCCTGACTCCCGCGGCTGTCCGGCCGGGACGGTGACGCTGCGGCCGCCCGGCACACCGCCCCGCACACCGCCCCGCACACCGCCCGGCACACCGCCCGGCACACGGTCGGCGGCGGGCCGGACCGGGGACCAGCCGGGACCGCACTGCCTGCCGCGTGCCGCGCGGGCCGGCCGGATCAGCGGGTTGCCGACGATGTCACCCGGCGCCGCGTCGTCCGGCCCGGGCAGGCCGGAACGACGGCGGGGCCCGACGACACGGGGCGCGGGCGGGGCCGGTTTTGTCCTGGAGCCTGCTCGGGCGCGGGAATGCCGCCGGGATCCGGGGTATGCGTTGAGGGTCGGCGGACGCGGAGGCCGCGACCGGAACCGCGGTCCGGGTTCCGGCGCCCGGCCGACGACCGCGGCATCCGGTCTCGTGGAAGGGGTTCCCGGTCATGCGCGCACTCGCGGAGACGGTCCGACACCGGTCGGCCGAGGAGCGCCCGGCGGTGCTGGCCCGCCCGGTCGCCGAGCAGGGTTTCGGGCCGAAGCGGCCCGCCGACGCCCTGATCGTCGACGCGGACGGCTCCTGTCACGGCACCCTCTACCGGGGCGCGTTCGACGCGGAGCTGGCCGCCGAGGCGGCCGCCCTCACGGCGTCCGGACGCACCGCACGGGTCCACGCGGTCGCCGTCCACGACGAGGAGGTGCGCCGCGCCCGCCTGACCTGCGGCGGGCAGGCCGAGGTCCTGCTCCAGGCGCTGCACACGGTGCCCGCCCGCTGGTGGGAGCTGCTCGCCGAGGGCGTCGACGCGGCGCTGGTCACCCGGCTCGACCCCGAGCGCGGCGAGGCCGTGAGCACCGTGGTGGTGCCCGGCCGCGCGGACGCCGGCCCGCGAATCCCGGCCGCCGCCGCCGAGCAGGCCCGCCGGCTGCTCGACCGCCACCGCGCCGGGCGCGAGACGCTGGTCACCGAGGACGGGCTGCTGCTGGTCGAGGCGTGCCCCGCCGTCCCCTACCTGATCGTCGTCGGCGACGGTGAGCTGGCCGAACTGCTGCGCGCACAGGCGGCGTTGCTTGACTGGCGGGTCACCGTCACCGCCGACACGGACCGCGTCCGCAGCCTGGTCGCCGAGCTGCCCGCCGCCGCCTGCCTGGTGGTGCTCAGCCACGAGCCCGACACCGACGTCCCCTGCCTGGAGGCCGCGCTCACGGCCGGTGCGCCCTACGTAGGCGCGCTCGGCTCCCGCCACACCCAGGACCGCCGCGCCGCGGCCCTGCGCGCCCGGGGGGTCACCGACGCCGTCCTGAGCCGTGTCCACGGGCCCATCGGGCTCGACATCGGCGCCCGCACACCGGCCGAGACCGCGCTGGCGATCTGCGCGGAGGTACTCGCGGAGCTCCGATAAGGCAGCCCGTGCCCCTTCGAACGCGGTCGAGGCTCACCGGACACCGGCGCTGACAGGCGGGGACGGGCGGCACCGGCGTCCGCCGGGCGGCTGCCGCCGTCACGACGGCCAGACGACCTCGCCGCCCCGGACCAGCAGCGGTTCAGGGTCGTACCGCTCGTAGTGCCGGATCCAGCCCAGGAAGACGGTGTCGTGGTCGTGACGGTGAGAGTCGGCGGCCTTCCCCGCGAGCCGGACCAGCACCTCGCCGAGGTCGTCGAAGTCGTCGGGATGAACCTCCTGGCGGCTGCTCAGGGCCCAGCCGCCGCGCCGGGGGACGAGCGCCGACAGGAGTGCGCCGCTCACCTTGTGCGCCGCGCCCCTGCGGCCGAGCACGGGCTCGGGCCCGTGCTGGGCGGCGGCTGTGCTGTCGGGCCCGGTGGCGGGCCCGGACACCAGGCCGAGATGGCGGCACAGTTCGGTGAGCTCCGCCTCCGACAGGTCGTCCCGCAGGTCCAGTGTGAGCATCAGTTCGAAGAGATCGGCCATGGCGGACACGCTAGTCCCCGCTGCCGACGCCAGACCCGGGGCGGCGGGGACACCCCCGTGTCCGTGCGTCCCTCAGCGGCGCGAGCGCCTCCGCGCGTCACGCGGGGGCCGGATGAACTGCAGCTCCAGTGTCGGCGGGGGCTCGGCCAGGCCCGGGCCGCCGGCGGCCGCCCACCGCACGATGTCCTCCGTGCCGTCGCCGTCGGTCGCGAAGCCGACCCAGGTGGCCCGGCCACCGGCCCGGCGGCCCTCGGAGGACGGCTGGACGACGATGACGTTGGCCTGGTCGCAGGGGCCGAGGCAGTCCGTCGTACGGACCCGGAAACCGTGCTCGGCCGCCCCGGCGCGCAGCCGCTCCAACTGCCAGGCGTGGTCGAAGCCGGGGTGCTTGCGGGCCACCCCGCAGCAGCAGCCCCGGCACACGACCACCGTGCAGGGCCGCCGGGCGGCCGCCCCGAGCGCCACCCCGCCACCGGCCGTACGCTGCCCCGGCAGCCCGCGCGGCGCCGGCACGCCGGTCAGGAGGCCGAGAGGCCGACGTGGGCCAGGGCCTGCCGCAGCAGGAACCCGTGCCCGCCCGGCATCTCGCTCTGCACCGCCGGCGACGCCGCCTCCTGCGGGTCGAACCAGACGAGGTCCAGCGCGTCCTGCCGGGGCTGGCAGTCGCCGGTCACCGGCACGATGTACGCCAGCGACACCGCGTGCTGCCGGGAGTCGTGGTACGGCGTGATGCCCTGCGTCGGGAAGTACTCCGCGACGGTGAACGGCTGCAGGGAAGCCGGGAGACGGGGGAGGGCCACCGGGCCGAGATCCTTCTCCAGGTGGCGCAGCAGGGCGTCGCGGACCCGCTCGTGGTGCAGGACCCGGCCGGAGACCAGCGTGCGGTTGACCGTCCCGTCCGGGCCGATCCGCAGCAGCAGTCCGATGCTGGTGACTTCGCCGCTGTCGTCGACGCGCACGGGCACCGCCTCGACGTACAGGATCGGCATGCGGGCACGGGCCAGTTCCAGCTCGTCCTGGCTCAGCCAACCGGGCGTGGTCTCAGTCATGTCAGACATTGCTTGATCATACTTTCCGTACCGGCGGGCGGCCGGTGGATCCGGCACTCCTCACCGTCTTCACACGAGCACACCCCCGCGGCCCGGCCGACCACGGGCGCGCAGTGGCGGCCACGTTCAGCAGGACCGCTCACCGTGGTCACGCCGACGCGGCGGGCCCCGGCCGCTACGGCTTCACGGCGACCGCGCCGTACTGCGGCACCGGATCGTCGCCGGGTCCGGCGTGCCACTGGGAGCACGCCACCAGGCCGGGTTCCAGCAGCTGGAGCCCCTCGAAGAACCCCGAGATCTCCGCGCCGCTGCGAGCGGTGATCGGCGGCTTGGCGTTCGCGTTCCAGAACTCCATCGCCGGGATCTGGCCCGCGCCGCCCAGCTCGTCGTCATAGGTCGGATGGGTGAGCACCAGGAAGCTGCCGGACGGCACCGCGGCCATGATGCGGCGCACGATCTCCCGCGCCTCCCGCGTGTCCAGGACGAAATTGAGGATGCCGAGCATCATGACGGCCACCGGGCGGCTCAGGTCCAGGATCCGCCCGGCGCGCTCCAGGATCGCCCCGGGGTCGTGCACGTCGGCGTCGATGTAGTCGGTGACCCCCTCGGGGGCCCCGGTCAGCAGGGTCCGGGCGTGCACCAGCACGATCGGGTCGTTGTCCACGTACACGATGCGCGACTCGGGGGCGATGCGCTGCGCGATCTCATGGGTGTTGTCCACGGTGGGCAGACCGGTCCCGATGTCCAGGAACTGCCGCACCCCGCGTTCGGCCGTCAGGTACGTCACCGCCCGCCCCAGGAAGTCACGGTCCGCGCGGGCCACCGCGCGGATCACCGGGAACATGCCGGCGACCTGCTCACCGACCTGCTGGTCGACCTCGTAGTTGTCCTTGCCGCCGATCCAGTAGTTCCACACCCGCGCGTTGTGCGCCACGGCGGTGTTCAGCCGCCCCGTGCCCTGCGCCGGGGTGCCCTCGTCGCTCACGTCTCGGTCCCCTCCACGGTCCTGCCGGTCACGCGGCCATTGTGCCTCCCGAAGATCGGCGTGTCCCGCGATCCGGGCCGACCGCCGTCCGGGGCGGGCCCGCGGGGCACCCCCGGTAGGGTGACGACCGGCCCACATCCGCACAGAAGGCAGGACATGCCCTACTCCTCCTCGCCCCTGACCCGTCCCGCGCAGACCCCGGCCCCGGCCGGCGGCGCCGACATCCGGCTGATCGTCACCGACATGGACGGCACGCTCCTGGACGACGACAAGCGGCCCCCGGCTGGCCTGTGGGAGGCGCTGGGGCGGCTGCGCGAGCGCGGCGTGCTGTTCAGCCCGGCCAGCGGACGCCAGTACGCCACCCTGGAGCGGGAGTTCGCCCAGGTAGCCGACGGGATGGTGTTCATCGCCGAGAACGGCACCTACGTGGTGCGCGACGGCGTCGAGCTGAGCTCCGATCCGATGGACCCGGCGGTCGCGGCCGGTGTCGTGCGGGCCGCCCGGCGGCTCACGGCCGGCGGCGCCGACGTCGGGGTGGTGGTCTGCGGCAAGCGCGCCGCGTACGTCGAGCGCGCCGACGAGCCCTTCCTCGCCGAGGTGCGCCGGTACTACCTCAGCCACCGGATCGTGGACGACGTCACCGCCGTCGGCGACGACATCATCAAGGTGGCCCTCTACGACTTCGGCTCGGCCGAACGGACCGTCGCCCCCGCGCTGGCCCCCTTCACCGGCACCCACCAGGTCGTCGTCTCCGGCGCGCACTGGGTCGACGTCATGAACCGCACCGCGAACAAGGGCGCCGCCCTGCGCCGCCTCCAGCGGGAGCTGGGCATCACCCCCGCGCAGACCATGGTCTTCGGCGACTACCTGAACGACCTGGAGATGCTCGACGCGGCCGAGTGGTCCTTCGCCATGGCCAACGCCCACCCCGAGGTGGTGCGGCGGGCCCGCCACCTCGCCCCGTCGAACAACGACAACGGCGTGCTGCGCACCATCGCCCGGATACTGGAGCTGCCGCTGGGCGGGTGAGCGCGGTTCCCCGGGCCGGTGCCGCGTCGGCGGCCCCGCGGGCGCGTCTCTGTGCCATCGTGAGGCGGGACGTCGTCCGCCCGGCCGCCGACGAGAGGGAACCCCGATGACCGAGCCGTCCGCCGTCGCCCGTCTCAGCCGGGACCTGACCTCCGCGCTGAAGGCCGACGACCTGGAGGACTTCTACCGGGACCTGCACCGCCACCCGGAGACGGCCTTCCGCGAGCACCGCACCGCCGGGAAGCTCGCCGGTCGGCTGCGGTCCGCCGGGTACCGGGTGGCCGAGGGCGTCGGCGGCACCGGCGTGGTCGGCGTGCTGGAGAACGGGGACGGTCCGGTGGTCTGGCTGCGCGGCGACCTGGACGCGCTGCCGGTCACGGAGGCCACCGGCCTGGAGTACGCGTCCACGACCGCCGGGGTGATGCACGCCTGCGGACACGATCTGCACCTCACCTGGCTGGCGGGTGCCGCCGAGGCGCTCGCCGCCGGCCGCGCCACCTGGTCGGGCACCCTGGTCGTGGTGGGCCAGCCCGCCGAGGAGGTCGGCGGCGGCGCGGCGGCGATGGTACGGGACGGGCTCCACGAACGCTTCCCGCGCCCGGACGCCCTGTTCGGGCAGCACGTCACGCCGGGACCGGCCGGGCTCTGCTCGCACACCCCGGGGCTGATCATGTCCGCCTCCGACGACCTCGACGTCGTGGTGCACGGCGTCGGCGGGCACGGCTCGCGTCCCGAGTCGACCGTCGACCCCGTCGTCACCGCCGCGTACATCGTGACCCGGCTGCAGGCCGTGCTCGCCCGTGAGGTCGCGGCGCGTGACGCCGTCGTCCTGACGGTGGGGCAGTTCCACGCCGGCACCCAGCACAACATCATCCCGGCAGAGGCGCGGCTCGCCCTGAACCTGCGCACCCAGGACCCCCGGGTACGCGAGCGGGTCCTGGCGGCGGTGCGGCGGACCGTGGAGGGCGAGTGCCGGGCCGCCGGCTGCCCGGTGGATCCGGAGATCTCGGTGCGGTCCGGCTTCCCGAACACCGTCAACGACGCGGAACTCGACGCCTCGGTCGCCGCCGTGCACCGCCAAGTCCTGGGCGAAGGCGCGGTGTTCGACTTCGGTCCGGCGATGGGCAGTGAGGACTTCGCCCTGCTCGCGCCCGACGGCGTGCCCTACGCGTACTGGTTCCTCACGTCGACCCCGCCGGACGTGTGGCGGGCGGCGCCCGGCGACGACCTCCAGCAGAAGCTGGACCGGGTGCCCGGCAACCACAGTCCGCTGTTCGCGCCGGACCCGTCGGTGCTGATGCCCGGTGTACTGACCCTGGTGTCGGCCGCGCTGACGCGACTGGCCTCCTGACAGCGCGCCGCCCTCTCACCCCCACCTTTTCGCAACCCGCTGCCCGCCCCCGACCGAGGAGGTCCTCCGATGCGCCGCGTCACCTATTCGATGGGTGTCTCCCTCGACGGCTACATCGTCGGACCGGACGGCGACTTCGACTGGTCCGAGCCCGACGACGAGCTGTTCCGCTTCTTCATCGACGAACTGCGCGGCGTCGGCGTCCACCTCATGGGGCGACGGCTGTACGAGACGATGCTGTACTGGGAGACCGCCGACCAGGACCCGTCCCTCGACGCCTCGATGCGCGAGTGGGCAGCACTGTGGAAGCCGCTCCCGAAGGTGGTCTTCTCCACCACGCTGTCGGCGGTGCGGGGCAACGCCCGTCTGCTCTCCGGCGGCTTGGCGCAGGAGATCGAACGGCTGCGGGCCGAGCCGGGGGAGGGCGACATCGCCATCGGCGGCGCCACCCTCGCCGCCGAGGCGGCCGCGCTGGACCTCATCGACGAATACCGGCCCCGGATCCACCCGGTGCTCGTCGGCGGCGGTATCCCGTACTTTCCCCGGCGCGGGCGCCGCGTGAACCTCGACCTGCTCGAGAACCGCACCTTCCGCGACTCGCGGGTGGTCTGTCTCCGTCACCGCGTGGTCCGGGACGGCGGAGGCGCGGGGCCGGCCTAGCTGTTCTGTAGGCCATGTGGGGCCTGGCGGGGGGAAGTTCTAGGCCGCCTGCCGGGCGACTTCCTCGGCCAGTTCCTTGTCCAGCGCCGCGCGGACCAGCGCGGCGGCGAGGACCGCCGGTTCGGCGCGGTCGGCGAGGTCGAGGAGCCGGTCCGGGTCCGCGGGCAGGTCCAGCCGCCTCGCCCCCGCGAGGGCCTTGTCGTCCAGCAGCGGACCCACGTCCGGCCACACCCGCTGCGCCTCGCGCAGGAAGATGTCGGCGCCCGCCGGTCCCAGGCCCGGCACCTCGGTCAGCAGCCGCCGCAGCTCGCCGGGATCGTCACCCGCCTCGGCGTGAAGCCGCCGCAGGTCGCCGCCGCAGCGGTCGGTCAGCAGCGCGGCGCCGTCGCCGAGCTGGGTCGCGGTGCGCTCGTCGTAGCGCCGGTAGCCGCCCCGGCCCAGGGCGTCGACCCGCTGCTGCCAGTCCGCCTCCGCCATCCGGCGCGGGGACCGCAGCCCCGCCGCGGACAGCTCGCGCGCGGCGGCGACCGCGACCGAGGCGCGGATGCGGGCGCTCAGCAGCACCGCCAGCACCAGCAGCTGGTACAGCGGCTGCGGGGTGTCCTTGAGCCGGATGCCGGCCTCCTCGGCGTACGTCCGGCCGTGCGCGTCGAGGAGTTCCCGCAGCACCCGCCGCTCGTCACCGGTCACGGCTTGAGCGGATCGTGCCCGACGGTCATCAGGCGGTGGCGGAGGCGGGTGTCCTCGGCGGCCGGCTCGTCGGCGACGTCCGTCTGCTCCTCCACCGTCTCCACGACCTTCCGCATCACCCGAAGGTCGTCGTCGGTGAGGTCGGTGCGCCGCTTCTGCAGGATGGCCAAGACGTGCCGGCCGGTCGCGGAGCCCGCCTCCTCGGGGAGGGGTTCCACCTCCTCCTGGGCGTCCCGCACCCGCAACCAGGCGGCGAGTTCCGGCGAGGTCATGTTCACCACGCGGTGGAAGTCCTCCCACAGCGTCTCGGCTTCGAGGGCGTCAACCATGGCGTGCCCCTTTCAGGTGTCGGCCGGCCGTACCGTCGGCCCAGCGTCGGCTCTGCATCGACTCCGCGTCAGCTCCGCGTGCGTCAGCTCTCGTGCGGCAGGTTCGCCGCCTCGAACATCCACCGCTGCTTCTCCAGCTCCGCGGCGATGCCGATCAGCAGGTCCTGGGTGACCGGGTCGGCCTCGGCGGTGTCGTCGATCCGCTCGCGCAGGCCCTCGATGGCCCGTCCGAGCGCGTCGGCCATCAGCTGGACGACATCGCTGTCCCGCAGCCAGCCGTCCTTGGGGCCGGGCAGCGCGTAGGCGGTGGCGATCGTCTCGGGCCGGCCGTCCGGCGGCAGGCCCAGCGCCGCGCCGCGCTCGGCGACGGAGTCGGCGTAGGTGCGGGCCGCGTCGACGACCTCGTCCAGCTGGAGGTGGATCGAGCGGAACCGGGGCCCGACGATGTTCCAGTGCGCCTGCTTCCCGACCAGCGACAGTCCGATCAGGTCCACCAGCGTGCTCTGCAGGGCGTCGAAGGTGACCTGGCGGGCCGACTCGGGCAGCGGACTCTTCACGACAGTCATACGGTGCCTTTCCTTCTCACACGGTCCCGGGGGGTGCGGAGCAGACGCGCGCGCTCCTCCTCGCAGGTCCCGCCCCACACCCCCGAGCGCTGACCGCTGGTGAGGGCGTAGGCGAGGCACTCCGCGGTGACCGGGCAGCGGGCGCAGACCTGTTTGGCGGCCGCGATGTCCCGCAGGGCCGGTCCGGTCGTGCCCACGGGGAAGAACAGTTCGGGATCCTCGTCCAGGCAGGCGGCACGGCGCATCCACTCCATGAGCGCGCGGGTGCCCATGGCCGACCGGGGCAAACACGGCGCCCGGCGGCGGGATCAGCAGCCCGACACCCGGTCCAGAAAGCGCGTGAGCTCCGCGAACACCTCCGCTCTGACCGTCTCGTGGAACAGCTCGTGCCGGGCCCCGGGCCAGACCCGCTCGGTCAGGTCCACCCCGCTCAGCCGCTCCACGCCGACCCGGCTGCCCGGCAGCGGGACCAGCCGGTCGTCGTCGCCGTGCAGCCACAGCACCGGCAGCCGGCCGACGTCGCCGCCCTCGTCGACCGCCGCCAGCGCGCGGACGAACGCCTCCAGCGTCGGCCGCTTCATCGGCCCGTGCCACACCAGCGGATCGGCCGCGTACGCCGCGCCGACGGCGGGGTCGCGGGAGAGTGCCGCGGGGCTGATCGGGATGTCCGGGATCTCCTCGTGGGAGAGGAGCCGGGCCGGTGTCTCCCAGGCGCCGATCACCGGTCCGGACAGCACCAGGGCGGCGAGTCCGTCGCCGTACCGCTGGGCGTAGCGCGCGGCGATCAGCCCGCCCATCGAGTGGCCGACGAGCACCAGCGGCAGCCCGGGATGTCCGGCCCGCGCGCGGTCCGCGACGGTGTGCAGGTCCGTGACGACGTCCTCGAAGTCCTCGATCACCACCCGTTCACCGCCGGACCGGCCGTGCCCGATGTGGTCGGGGCCGAGGACGGCCGCGCCGTGCGCTGCGAGGACGGCGGCGAGTTCCTCGTAGCGGCCGGTGTGCTCGCCGTAGCCGTGCACGAGGAGGACGATGGAGCGGGCGCGGTCGCCGGGCCACTCGCGGACGAAGACCCGGCCCCGGGTGCCGGTGAAGACGTACTCACGCTGCTCACGGTGTGCGTAGGCGTCGGCCATCGGTTACCTCCGGCTGCGTCGGCTGCGGCTCGCGCCGATCTTCCCAGGGGCGCGGGGAACTTCCCAGCGGGCCGGGCAGGGGCTATAGTCCGAGGACCAAAACTAGCAGTGGTAATTAACGCGTCGGTCAGGAGTTCTGTCGTGCGTCCCGTCCACTTCGCGGCCGCTCGCCGCACCCCCATCGGCAGACTGCGCGGAGCACTGTCCTCCGTACGGCCCGACGACCTCGCCGCCACCGTGATCCGCGGCCTGGTCGCCGATGTGCCCGCGCTCGACCCGGCCCGCGTGGACGACGTCTACTGGGGGGCAGCCAACCAGGCCGGCGAGGACAACCGCAACGTCGCCCGGATGGCCGCCCTCCTCGCCGGCCTGCCCGAGTCGGTTCCCGGCGCCACGGTCAACCGCCTGTGCGCCTCCGGCCTGGAGGCCGTCACCACCGCGGCCCGCGCCATCGCGGCCGGCGAGGCGGACATCGTGGTGGCCGGCGGCAGCGAGTCGATGAGCCGCGCGCCCTTCGTCCTGCCCCGGCCCGACGACGCCCTGCCGCACCGCATGGAGACCTTCGACACCCGGCTCGGCTGGCGCCTGGTGAATCCGGCGATGAAGGAGCTGCACGGTCTGCTCTCGATGGGGGAGACGGCCGAGGAGGTCGCCGAGCGGTACGGCATCGAGCGGGAGCGGCAGGACCACTTCGCGCTGCGCAGCCACCGACGCGCCGCCCTCGCCCGCAAGAACGGTCACTTCGACGACGAGATCCTGCCCGTCGAGCGCCCCGACGGCGTGGTCGTCGACAGCGACGAGTCCATCCGCGAGGACACCTCCTACGACAGACTCGCCGCCCTCAAGCCGGTCTTCCGCCAGGGTGGCACCGTCACCGCGGGGAACGCCTCGCCGATGAACGACGGTGCCGCCGGGCTCCTTCTCGTCAGCGAGGAGGCCCTCAACGAGCTGGGGCTGGAGTCCCTGGGCCGCTACGTCGCCGGCGCCTCCGCCGGAGTCCATCCCGACGTCATGGGCATCGGACCGGTCCCCGCCACCCGCAAGGCGCTCGCCCGCGCCGAGTGGACGATCGGCGACCTCCAGGAGGCCGAGTTCAACGAGGCGTTCGCCGCGCAGGCCCTGGCGTGCGTGGACCAGCTGGGCATCGACCCCGAGCTGGTCAACCCCAGCGGCGGCGCCATCGCCCTCGGCCACCCCCTCGGCAGCTCCGGCGCCCGCATCCTCACCACCCTCCTGCACCGCATGCGCCGCACCGGCGCGGAACGCGGCCTCGCGACGATGTGCGTCGGGGTGGGGCAGGGGAGCGCGGTGCTGGTGGAGCGGCACTGAGCGGCAGGCCGGCCGGGCGGCGCCGCGCCCGAACCCGCCCGACGGACCCGCACGGCGTGGCGGGCTCACAAGGCGTGACGTCCCCAGGGCGTGGCGGGCCCACGAGGTGGGACGCCGCGTGACGTCCCAAGAGCACGGCGGGCACGCAGGCTATGACGGGCCCAGCAGGCGAGACGGTGCTGACCGGGGCGGGCGCGGGCGCATAGCATCGGCGTCCGCATGAACACCACGACCCTCTGGCACATCACCGGCTGGGAGTTCGCCGCCCTCGCCTTCGCGGCCCTGCTCGTCGGTTTCTCGAAAACGGCCGTGAGCGGGGCCAACACCGTCAGCCTCGCCGTCTTCGCAGCCGTCCTGCCCGCCCGCGCCTCCACCGGAGTGCTGCTGCCGATCCTGATCGCCGGAGACGTCCTCGCCGTCCTCACCTACCGCCGCCACGCCCACTGGCCCACGCTGTGGCGGCTGTTCCCGGCGGTCGCGGCCGGCGTCGTCGCCGGGACCCTGTTCCTGATGTGGGCCGACGACACGACCGTCCGGACCTCGATCGGCGCCATCCTGCTGCTGATGGCGGGCGTCACCCTGTGGCGGCGGCGCGCGGCCGACCGGACCGACGAGCCCGACGCCGTCGTCACCCACGCCGGCCGGATCAAGGCGCGCTCCTACGGTGTGCTCGGCGGCTTCACCACGATGGTCGCCAACGCGGGCGGCCCCGTGATGTCGCTGTACCTGCTCTCCGCCGGCTTCCGCAAACTCGGCTTCCTCGGGACCTCGGCGTTCTTCTTCCTCATCGTCAACGTCTCGAAGGTGCCGTTCAGCGCGGGCCTCGGCCTGATCGACGGCCGCTCGCTCCTCCTGGACGCCGCCCTGGTCGTGTTCGTCGTCCCCGGCGCACTGCTCGGCGCCTGGGCCGTCCACCGCATCAACCAGCGCCTGTTCGAGCAACTCGTCATCGCGGCGACGGTGCTCGGCGCACTCCAACTGCTCCTGCGTTGAGGCGTTGCGCACGGCGATCCGTCAGCAGGGCCGCAGCCCCGGCAAGCCCGGGACGTCCGCGAACGAGTCGACCACGTGGTCGGGCGTGCCGCTCGCCGACTCCAGCGTCTCCGGCAGGAACTTCCCGGTCCGCACCAGCACCCCGGTCAGCCCCGCCCGCTGCGCCGCCAGGACGTCCGACTCGACGTCGTCGCCCACCATCAGCGCCTGTCCCGCCTCCACCGCGAGGTGCCGCAGGGCCGCCGCGAAGAACGCCGGTGACGGCTTGCCCGTCACCTCCGCCGTCACCCCCGCCGCCGCCTCCAGACCGGCCACGAACGCGCCCGCGTCCAGCCGCAGTCCGTCCTCGGTACGCCAGTACAGGTTGCGGTGCATCGCCACCAGCCGCGCCCCCCGCCGCAGCCGGCCGAAGGCCCGGTCCAGCGCCGCGTAGCCGAACTCCGGCCCGGCCCCGCCGAGCAGGACCACGTCGACGTCACCGTCCTCCACCACCGTCACACCGGTGAGGTCCTCGCGTACGTCACCGCTGTTCAGCAGCGCGCACCGCGCACCTGGGTAGCGCGCGGCCAGGTGCGCCGCGGTGGCGGCGGGCGCGGTGAGGATGTCGTCGGCCGTCACCGGAAACCCCGACCCGGCCAGCGTCCGCGCGATCGAAGCGCGGGTGCGGGACGTCGTGTTGGTCACCAGGACCACCCCGAGTCCGGCCTCCCGCACCGCACGCAGCGCCTCCACCGCGCCCGGCAGCGGCCGCCAGGAGACGGTCAGCACTCCGTCGATGTCGATCAGCACGCCACGCACCGCGCCCATACCGCCGACTGTAACGACCCTGTCCGGGCGCCGCCGCCTGACCGCCGGCCGTCAGCCGCCGGCCGTCAGCTGTCAGCCACCTGGCCGTCGGCCGCCTGGCCGTCGGCAGTCCGCCGTCAGTCAGTCGTCAGCCGGCCGTTCCGACCGGAAGGCGGTGGCCCAGTCCGACGCGGCACGCAGGCCGCCGAAGGTGTACAGGTGCAGGCCCAGATCGCCGTGGCGCGTCACGTCGTGGCGCTCGGCCAGGGCGCGCACGAACCGGTCGGGGCCCGCCGTCCCCATCAGGTTGGTGAGCGAGAAGCCGTACTTCCTCGCGATGCCCGCGCTGGTGCCGACGCCGAAGCGGCGCGCGTAGCCGAGCAGCCGCCGGACCCCCGCCGGGCCCGGCACCCCGACCCGCACCGGCAGGTCCACCCCCCGCTCGCGCGCGGACTCGACCCACCTCAGCACCGCGTCGACGTCGAAGCCGAACTGGGTGATGACACTGCCCCGCAGGCCCTCCGCGCGCAGCACGGCGGCCTTCTCCTCCAGCGCCGACCACAGCACCGGCTCGCCGATCGCCGGATGGCCCTCCGGGTAGCCGCCGACCCCGACGTGCCGTACGCCGTACTCGTGCAGCAGCCCGGAGCGCAGCACGGCGAGCGAGTCCTCGTACGGGCCGAGCGGCGCCGCCGGATCGCCGGCGACGACGAACACCTCGCGCACCGCGTCCGCCTCCCGCAGGGCGGCCAGGAACTCCGCCAGCTCCCCCCGGGAACGCAGCCGCCGCGCGGAGAGGTGCGGCACCGGCACGAAGCCGAGCCGCCGCACGGCACGGGCCGCCGCCACCCGCGTCTCCAGGTCCTCGTTGCCGAGGAAGGTGACGTTGACCCGGGTGCCGGCGGGGATCGCACCGTGCGCCTCTTCGAGGCCGGCGACATCCTTGCCGGTCATCTCCAGCGAGAAGCCGTCGAGCAGTCCGGGCCGGTCCTCCGGGGGTGTGACGGGCAGGGCGGGGACGAGATCCATGGGGTGCGGTGCCTGCCTCTCGTATGCCTGTGTTCCCTGCGAGCCTTGGAAATGAAGGCGTGAGCCGGATGGCCGGCGACAAGCCATGGTAGACGGGGCTCGGGGCCGGTCGGGAGCGGGGGCTCTCGTACCCTCGACGCATGTCCCGCCACGTCCTCGTCCTCGGCGGCACCGCCGAGGCCCGCGAGCTGGCCGCCGCCCTGGCGGCCCGGCCGGGCGTCCACGTCACCAGCTCGCTCGCCGGCCGGGTCTCCCGCCCCGGGGCGCTCGCCGGGGACGTACGGGTCGGCGGCTTCGGCGGGGCCGACGGGCTGGCGGGGTGGCTGCGGGAGCACGACGTGGCCGCGACGGTGGACGCCACCCACCCCTTCGCCGCCGGCATCACCGCCAACGCGGCGCGGGCGGCGGACGCCACCGGGGTTCCGCTGGTGGTGCTGCGCCGGCCCGGCTGGAGCGCCGGTCCCGGCGACCGGTGGCACGAGGTGCCCTCGCTGGACGCGGCGGCCCGGCTGCTGCCGTCCGTCGGCAGCCGTGTCTTCCTCACCACCGGCCGTCTGGGTCTGGCCGCCTTCGCCGGGCTGACGGACCTGCACTTCGTCGTGCGGTCGGTCGAACCGCCGGAGCCGCCGATGCCGCCGGACGCGGAACTCCTCCTCGCCCGCGGCCCCTTCACCGTCGCCGACGAGATCGCGCTGCTGCGCGAACACCGGCTCGACGTCCTGGTCACCAAGGACAGCGGGGGAGCGGCGACGGAGGCGAAGCTCACCGCCGCCCGCCGCCTCGGCCTGCCGGTGCTGCTGGTACGACGCCCCCCGCTGCCCCCGGGCGTCACCCCGGTCCCCGACGTGGCGAGCGCGCTGGCCCGGCTGGGGCTCGCCTAGCGTCCGCCGCGCCCGCGCCCGCGTCCACGCCCTGTCCGGCGGGTGTCCCCCGGCCTCTCAGGCGTTCTTCGGGTGGCGTCGCAGCAAGTACGTGTCCATGATCCAGCCCTTGCGCTCCCGGGCCTCGGCGCGCAGCCGCTCGATGCGGGGGCCGGCCTCGGCGATCGGGCCGGAGACGAGGATCTCGTCCGGGGTGCCGAGGTAGGCGCCCCAGTAGATGTCCACGTCCTGGTCGGCGTAGCGCCGGAAGGCCTGGTGGGCGTCCAGCATCACCACCACGTCGTCCACGTCGTCCGGGAAACCCTCCGCCAGCCGCCGGCCGGTGGTGATCTGGACCGGCCGGGCCACCCGGTTCAGCCCGGTGCGGTGCCGGGCGGCGAGCGCGGAGACGCTGCTGATGCCGGGCACCACCTCGTACTCGAACGCCACGGTGCCCCGCGCCAGCACCTCCCGCAGGATGCCGAGCGTGCTGTCGTACAACGCCGGGTCCCCCCACACGAGGAACGCACCGGTGCCGTCCTCGCCCAACTCCTCGCCGATCAGCCGCTCGTAGATGTCGGCGCGGGCGCTGCGCCAGTCGTCCACGGCGGGCGAGTACGCCGCGCCCGCCGCCCGGCGGTCCCGCTCCGGGTCGCCGGCCTCGACCACGCGGTAGCCGCCCTCCGGTATGTGGGTGCGGAGCATGTCGTGGCGCAGCCGCGTCAGGTCGCTCTTCACCTCGCCCTTGTCGAGGACGAAGAACACGTCCGTGCTCCGCAGCGCCCTGACCGCCTGCAGGGTCAGCTGGTCCGGGTCGCCCGCGCCGATGCCGATGACATGAATCTTTCGCACCCCACGAGTCTGCCGCACCCCACCGGCAGCGACGGCACCGGCACCGGGAGCACGCTCAGAGTCGGGGCGCGCGGGCGCCCGGATCAACGGGGGAGGTGTCCCGTTCGACCTCGTCCGCCAGATCCCGCGCCCACGCGGCCAGAGCGGCGACGTCCATGCCGTAGGGCCGCCACCGGCCGGTCACGGCCGCCCACTCCTCGGTGGCCCCGGCACCCCGGCGCAGCAGCCGGGGGCCGCCCGTGGTGTTGCCGCGCGCCGCGTGGGTGAGGCCGACGGCGAGCTGGGCCAGCCCGCGCCACAGCGGGCGCTCCTCCCGTGGGCCCGACTTCCAGGCGTCCTCGAACACCTCGTGCGCGTGGAACGGCTTGCCCGCCGCGAGCAGCGCCCGCGCCTCGGCGACGGTGTCCTGCGGCGAGCGCACCACACCCTCCGGCTGCCGCGCCACGCCCGGCGTGCCGTGGGGCAGCGGCCGCCCCAGCCCGTCCCGGGGCCGCGCGTTGCGCGCCCGCCCCTCGTCGTCCCGGTCCCGTCCGGCCGCCGCACGGTCGCTCTCCCGCCCACTGCTGCCCATACGGCGATTGTCCCGCGGGGGTGCCCTTTCGGCGCACCGCCCGGTGTGCGGTAGAGTTCTGCACGCACGATCACGCGGGGCACCGCACGGTCGGGCACCGGGACGTGGCGCAGCTTGGTAGCGCACTTGACTGGGGGTCAAGGGGTCGCAGGTTCAAATCCTGTCGTCCCGACTGGAGACAGTCGCAGGTCAGGGCCGGTTTCGGAGGCATCCGAAACCGGCCCTTGATCATTTTTGGGGACCAGCGGGGGACCGGCGCCCGTGACCGGGGTCACCGCGCTGGACGACGAAGTCGCTGCGCGGGACGGCGGTGGAGACGCGTCCACCGCGCGGGCCGGTGAACAGGCGGGCACCGGGATTCGGGCCGGCGGACAGGGCACACGGAGCGACTGGGGGACGGATCTCCTCGACGATGGGAGCCCTGCGAGCCCGCTCGCCCTTGGAGCCCTTGTCGGTCGGCCCGCCGGGCGCCGGTGCGGTCCGGCCCCGTACCGTCCGGATCCACTGGTCGGCGTCGATGTCCCCTACGCGGCAGCCTGAGACCTCGCCGATCCACGCGGCAGTGCACGCGGCGAGTACGACCACGTCTCCCCAGCCGCGGGACCGGTGGTGGGAGGCGGCGACGAGCGCGTCGGCCACCTGCAACGCAGACGGATGCACCGGTGGGGAGCTGTCGGGATCTGTGGCCTTGCTCGGCGCCGGAGCCGGTGAGGCGCGACGAGCGGGGCCGGCGGGGAGCGCGGAGCGTGCGGCACGCTCAGGCGCGCCGAGAGCGCCGCGCCGGCGGGCCGGTGATCGTGTGCACCGGGGCGGCCGGTGGAGGCGGTGCACCGCTGGCTGGATGCGGTGGCGAGCGAAGTGCCCGTGGCGGACGTCCGGGCTGGACGAGGCGCCGACGCCAGTATGTGCGCCGCCGTTCGAGACGACCGCCGGCCGACCCCGTCGCCCCCCTCCCGCACCGCCGTACCGGCGATTTCGGCCGTGCCGCCACCCGCGTGTTCCAGCCACGCGACCGCTACCGAGTGTTTCGGCCACCCGCGTGCTCGACGACCGCCGCGCAGCCGGACCCTGGCTGAATGTCAGCCGTCGGAATGTCCCGCTTGTCCGCGTATCGATCCCCGCATTGTCTGCACTGCGTTGATACGAGCTATCGGGCATGTGGCGGCGCGAGGGAGCGGACGGGCACATTCGAACGGTGAACAGGCGGGGAGGGACAGCCATGGGGGACAGGCCGACGACCGGCGTCACCATCGAGGACCTTCGAGCGGAACTCGACGCGATCGACGAAAGACTGCTGGAACAACTGCGCGCCCGCATCGAGAAGTGCGTGGAGATCGGGCACTTCAAACGGGAGCACGACGTGCCGATGATGCAGCCGCACCGCATCGGCGTCGTGCACGAACGTGCCGCCCGGTACGGCGAGCGGCACGGCATCGACCAGACGTTCCTGCGCAGGCTCTACGACCTCGTCATCGAGGAGACGTGCCGGGTAGAGGACCAGGTGATCGGGAGGTCCTCGTGAGGACCTTGCTCATCGACAACTACGACTCGTTCACCTTCAACCTCTACCAGTTGCTCGGCGAGGTGAACGGACAGCCACCGGTCGTCGTCAGAAACGCCGCCGACTGGTCGTCGCTGCGGCTCGACGAGTTCGACGCCATCGTCATCTCGCCCGGTCCCGGCCGCCCCGACCGCGAGCGGGACTTCGGCATCAGCGCCCGGGCCATCCTGGACAGCGGACTGCCCGTCCTCGGCGTGTGCCTCGGCCACCAGGGCATCACCCATCTGTTCGGCGGTACCGTCGGGCTGGCCGCCGAACCCATGCACGGGCGGATCTCCGCCGTGCACCACAACGGCGCCGACCTGTTCGCCGGGCTGCCGAGCCCGTTCGACGTGGTGCGCTACCACTCCCTCGCCGCCGTCAGCCTCCCCGAAGAACTGGAGGCCGTCGCCTGGACCGAGGACGGCGTCATCATGGGCGTTCAGCACGTGTCCCGGCCGATCTGGGGGGTCCAGTTCCACCCCGAGTCGATCAGCAGCGAGTACGGGCGCGAACTGCTGGAGAACTTCCGCCGCTTGGCCCTCGCTCACGGCGCCGCCGACCGCTCGCGCTACACCGTGCACGTGCGCCGGGTGGACGTCGAGCCCGACACCGAGACCGCCTACCGCACCCTCTTCGACGGGGGCACCCACGGCTTCTGGCTGGACAGTGGCGCGGTCATCGAGGGCCTGTCCCGCTTCTCCTTCCTCGGCGACGGCAGGGGCCCCCTGGCCGAGTACGTCAGCTACCGGGTGTCGGACGGCGGCGTCACCGTGCGCAGCCCCGGCCGCGACGGCGACGAGGGCGAGATCGTCGAGCAGGGCTTCTTCGAGTACCTCGACCGGCAGATCCGCTCGCGTGCCGTGCCGGTGCCGCACGGCCTGCCGTTCGAGTTCAACCTCGGCTACGTCGGCTACCTCGGCTACGAACTCAAGGCCGAGACGGGCGGGCAGGCGGTGCACAAGTCGGCCACCCCGGACGCGGCGGTGCTCTTCGCCGACCGCATGCTCGCCGTCGACCACGCCGAGGGCGTCAGCTATCTGCTGGCCCTGTCCGCCGACGGCGACGACCACGACGCCCTGCGCTGGCTGACGGAGACCGAGAACCGGCTGCGCGCCCTGCCCGTCCCGGACGCCGGGCGGCCGGAGACGGCCCCCTTCCGCGGCGTCGGCATGATCGACCCGGTCGCCGCCGGTGTCGTCCGCCTCCGCCACGACAAGGACGCCTACCTCGACCGGATCCGGCAGTGCCTGGAGGAGATACGCCAGGGCGAGACCTACGAGGTCTGCCTGACCAACTCCGTCGTCATGGACGTCCGCATCGACCCGCTGACCACCTATGCCCAACTGCGCCGGCTGAGCCCCGTGCCTTACGGCGCGCTGCTCGACTTCCCGGGCGTCGCCGTGCTCAGCGCCTCCCCGGAGCGGTTCGTCACGGTCGGCACCGACCGGGTCACCGAGTCCAAGCCGATCAAGGGCACCCGGCCGCGCGGGGCGACTCCCGAGGAGGACGAGGCGCTGCGCCAGGACCTCCTCAGCCAGGAGAAGGACCGGTCCGAGAACCTGATGATCGTCGACCTGATCCGCAACGACCTCAATGTCGTCTCCGAGGTCGGGTCCGTGCACGTGCCGAGCCTGTTCCAGGTGGAGACCTACGCGCCCGTCCATCAGCTGGTGTCCACCATCCGCGGCACGCTGCGACCCCAGGAGACTGCCGTCTCCTGCGTCCGGGCAGCCTTCCCCGGCGGCTCGATGACCGGGGCGCCCAAGCTGCGCACCATGGAGATCATCGACCGGCTCGAGGAGGGACCGCGAGGCGTCTACTCCGGGTCCCTGGGCTGGTTCGCGCTCAGCGGGGCCGCCGACCTCAACATCGTCATCCGTACCCTGGTCGCCACCCCCGACCGCGTCGCCTTCGGCGTCGGCGGGGCCATCGTGGCACTGTCCGACGCCGAGGAGGAGTTCGAGGAGACCGTCGTCAAGTCCCGCGCGATGGTCACCGCGGTCCTCGCCACCGCGCTCGAACCCGACCTGACGCCACCGACGGGTTACCCGGCCCCGACGGGCGGCGCGACCGCCCCGGCCTCGTCGGCTTCCCCGGGTTCGTTCGCCGCACCGGTCGGGGGCCTGCCGTGATCGGGCGCGCCGTCGTCGTCGGCGGTGCCGGAGCCGTGGGCCGGTTGTTCACCGAGCGGCTGATCGGCGCGGACGTCGAGGTGACCGTCGTGGACCCCGCCCTCGGTCCCGGCGCCGAGCCGGAAGCGGCCCGCCGGGTGCAGGGCGACATCACCGCCGTGGACCCGGCGCTCGCCGCCGAACTCGGCCGGGCCGACCTGGTCGTCCTCGCGGTCCCCGAACCGGTGGCGCTCGCCGCGCTGCCCGGCCTGGCCGTGGCACTGCGGCCCGGCGCGGTGCTCGCCGACACGCTGTCCGTGAAACAGGCCGTGGCCCGGGCCGTACGCGAACACGCCCCCGGCGTGCAGGCGGTCGGCCTCAACCCGATGTTCGCCCCCGCGCTCGGCTTCACCGGCCGGCCCGTGGCCGCCGTCGTCGTCCACGACGGACCCGGCGTCACCGAACTGCTCGGGCTGGTCGAGGACTGGGGCGCCACCGTGGAGCGCGTCGACGCGGCCCAGCACGACCGGCTGGCCGCCGCTTCCCAGGCGCTGACCCACGCCGCCGTGCTCGGCTTCGGGCTCGCCCTGGCCGGGACGGGCGTACCGGCCGCGGAGCTTCGCCCCATCGCACCGCCGCCCGCGACCACCCTGCTGGCGCTGCTCGCCCGCGTCGTCGGCGGGACCCCGGAGGTGTACTGGGACGTCCAGTACGCCAACGCCGAGGCGCCCGCGGCCCGCAAGGCACTGGCCGCCGCCATCCACCGGCTCGCCGAGACAGTGGAGCACGGCACCGAGGCCGGCTTCGCCGCCCTCCTCGGCGAACTGCGGGACTACCTGGGCGACGACCTCGCTCACCACCAGGACGCCTGCGCCCGGCTCTTCGCACGGGACTGACGCGTCATACGCGATCGGCCGGCCGCGGCCGGGAGACACCGACGGCGGCGATCCCACCGCACACTGCCCGACCCCTGTCCGAGAGGCTGCCCATGACCACCTTCGCCCCCACCGTCCTCACCCCCGAGCAGCGCTCCGCGCTCGCCGCCGATCCCACCGTGGGCGGGGGGAACCTGCTGCGTTCGGCGCTCGCCGCCAACCCGCACCCCGACCTGCCGTTCCTGCGCTCCAGCCGTCCGATAGCCACGCCGGACGGCGAGTTGCGGGAGGAGTTCAGCCTTGCCGAGTTCGACGCGCTGGCGCAGAGCTGGTCGGCCTGGTACCTGGCGCAGGGCGTGCAGACCCGGGACCGTGTCGCCGTCTGGTTCGAGGACTCCCTCGGCTACTCCCTGCACTTCTACGCGCTCGCCCAGATCGGCGCGGTGGCCCTGCTGATCAACTCCAACGCCTCGCAGGCCATCGCGACGTCGCTGATCCAGCAGACCACGCCGGTCGGCCTGTACGCCGACCAGGCCCGCCTCGACCGTCTCGGCTCCACCGCCGACCTCGGCCTGAGCTGGACCGTCAGCGTCGAGGAGCTGCCCGCCCCGCCCGCGGCGACCCTGCCGTCCGACGCCTACTGGCACCACCACGACGACGACCCGGTCACCATCCTGCACTCGTCCGGGACCACCGGCCGTCCCAAGCCCACCATCCACACCCACAAGTCGATCGTCTCCGGGCCCAAGTTCCGCCTGGTCGACCACACCGAGCACCCCGGCGCGCTGATGATGACGGCGCTGCCCCAGTCGCACCTCGGCTGCATCGCGTACACCGTCTACGCGGTGCTCGGCGGCACTCCGATCGTCGCGCTCAGCGACCGCAGCGGACCCGGTCTCGCCGGTGCGGTGGCGAAGTACCGGCCGACCTCCGTGATGTCCTTCGCCCACGCCTATGCCGAACTCGCCAACATCGAACCGGAGCCCGGCACGCTGGACTCCGTCCAGGCCTGGGTGTCCATCGGCGACGCCGTGCACCAGGCGCACATCACCAAGGTGCTGTCCATGCGCAGCCCGGGCCTGGCACCCGCCGCCTTCCTGGACCGCCTCGGCACCACCGAACTCGGCTGGGGCGTCCTGCTGAAGGCCCGCACCCTGGACAGCAAGCGCAACGACCGCTGTGCCGGCAAGCCGGTCGGCGTCGCCGAGGTCACCATCCTCCGCAAGGACGGCAGCCACGCGGACGACGGCGAGGTCGGCTACCTGGCCGCCAAGGGACCCGCGATCACGCCCGGTTACTGGGGTGACTCCGAGACCACCTACCGCTTCCGGCTGTCCGGCTACTGGATGCCCGGCGACATGGCCTACCGCGACGCCGAAGGCGACTTCTTCCTGGTCGACCGCGCCGCCGACGCGATCGAGACGGAGCAGGGCACCGGCTACTCCGTCTTCATGGAGGAGGTCATCCTCAACGAGGTGCCGGACACCGGGGACGTCGCCGTGGTGGCGGGCCGCCGCGACGGCAAGGCGGTGCCCGTGGCCGTCGTCACCGTCGCACAGTCCGTCGCCGACCCCGACCCGGAGAAGCTGCTCCGCCAGGCCAACGACGCCCTCCGGGCCGCAGGCCACCCGCTGCTCGGACTGCTGGAGATCGTTCCGGAGGAGCCCGGTCTGCCCGTGGGAGTCACCGGTAAGGTCCTCAAGCGGCAACTGCGCGAGCAGTACGCCGACTTGACCGCCTACGTCCGGGACGGCGACGGCGCGTCCGTCGCGGTCCACGAGGAGCCCACCGCATGACCGCACAGACGCCCGCCACCGCGAGCACCCCCACCGTGCCGGCCTCCGGCGCAGGTACGGACACCGCCAAGGTCGACTTCTACTTCGATCCGGCCTGTCCCTTCGCCTGGATCACCTCGCGCTGGATCCTGGAGGTGCAGCAGCACCGCCCGCTCGACCTGCGGTTCCGGCTGATGAGCCTGTTCGTCCTCAACGAGGGACGGGAACTGCCCGACTGGTACCGCACCATGGTGGACAACTCGCTCGCCCTCAACCGGATCTGCGCCGCGTCGGCGCACCACCACGGCGAAGAGGTCTACCCCGCCCTGTACCAGGAGATGGGCACGAGGATCCACAACGGCGGCAACAAGGACTACCTCGCCGTCGCCGCGGAGGCGCTCGCCGCCTGCGGCCTGCCCGACACGCTGCTGGCCGCCGCCGACACCGACATCTACGACGAGGAACTGCGCAAGAGCCATCACGAGGGCATGGACCCGGTCGGGGAGGACGTCGGCACGCCCACCATCCACATCGACGGCGTCGCCTTCTTCGGCCCGGTGCTCAACTCCATCCCGCGCGGCGAGGAGGCCGCTCGGATCTTCGACGGAGCCCGCGCACTCGCCAACTACCCGGACTTCTTCGAGCTGAAGAGGACCCGGACGGGCAGTCTCCGCTTCGACTGAGACGCCCCGCGCGGCCTTGGGCCGCTCCCGTCGGTGCGGGAGCGGCCCGGCCGCCGCCGGACGCGTGCCGCCCAGGCACCCACATCGTGAACAACACTCGGGGGAGACGGAGATGGACGACCCGCAGCACGGAAGACAGAGACCGGCCGCCTTTGTACTGGCGGGATCATTCCTGGTCGTGTGCCGGTCACCCGCCTATCTGGACGAGCTGGTCCGTCGAGGCCTGAAGATCCTTCTCATCACGCCCGCGGCCGGACGGGAAGAGGCCCTGGCGAAGGCCGCCGAGGCCGGCCATCCCGCCACCGCCATCGACGACTTCGCGTTCGTCGACGGCGACCCCGCCGTCGACAACTCCTTCCTGCCGGGCGCCGTGGCCGCCGCCCGCCGCTGGCGCGAGGAGTACGACATCGTCGGCGCCTGCGCCGTCGGCGAGACCCAGGTCGAGCCGATCGGGCTGCTCGCGGACGCCCTCGGCGTGCCCAGCCCCGGACTGCGCGCCACCCGTGCCTGCCGCAGCAAGTACCTCCAGCGCTGGTACCTGCCCGAGTGCAGCCCGGCGGCCGTCATCGTGCCGCCCGGCGAACGGGACCGCGTCGACGCGACGGCCCTGCGCTATCCGGTCGTGTTCAAGCCGGCCGGACGGCACTCCAGCTCCGGGGTGGAGAGCGTCGCCGGCCCCGGCCGGCTCCGCGACCTGCTGGCCGGACATCCCCCGCACGAGACCGTACTGATCGAGGAGCAGGCCACCGGGCAGGAGTATTCGGTGGAGTCCCTGGTCCAGGACGGCGGGATCGTCTTCGCCTCCGTCACCCGCAAGGACACCACGGACACACACGCCGCCACCTTCGTCGAGCTGTCCCACACCGTGCCAGCTGACCGCCCGGCCGACGAGGCGGCGCTGCTGGCCGCCAACGCGAGGATGCTGCGGACGCTGGGCTTCCGAGACGGCGTCGCGCACGCCGAGTGGCGGGTCGGCGAGGACCACCGGCCCGTGCTGATGGAGGTCGCCGCACGGCCCCCGGGCGACGGCCTGTGCGTGCTGTACGAGCTGGCCAGCGGGGCCTCGCTGGAGCGGCAGATCATCCGGATCGCGCTCGGCGAGCCCGCCGCCTATCCCGCTCCGGTGCGCGTCGCCCGGCAGGTGTACCTGGAGCACACACCCGGCGTCCTGCGCGACGTCACCGTGACGGGCTTCGACGTCGCGCCCGCCTGGGTCGGCGAACGCGGCCTGTGGCCGCGCACCGAGCCCGGCGCCGCCGACGACCCGCCCACCCTGCGCGCGATCCTGGTCCACCAGGACCGGGGCGCCCGCCTGGGCGCACTGCGCAGCTCCGAGGACCGGGCCGTGTCCTTCCTCGTCGACGCGCCGACCGTGGCGGAACTGGACGTTCTGGAGGCCGAGGTGCGCGCCGCCGTCAGCATCGACACCGTTCCCGACGAGTCCCCGGTGCCCGGCTCCGTCACCCATGTCCTCGTGGGCCACAGCCCCGTCATGCTCGGCAAGCTGGACGGCCTGCTGCCGGCCGACTCCGTGCTGGTCCTGGAGGAGCCCGAGGTCATCGCGGCCCGGGAACTCGCCGGGCTCGCCGAGCGGCACGCCTGCGTGGCCGCCCTGCTGCCCGCCGCCACCCAGGACGAGACGCACCCCGAGCGCGTCGTGGCGGCCGTCCCGCGCCCGCCACAGGTCCGCGCGGTCGTCCCGGTCGTCGAGTACGCGGTGGTCACCGCCGCGGCGCTCGCCGAGGAGTGGGGACTGCCCGGCGCGGGCACCAAGGCGGCCGTCGTCCTGCGCGACAAAGCCCTGCTGCGGGCCACTGTGGCCGGCGCCGACATCGCCCAGCCGGCCTGGGCGAGCGCCGACGGCCCCGACGACGTGACCGCCTTCCGCGCCGCGCACGGCGGCGAGGTCGTCCTCAAACCCGCGAACCGGCAGGCCAGTCTGGGCGTGCAGCTCCTCGGCCCGGACGACGACGTGACCGCGGCGTGGGCGCACACCACGGCGGCCGACGAGCCGACCTTGCGCGCCCACCACGGTGAGCCCGCCCGCCACCTCGTCGAACAGCGGCTGCGCGGGCCCGAGGTGAGCGTCGAGGCCGTCGTCCACGAAGGGATCGTCGGCTTCGTCAACGTCACCGCCAAGTACTCCCAGGAAACCCGCCATCCGGTCGAGACCGGCCACACCGTGCCCGCCCCGCTGCCCGAGACCACCACGTCCGCGCTGCGCGACGTGCTCGTCCGGCTCGCCGAGACCGTTGGCTTCCGCTCCGGGATCCTGCACTCGGAATGGATCCTCGCGGAGCCCGACGGCCGCCCGCACCTGATCGAGTGCGCGGGCCGGATGCCCGGCGGCGGCATCACCGTACTGATCGACGAGGCGTACGGCATCGACATCCTCGGCTGCCTGCTGCACGTACTGGAGGGCCGTGGCCCGGTCGAGCCGCGGCAGGCCCGCCGTGGTGCCGCCGTAAGGTTCCTGACCCCGCCGCCCGGAAGGGTCACGGCGGTGCCGGGCATCGACAGGGCGCGCACCGCCCACGGCGTGCTCCAGGTGCACCTCGCCGTAGCGCCGGGCGCCACCGTCCGCCCCGTCACCAGTTCCTGGGAACGGGCCGGCTTCGTCATCGCCACCGCCGAGGACGCGCCGACCGCCGCACGACAGGCGAAGGACGCGGCCGGCCTGATCGACGTCATCACCGTGGCCGAACCGCCGACGGGGGCGGAGCGATGACCCGCTCCGTGTGGCGCGCCTACATACCGGCCACCGCCAACGGCCGTGCCTTCGCGGTGATCTCACTGGTCAACGCCATCGGCACCGGCCTGTATCTGGCAGCGTCCGCGGTGTTCTTCGTGCGCTCCGTGGGGCTGACGGCTGCCGAGGTCGGCACCGGGCTCGCCATCTCCGGTGTGGTCGGGTTCCTGACCACCGTGCCGATCGGCGCGGCCGGGGACCGCTTCGGCGCCCGGCGCACGCTCATCGCCCTCCAGGCGTGGCGGGCCGGCGGCTTCGCCGTACTCTGTCTCGTCCACGGCCTGGTGGGGTTCACCCTCGTCTCCTGCGCACTGGCCGCCGCGGAGGCGGCGACCCAGCCGATGACCCAGGCGGTGGCGTCCGCAACGGTCGCGGGCACCGACCGCACCCGCACCATGGCCATCATCCGCACCGTGCGCAACGCCGGTTTCTCCGTGGGGGCGTTGCTGGCCGCGCCGCTGTTGACCGCCGACAGCGTGTGGCCGTACCGCGTCATCGTCCTCGGCACGGCGGCCGCCTTCCTCGTCTCGGCCCTCATGCTGACCCGGCTGCGACTGGACGGCGCCGACACCGTCCAGCGCAAGGTCGGTCCGCTCAGCGCGGTACGCCGGTTCCGGGACTGGCGCTACGGACTGCTGACCGTCCTCAACGGCGTCCTCAACCTGCATGTGACGATCCTGTCGGTGGGACTCCCGCTGTGGGCTCTCGAAGCCACCGAGATGCCCGCCGGGGCGCTGCCCTTCCTGGTGCTGGTCAACACCCTGATGTCGATCGCACTGCAGGTCCCGATCGCCCGGATCGCCGAGCGGGAGGACGGCGCCGCCCGCTCCTTGCGCCTCGGCGGCATCGCGCTCGCCCTGTGCTGTCTCGCCCTGGCGGCGGCCGGCGGCCCCGGCTCACCCTGGGCCGCCGCGGCCGTCCTCGCCGTGGGCTGCGTCCTGCTGACGCTCGGGGAGATGTGGCAGGCCACCGGCGGCTGGGAGTTGAGCTACGCCTGGGCCCCCGAGGACCGGAAGGGCGTCTACCTCTCGGTGTTCAGCCTCGGCGGCACCGGTCAGCGCATAGTCGGCCCGGCGCTGATCGCCTCCGTGGTGATCGCCGCGGGACCGGCCGGCTGGGTCGGTCTCGCTGCGGCGTTCTGCCTGGCCGCCCTGCTCGTCACACCCGTCACCCGCCTGCTGCGCACAGCCCCGCCCGCCGCCGAACCGGCGGCACCCGCCGAGAGGATCCGCCCGTGAGCGCCGAGCCCGCCGTCCCGGCCTCCGCCGCCGCACCGCAGCCCGCGGAACTGCTGTTGGCCGGCGTCGGCACGATGGGCCGCCCCTACCTGGAGGCCGCCGCCCGGCTGGGCCTGCGGGCCCGCGCCGTGGAGTCCGGGGCCACCTGGGACAACCGGCCGACGGACCTCGCCGAGCGCTTCCACCGAGTGGCCGGTGACCGCGAGGAGTCCTGGGCCGGCTCGGTCGCGGCCGCCGTCGCCGAGCGGGTGCCCGACGGCCTGATCGGCTTCGCCGAACCGCAGGTCGTCGCGGCGGCTTTGGCCCAGGAGCGGTACGGCCTGCGCGGGCCGTCCCTGCACGCGGCCGTCGTCTCCCGCAACAAGGCACTGCAACGCTCCCTGTTCGGCGCGCACGGTGTGCCTCAGCCCGCCCATCGGCACGTGGCCCGGATCGGCGACGCGCGCGCGTGGATGCTCGAACGGCTGCCGGTGGTGGTCAAACCGCTGAACCTGTCGGGCAGTGAAGGCGTGGAACTGGTCCGCACCCCCGAGGCCGTCGAGGAGGTCGTCGCCCGCCGCGCCGGTGAGGGCCAGCTCCTGGTCGAGGAGGCGGTGGACGGCCCCGAGTACAGTTGGGAGGCGCTGGTCCGCGAGGGCGAGGTGCTCTTCGAGAACCTCACCGCCAAGGAGACAACACCGCCCCCGTACTTCGTCGAGCTCGTCCACCGTTGCGGCCACGACCCGGACCCCGCGGCGGCGGCCCGGATCCGCGAGCTGACGTCGGGGGTCCTGCGCGCCATCGGTATGCGCACCGGCCTGGTGCACCTGGAGTTCCGGATGAGCACGACGGGCCCGGTGCTCATGGAGGTCGCGGTGCGCACCCCGGGCGACTACCTGCCCGACGCGATCGGGCTGACCTACGGCTTCGACCTGTACGAGGCCGTGGTGCGGCTGTCGCTCGGGCTGCCGCTGCCGGACCTGCCGCGACGGCCCGTGTCCTACGCGGCCACGGTCTTTCCCACCGCCCCGCCCGGCACCATCACCGGCATCACCGGCACGGAACGGGTCACCGCCCATCCGGCGGTGGTCCGGGTCCGGCTGCGCAGGCGGCCGGGCGACACGGTGCGCCCGCTCACCTCGTCCGGACAGCGCATGGGCCATGTCCTGATCGCCGCGGGCTCCCCGGTCGAACGGGACGACGCGGTGCGCTTCGTCCGCGAGACCTTGCGCGTCGAGGTCATACCCGCCGGGCCCGTCCCTTCGGGCCGGCCGGAACTGTTCGACGGAAAGGGCGCCTGAGCCGTTCGCCGGCCGGTTCCGGCCGAGTGCCTCGCCGTGCGCGGTCTGCTTCCCGGCCGTTCGGGCGCGGACCGCGGCAGCCGCTTCGTCAACTTCCGGCGTCTTTGCCTCCTTATGTGATCCTTCCCAAGTCGGCAGCTCCCAGACACGAACCCTCGTCGGGGTGGTGCGGCACCCGCGAGCCGGAAAGACTTCGGTGAGTACGCCATCGGGGTGCCTGTGCCGGACACGGGCCGCGCGGAAGGAAGCGAATGGGCCTCGGCAGGATCATCCCCCCTCAAGGGCCCCCACGGACCCTGGCTCTGGCACAGCTGACCAACTCGGTGGGGGACGGCGCCTACTACGTCTGTTCCGTGCTGTACTTCAGCCGCGTCATCGGGCTGTCGCCGACGCAGATCGGCGCGGCGCTCACCGTCGGCTGGGCGCTCGGCGCGGTCGCCGGCGTCCCGGTCGGCCATCTCGCCGACCGGCGCGGACCGCGCGGCATCGCCATCATCATGTCGCTGGCGACGGGAGCCGCCATCGCCTCCCTCCTCTTCGTCCGCGGCTACCCCGCGTTCCTGGCCGCGGTGTGCCTGTACACGTGCTGCCAGTGCGGTCTCGCGGCGGCCCGGCAGGCCCTGCTGGCAGCGCTGGTGGAGCCCGCCCGGCGCACCGAGACGCGGGCGTACCTGCAGTCGACGGTCAACGCGGGCCTGGCGCTCGGAGCGGCGCTCGGCGGCATCGCGCTGGAGCTCGACAGCGAGGCCGCGTATCTGACCGCGCTGGCGGTGGACGCGCTGTCCTTCGTCCTGGCGGCCGGTGTGCTGTTGCGGCTGCCGGTGCCGACCGGGCGGACCGGGACCGACGACCGCCCGGCGGGTTCCGGTCTGACCGTGCTGCGGGACCGCCCCTACGCTCTGGTCTCGCTGCTCAACATGGTCATGCTGCTGTACATGCCGCTGCTGAGCGTCGTACTGCCGTTGTGGATCGTGGAGCGCACCGCGGCACCGGGCTGGACCGTGTCCGCCCTGCTCGTGCTCAACACGCTCGCCGTGGTCCTCTTCCAGGTGCGTATGGCGTCCCGTGTCTCCGGCCTCCGGTCGGCGTCACGCGCGGTGCGGCACGCGGGCGTCGTGATGCTGCTTGCCTGCCTGTGCTTCGCGCTGTCCGCGGCCGGCGGATCGGCCTGGCTGCCGCTGCTGGTGCTGCTGGTCGCGGCGTGCGCGCAGGTCTTCGGCGAGATGCTGCTGGGCTCGGGTTCCTGGGAAATCGGCTTCGCGCTCGCCCCGGCCGACCAACAGGGGCAGTACCAGGGCTTCTACGGCGCCGGAACGGCTGTGGCGCGGCTCATCGGACCGCTGCTGCTGACCGCCCTCGTCCTGTCCTGGGGCACCGGCGGCTGGCTGGTTCTCGGTGCGCTGTTCCTCGCCGCGGGAGTCGCGATGGAACCGGCCGTCCGATGGGCGGCGGCCGGCCGCGTGGACGGGTCCGGGAAGCTCACGGGCACCGAGCCGTGGCCGGCGCGAGGGAAGAGCCGGATCGGCGACTGAGCCGCGACGGCACCGTGCGCACCTGTTGCACTCGCCTTGCGGATGCCGGTGCGGGCCGGCTGTCGGTGCCGGTGCCGCCCGGGTCCACCGAGTGCCGCCCGGGCCCACCCGGGCGCAGGACGGTTTCGCTGTCCGGCACCCCGGTGCCGGACAGCGCGGGCGCCCGGTCGGACGGGTCCGCCAGGCCCGTACCCTGGCGCCCGGCGGCCGAGCCGACCCGTCAGCGCGCCTTGGGCACGAACCGTGCCGCGATCCGCAGGACGGCGTCGTTCGCCTCCGGCTCGCCCACCGTGATCCGCGTTCCCTCGCCGGGAAAGGCGCGCACGGCCGCCCCCGCCGCGGCACATGCCTCGGCGAACGCCGTCGTGCGCTCGCCCAGCCGCAGCCAGACGAAGTTGGCCTCCGACGTCGCCACGGGCACGTCAGGTCCCAGGGCGCGCAGCGCGCCGGTCAGCCGGTCGCGTTCCTTGACGACGGCCTCCACCCGCTCCAGCAGCTCGTCCTCGGCGGCCAGCGACGCGAGCGCGGCCGACTGGGCGAGCCCGTTCACCCCGAACGGCACCGCGGCGTGCCGGATCCGGGCTGCCTGCTCCTCCTGCGCCACGGCGTAGCCGACCCGCAGACCGGCCAGGCCGTACGCCTTGGAGAAGGTCCGCAGCACGATCAGCCCCGGCCGGTTCCGGTACAGCTCGATGCCGTCCGGGACCTCGGGATCGCGTACGAACTCCCGGTATGCCTCGTCCAGCAGCACCGGGACGCCGTCCGGCACCCGGTCCAGGAAGGACTCCAACTCCGCGGCGGTCACGGCGGTGCCGGTGGGGTTGTTGGGATTGCAGACGATCACCAGCGCGGTGCGCGGGGTGATCGCGTCGGCCATCGCCGCCAGGTCGTGCCGCTCCGCCCGCAGCGGCACCCGCACGGACGTGCCCCGGCACAACTCGGTGAGATGCGGATACGCCTCGAACGACGGCCACGCGTAGACCACTTCGTCGCCCTCGCGCAGCGCGGAGTGCAACAGGTGCTGGGTCACCCCGACCGACCCGGCACCCGTCGCGATGTGCTCGGACGGTACGCCGTGCCGGGCGGCGATCGCCGCGGTCAGCGCGGCGACCGAACGGTCCGGATAACGGTTGACCGTGCCGCTCGCCGCCGCGAGTGCCGCGCGTACCGACGGCAGGGGCGGGAAGGGGTTCTCGTTCGCGGCGAGCGCGTAGCGTGACATGGGCGTGCTTCTCCTGGGAATTCGGTGCCGCGCGGCGAAGGGGCGGCCAAAGTGAAACGGTGAGCAGCTGCTCGGTGACGGTTCCGCCCACGGTGCGCGCCGCCTCCAGCCCCGCGGCACATTCCGGTTTCCAGGCGCTAGGAATCACCGGAACCCGGCTCGCCCGGCATTTGGTCGCTCAGCGCCATGAGATACCCGAGCTGGAGCCGGTGCTGCGCCCCGTAATCGTCCTTAAAACGCGCCACATGCGTCTGGAGCGAACGCAGGCTCAATCCGAGCCGACGGGCGATCTCCTTGTCCGAGCGCCCTTCGATGAGCAGTTTCCGGATCGTTTCGCGCATGTCCGGCATGACGTCCCCGGCTGCTTCCGCGGCCCGCACCGGAACGAACGGAAAAGGCTCGGCCCGGTCCCACTGCCGTGTGAAGACGTCGGTGAGGAAGCCGACCAGTGCCGGTTCCCGGACCAGCACGGCGGTCCTGCGGTCCCGGCTGCCCGGAATGAACGCGACCGTCCGGTCGATGATGATGAGCCGCTCGAAGAACTCGGGCAGCGTGCGCACCTGGACACCGAACTCCGTCACCGCCTTGACGTATTGCTTGGTCGGTTCGTCGAACCGCGTGCTGTGCTGGTAGAGCGTCCGCATGGCCACGCCGGCGGCCAGCTGCCGGCGCACCGCGGCGAGTGCGTCCCGCAGCACGGCGTGCGGGCGCGATCCGTCCGGCTGGGCGGTGAGGATCTCGCTGCGGGCCCCGTCCAGCTCATTCTGTATCGCGCTATTGATGTCCGGAAGGCCGTACAGATAGCGAAAAGCGGAATGTGCGGTGCCGCTTCCCGTGGGGAGGGGGCGGACGCCGGGTTCCGGTCGCGGGGCCGTCGGTGCCCAGTCCGCCTGCTCCGCGACCGCGCGCGACAGGCCGCTGAGCGCCTCGGCGACATTCCGCATGGTGGTGCGGTAGTCCGCGCCTTTATGTGTGAGCCTGTCCGAACAGGCGGCTATTGCCTCCTCGATCGCGTTGACCCCCTTCGGCCGCGAGGTCATCCCTGCGATTCCCGTGCCCGTTTTACGCTGAGCTGTTTCCATTTCAATCCTTCGCTTCACGGCAGTGCGCCGACCCGAAGCATGTTAGGTCTTCTTTGTTCCCTTCCGGGCCGCGACGGTTGTTCTGTCGGGGGACCGGCGGGGCATGCGCTTGCTCGCCCAGTTCCGTAATCCGTGTTGTCCGATGTCTTTAGGTAGTGGAGGCGAGTCATGTACGGCGGCATTACCGGTTGCCACACCCTGACGGAGGCCCGGCCCGGCTCTTCGCGGCCGGCCGCCACCGAACCGCTGCGGGACGACGACGTCGGCTGGAACCGGTTCGGCACGGCCCCCACGGCCGGGCCCGGCCGGCCCGGCTCCGGTCCGCGAGTGCTCGCTCTGGCCTGACGGGAGGCCATGCGAGTCCGCTCCTCCTGGCCGGCGCGGACCGTCGGGCCCGCTCCTGCCAGGAGTACCCGGGGGCTGCCGACGGCCGTACCCGGCCGACCGCGGCGGGACTGACCCCGTGGGCCGAGGTCCGGCACTCCGGACCGCACGATCTCGGCCGCGCCCCGCCCCTCGTCGACCTCCCCCGCTCGACTGCCGCCCGGAGCCGATGTTGCCCGCGCTCGCCGTCCTGGAACGGCGGATGCGGCCCGGCGTGATCGTCCTCGCCCTGGGCTCCACGGGCCCCTGCCCCGACCGGGTTTCCGACGGCGAGGACCACTACTCGGTGCCCCTGCCGGTCGGCTCGGGGCGGGAAGTCTCCATCCGCCTCACCCCGGCCCCCGGCAGTTCCCGGCCCGGCACGCCTCCCGCCGCCGGCCCCGCCACGCCCACGCCACAGTCCAGCGGAGAGTGACCCTTGAACAGCACACACTCGGAGATCTGCGTCGTCGGGGCGGGACCCCGCAGCGTGTCCGTCCTGGAACGGCTGCTCGCCCAGGAACGCAAGTCGCCCTCACGGGAGCGCATCACCGTGCACGTCGTCGACCCCTCGCCGCCCGGACCGGGACGGGTCTGGCGCACCACGCAGTCCGAGCACCTGCTCATGAACACGGTGGCATCCCAGGTCACCGTGTTCACCGACAGCAGCGTCAGCATCTCCGGCCCGGTCGAGGACGGCCCCAGCCTGTACGAGTGGGCGCGCCGCCTCGCGGACGCCACCCTCACCCCGCCCGTTCCCGACGGCCCGGACGAGCGGATCCTCGCCGAGGCACGCGCGCTGGGACCGGACTCCTACCCCACCCGCGCCTTCTACGGCCACTACCTGCGCTGGGTTTTCCGGCTGCTGGTCGCCACCGCCCCGGACCACATCACCGTCCGCGTGCACATCGCGCTGGCCGTCGCCCTCGACGACGCCGGTCCCGGCCCGGACGCACCGCAGACCGTGCTGCTCGACGACGGCACCCGGCTGACCGGACTGGACGCCGTGGTGCTGGCCCAGGGGCACCTGCCCGAGCTGCCCACCGCCGAGACACGGCGGTTCGCCGACTTCGCCGCCACGCACGGGCTGACGTATCTCGGACCCGCCAACCCCGCCGACCACGACCTGTCCGGCATCGCCCCCGGCCGGCCCGTGCTGCTGCGCGGCCTCGGCCTCAACTTCTTCGACCACCTGGCCCTGTTCACGCTCGGCCGCGGCGGTTCCTTCACCCGGGTCGACGGCCGGCTCGTCTACACCGCGTCCGGCGAGGAGCCCCGGCTCTTCGCCGGCTCCCGGCGCGGCGTGCCCTACCACGCCCGCGGCGAGAACGAGAAGGGGCCCCACGGCCGCCACGAGCCCCGGCTTCTCGACCCGTTGCGGGTCGCGGCGCTGCGCGAACGCGCACGGCGCGGCGACCGGGTCTCCTTCCGAACCGACTTGTGGCCCCTCGTCGCCAGGGAGGTGCAGGGCGTCTACTACGCGGCCCTGCTGGCCGCCCGCGGAGAGGACCCGACGGCGTTCGCCGACGCCTACGCGCGCCTCGCCGACGACCAGGAGGAGGAGTTCCTGAGCGCCGCGGGCATCGGGCAGGGGGACCGCTGGGACTGGGAGCGCATCTCCCGGCCCTACGGCGACCGCGAGTTCACCTCCGTGGCCGACTACCGCGCCTGGCTGCTCGGGCATCTGCGCCGGGACGTGGCCGAGGCCAGGGCGGGCAACGTCAGCGGGCCGCTGAAGGCCGCCCTCGACGTGCTGCGCGACCTGCGCAACGAGATCCGGCTCGTGGTGGACCACGCCGGCATCGAGGGCAACTCCTACCGGGACGACCTGCAGGGCTGGTACACCCCGCTCAACGCCTTCCTGTCCATCGGGCCGCCCGTCTCCCGCATCGAGGAGCTGATCGCCCTCGTCGAGGCCGGCGTCGTCGAGATCCTGCCGCCGGGGCTGCGGGTGGACGCCGTGGCCGACGGGCCGGCCGGTCCCGCCTTCGTGGTGGGCGCCGGGCCGGCGGCGGGCGGGACTCCGCCGTTCACCGCGCTCGTCGAGGCCCGGCTGCCCGAGCCCGACCTGCGCCGCACCGGCGACCCCCTGCTGCGCCACCTGCTGCGCACCGGCCAGTGCCGCCCGCACCGGATACCCGGCGCCGGGGGAACCGGCTACGAGACCGGCGGACTCGACGTCACGGAGCGCCCGTACCGTCTCGTGGACGCCGCCGGCCGGGCCCACCCGCGGCGCTTCGCCTACGGCGTGCCCACCGAGGCCGTGCACTGGGTGACGGCGGCCGGTATCCGTCCGGGCGTGGGCTCGGTGACCCTGGAGGACGCCGACGCCATCGCCCACGCCGTACTGTCGCTGCCGGCCCGGACCGCGGACGCGACGCCGCGAGTGGCCGACGGGGGACCGGTGGAGGTGGCGCCGCAAGTGACCGGCGCGGGACCGGCGGACGCGACCGCGCGGGTAGCCGGCGCGGGACCGGCGGAGGTGACCGCATGACGCGCGGCGCCCTCGGCCTCGACTGCGGCCTGCTGTCCCCGGTGCGGGCCGGCACCCCGGTGGAGGAGGCGACCGGGGACCGGGCCTGGCTGCAGGCCATGCTGGACGCGGAGGCCGCGCTGGCGCGGGCCCAGGCCGGGCTTGGGGCCCTGCCCGCCGCGGCCGCCGCCGCCATCACCGAGGCAGCCGACGCCGACCTGCTCGATGCCCGCGCGCTCGCTCTGGCGGCCCGCGAGACGGCCAACCCGGTGGTCGGACTGGTACGCGCGTTCACCGCCGTGGTGGCCGAGGCGGACCCGGCCGCCGCCGAGTACGTGCACCGCGGATCCACCAGCCAGGACATCCTGGACACCGGGACCATGCTGGTCGCGGCCCGCGCGCTGGGCCTCGTCGTCGCCGATCTGCGCACCACCGCCGAGGAGTTGGGCCGCCTCGCCGGGGCGCACCGGAACACCGTCATGGCCGGCCGCACCCTGGCCCTGCACGCGGTGCCCACCACGTTCGGGCTCAAGGCGGCGGGCTGGCGGTCCCTGGTCCTGGACGCCGCCGAACGGCTTGAGCGGATCCTGGACCACGGGCTCCCGGTGGCGCTGGGCGGCGCCGCAGGCACCCTCGCCGGATACTTGGAGTACGCCCACCTGGACGGTGCGCCGGGGGCCGCCGACCCGGGCGGCTACGCCGACGCGCTGGCCGCCGCCTTCGCGGAGGAGACCGGTCTGGCCCGGCCGGTGCTGCCCTGGCACGCGCTGCGCACCCCGGTCGCCGACCTCGGTAACGCGCTCGCGCACACCGCGGCCGGCCTCGGCAAGATGGCGGCGGACGTGCAGGTGCTGACTCGTACCGAGATCGGCGAGGTGGCCGAGCCCGCCCCGGCCGGCCGGGGCGCCTCCTCCGCGATGCCGCACAAGCGCAACCCGGTGCTCGCCACCCTGATCCGTTCGGCCGCCCTCCAGGTCCCGGTGCTGGCCGCCGGGCTGACCCAGTGCCTGACCACCGAGGACGAGCGGTCCGCCGGTGCCTGGCACGCCGAGTGGACTCTGCTGCGGGAGGCCCTGCGCCTGGCGGGTGGCGCCGCGCACACGGCGGTGGATCTCGCCCGCCGCCTGACCGTGCACGCCGACCGGATGCGGGCCAATCTCGACCTGACGGGCGGCCAGATCGTCTCCGAGCGGCTCGCCGCGGTCCTCGCGCCCCGGCTAGGCAAGGCACCGGCCCGGCAACTGCTGACCGACGCCTCCGCGCGGGCCGCGGCCGACGGAACACCACTCGCCGACGTCCTGGCGACCCTGCCGGAGCTGGCCGGGGTCCTCGGCCCGGACGAACTGACCGCGCTCCTCGACCCGGCCCACTACACCGGTGCCGCGGCCGACTTGGTGAGCCGTGCTCTGAAACGCTAGAACACCCACGGACCGGCCCCGGCCGGTCCGGGCCGCCCGCGCGGCCACCGTACCCACCCCGCCGACCGCCGGGTGGACGCGTCTTTCCCGTCGCCCCGGGCCGGACAGCCCGGCGCGGCGGCCTTCACCCAGCCCCAGGAGACAGCCCATGACCACCCCCACCACCCGTACCGACCTCTTCCGCGACCTGCACGAGCGGACCGACCCGGCCGATCCCTTGGTGATCCCCAACGTCTGGGACGCGGTGAGCGCCCGCGTGTTCGCGGAGGCCGGGTACGCGGCGCTGGCCAGCTCCAGCGCCGCGGTCGCCGCCGTGCTCGGGTACCGCGACGGCGGCGAGACCCCGGCCGGCGAGATGTTCGACGCGCTCGCCCGGGTCGTGCGTGCCGTCGACGTCCCGGTCACCGTGGACGTCGAGGACGGGTACGGGCTGCCGCCCGCGGAACTGGTGGAGCGGCTGCTCGCCGTCGGAGCCGTCGGCTGCAACCTGGAGGACACCGACCACCGCACGGGCACGCTCAAGGACGCCCGCGCGCACGCCGACTGGCTGGCGGAGGTCACGGCCGTGGCCGGCGGCCGGCTCGTGGTCAACGCCCGGGTGGACAGCTACCTGCACGGCGACCAGGGCACCGAGCAGGCGATCGGCCGCGCCCTGCTGTACACGGAGGCCGGCGCGGACGTGGTGTACCCGATCCTGGCCCCGGTGCCGCTGCTGCCCGAACTCGCCGGCGCCGTCGCCGTCCCGCTCAACGCCCTGCACCGGCCCGGCGGTCCGGACCCCGCCGAACTGGGCCGGCTCGGCGTCACGCGCGTCACCTTCGGAGAGGGACTGCACCGGCGCGCCACCGCCGCCCTGCACGACATCGCCCGGTCCCTGACCGGTAACGGCTGAGCGGCCGTCCCGGGCACGCACCGCGTGCCCGGGACGGCCGCTCAGGCCGTGTCACAGTCCGACGAGGGCCCGCAGGTCGGCGGCGCGGTCGGTGCGTTCCCAGGTGAACTCGGGCAGTTCCCGGCCGAAGTGGCCGTACGCGGCGGTCCGGGCGTAGATCGGGCGGAGCAGGTCGAGGTCGCGGATGATCGCGGCCGGGCGCAGGTCGAAGACCTCGTCGATCGCCTTCCCGATCACCTCGGGGCCGACCGTGTGGGTGCCGAAGGTCTCGATGAACAGGCCGACGGGCTCGGCCTTGCCGATCGCGTACGCGACCTGGACCTCGCAGCGCGTGGCCAGCCCCGCCGCCACGACGTTCTTCGCGACCCAGCGCATCGCGTACGCGGCCGAGCGGTCCACCTTGGAGGGGTCCTTGCCGGAGAACGCGCCGCCGCCGTGCCGGGCCATGCCCCCGTACGTATCGATGATGATCTTCCGGCCGGTCAGCCCCGCGTCGCCCATCGGACCTCCGATGTGGAACCGGCCGGTGGGGTTGACCAGCAACCGGCACCCGTCCGTGTCGATGCCGATGCCGTCCTCGGCCAGCCGCGCCAGCTCCACGTCGACGACGTTCCGGCGAATCTCGGGCACCAGCAGGTCCATGGCGACGTCCGACGCGTGCTGCGCGGAGACCACGACCGTGTCGAGGCGGACCGCGCGGTCGCCGTCGTACTCGACGGTGACCTGCGTCTTGCCGTCCGGCCGCAGGTAGGGCATGTTCCCGTCGCGGCGGACCCCGGCCAGGCGCTGGGCCAGCCGGTGGGCGAGCCGGATCGGCAGCGGCATCAGTTCCGGTGTCTCGTCCGTCGCGTATCCGAACATCAGGCCCTGGTCGCCGGCGCCCTGTGCGGCCAGCGGATCGGCGTCCGCGTCCTCGGTGTCGACACCGCGCGCGATGTCGGGGGACTGGGCGCCGATGGAGACCGAGATACCGCAGGAGGCACCGTCGAAGCCCTTCGCCGACGCGTCGTAGCCGATGTCGAGCACGGCGTCGCGGACGAGGCCGGGCACGTCCGCGTAGGCGCTGCTGGTCACTTCACCGGCCACGTGCACCTGGCCGGTGGTGAGAAGCGTCTCCACGGCCACGCGCGAGCGCGGGTCCCGCGCCAGGAGCGCGTCGAGGACCGCGTCGCTGATCCGGTCGGCCATCTTGTCGGGATGGCCCTCGGTGACGGACTCCGAAGTGAACAGGCGGCGGGGCATGGGACTCCCTCGGGTTCGCAGCGGCTGCTGACGGTCTGTACGAAGCGGAGCGGGACGGGACGCCGGAGCACTACGGAGCGGGGCGGCCCGAAGCAGATCGGACCGAACCGGGCGGTGCGGGGCCGTCCTGTACGGCGGAGACCGGTGCGGGACCGGCCGGTCACCAGGCGTACGCCTCGGGGGCGGGCCGGTGGCCGGGGAAGATCTCGTCGAGCCGGGCCAGGGCCTTCGGTTCCAGCACCACGTCCAGCGCTCCCAGCGCGCCGTGCAGCTGGTCGAGCGTGCGGGGGCCTACGACGGGCGCGGTGACGGCCGGGCAGGCGAGCAGCCAGGCCAGCGCGACGTGGCCCGGCTCCTCGCCCAGTTCGGCGGCGAAGTCCTCGTACTCCTGGATCTGCGGGCGCCGCGTCGCGAGCGCGGCGGCGGCGCGGGCGGCTGTGCGCCTGACCCCGCGCCGCTCGTCCCGCAGCACCCCGGCGAGCAGGCCGCTGTGCAGCGGTGACCAGGGCAGCAGGCCGATCCCGTAGCGCTGCGCGGCCGGTACGACCTCCAGTTCGACGGTGCGTTCGAGGAGGTTGTAGTGCGACTGCTCGCTGACCAGTCCGGGCAGGTGCCTCGCGCGGGCCGACTCCTGCGCCTCGGCCAGGTGCCAGCCGGCGAAGTTGCTGGATCCGACATAGACGATCTTGCCCTGGGCCACCAGGACCTCCATCGCCTGCCAGATCTCCTCCCAGGGCGTGGACCGGTCGACGTGGTGCATCTGGTAGAGGTCGATGTGGTCGGTGCGCAGCCGGCGCAGGCTGGCCTCGACGGCACGGCGGATGTGCAGGGCGGAGAGCCCGCCCTCGTTGGGCCAGGAGCCCATGTCCGAGTACACCTTGGTGGCGAGCACGGTCCGTTCGCGGCGGCCGCCGCCCCGCGCGAGCCAGTTGCCGATGACCGTCTCCGTCAGGCCGGGGTGCTCCGGCCAGCCGTAGAGGTCGGCGGTGTCCACGAAGTTGACGCCCGCGTCGAGCGCGGCGTCCAGGATGCGGTGCGCCTCGGACTCCTCGGTGTGCACACCGAAGTTCATCGTGCCCAGGCAGAGCCGGGAGACACGCAGTCCGCTGCGGCCGAGGTGGGTGTACTCCATGACCGTCCTTTCGGGCCGGGGTCGCAGGCCGGGGATGGCGATCCGGCGGCTGCATGGCGAAGGCGGGGGAGCGGGCCGGTCTCAGCCGAAGGCGCGGGCGTGATCGGCGGCCCACTGGGTGAAGGTACGGGCTGGCCGGCCCGTCAGGTCCGGCACGGCCGAGGTGACCGGCAGGGCGGTGGCCGGGTCGCGCTCCGTCTCGGACCACTCGCCGAGCAGGTCGCCGACGATGCCCGGCCGCAGGAACCGTTCGGCCTCGGACCGCCAGGTCGCCGGCTCGATGCGCGCCACGCGCAGCGGGCGACCCGTCGCCTGCCCGATGGCCGCCACCTGCTCGGCCTGCGAGACGAGCGCGGGTCCGGTGACGGTGTAGTGCCTGCCGTGGTGCCCGTCCGTGAGGAGGGCGCGGACGGCCGCCGCGGCGAGGTCGGCCTCATGGATCACTGGGCAGACGGCGTCCGGGTGCGGTAGCCGCACCACGCCGTCTGCCCGTGCGCCAGGGGCCCACCACAGCGCGTTGGTGGCGAACGGAGCCGGTCGCAGTACCGTCCACTCTTCGGGACCGTTCTCGGCGAGTGCCGCCTCGGCGGCCCGGTATCGCGGGTAGACCCAGGAGCCGCGGTCCCGGGCGGTGAGCCCCGCCGCCCAGGCCCCGGTGAACAGCACCACCCGGCGTACCCCGGCACGCTTCGCCGTCTCGGCGAATGCCGGGATGGCGTCGAGAACGGGGAAAAGAAAAGCGGAAGTCACTCCGTCGAGCGCTGCGTGCAGACTTTCCGGCGCGGTCAGATCACCACGCACGACCGTCACCCCGGACGGCACGTCGGCCTCTTCCGGATGACGGGTCAGAATGCGTACTTCGGCTCCCGCGGAAATGAGTTCCCGCACCACATGACGGCCTGTCTTGCCGGTGGCCCCGGTCACCAGAATTGTCATGTGCAGAGCATAGGCACTTCTTCTCGATTCCACGAGGGCCGCTGAATTCGACGGCCGCGGCGAGGGATTCCGCAGGCCGTGGAATCAGGCGACCGTGTTCGTCGGTCCCCGGCCGTCGACCGCGCGGGCCCGCTCCTCCAGTTGCTGCGCCGCATCCCCCCACGACGCCGCGCACTCGCGCGCCGCGGCAGCCACCTTGGCGGCGCAGTGGGCGGGTATTCGGTTCACGAGTTCCTCCCACCGTCGGTTGGCCAGGGCGTGGGTGTCCAGGAGCCGCAGCAGGAACCGCCCATGCTCGGTCAGCCGGATCGAGGGGTCCCGCTTCAGCATCATCAGGGTCTCCGCCAGGGCGAAGTCGGGGACCGCGGACCCGGAGTCCCGCGCGGGGGCCACCGGGGGCGCCGCCGGTGTGCCCCCGGTCTTTCTGGGAAGAGTGGGACTCACGCCGTCCTGCACGCGCTGGCGCACGTCGCGCGCGGTGGCCAGGGACAGGCCGCTCTCCCGGGCGATCTCGCGCAGGCTGGCCTGCGGATGAGCGCGGGCGTACTCGCCGGCCAGCCGACGCTGCTCGGAATTGTCGACCAGCCGGGACCGGCCGTCGCGCCCGATGCGGGCGTTCAACTGAGGAATCGCGTCACTTGAACGCCGGCGGATGGCGCCCACGGTCTTCGGCGACAGCCCGGTGGCGACGGCGATCATGCGGTCCGACCAGTCGGGGTGCGAGCGGATGATGCGCAGCGCTGCGGCGTTGCGGTCGGCGCGGGTGAGCGGCAGGCCGTGGCGGGCGTTGCGCTCCACCGCGAGCAGGAAGGCCTCCTTGGCGTCTCCGTCGAAGAACTGGACGTCGATGTGGGTCCGGCCGTTGAGGCGTGCGGCGCGCAGCCGGTGCACGCCGTCTATGACGCGGCGGGTCGCGCGGTGGACGATGATCGGCGGCAGCGGCGCTTCACACTGGGCGAGATGGCGGATGTGCTCCTCGTTCTCACCGGAAACGCGCGGGGAGTCATCGGTGGACAACGAGTCGATGGGTGCCCGCTCGACCGGCAGACTGTCCGCCAAAGCGTTCCAGAGTTCCGCCGTTTCGCAGATTGCGGGGTCTGCGGGGCGGGCCGCTCGGAAATCAGTCACAGTCATTCTCAATCTCCTATTCCGATGTGCCTGCGAAATAAACAAAGATGAGAGATTGACGCGCGTGTCAGGGTCGGGTCAGCGGCGGATGCCGCCCCGGAGGTGAGATCTCCGCCGGAGACGGTGGTCGCGAGCGGTCGTCTCCCGCGGCCGGAACGCCGGTGGCGGGAACGGGGCGGTGACACGCGAAAGCCCGGCCGCCGATGCGGCGCCGCGGCGAAAGCCATCGCGGGCCGAGCGGGCCGGGTTGAGGAAGGCGGATCGCGACAACGGTCCGCCGGGCGACAATAACAGGCCGCTGGATGGCGGAAATGGGTCGTCGGGCCGGAAAATGGAGCCATGCAGAACTGACCACTGCGTAGAGCCTCCCCCGTGTGGCCCCAAACCTGCCGCCGTGCACCTTAAATCCGGTGAATGTGTGACGTCAACGCGTGACGAGCACGTCACGCAGACGAATGTCGTGTCCCGGTCGGGACAACATGCTTTTCGGCCGGAGACGAGATCCTTCCGGACGCTGGGCGCCTGCCGCTACGGCCGGTGGCGCCCAGGCGCGGATGGCCGGAACCGTTGGGCCGTCAGCTCGTCGGCGGACGGAACTCCGGCTGGTCGATGACGCGCTGCCAACTGCCGTCGGCCTGCCGCCTGACCACCTGAGCGCGGGCGCCTGCGCCGTCCTTCGGCGGCGTGGAGGTCAGTGCGATGTCACCGCAGACCAGGGTCGGGAGGGGCTCCTCCGGCTCGAAGCGCGGAGCGTTGGCCAGCACCTTCTCCCACAGTTGGCGGATGGCTTCCCGGCCAACCGTGACGCTGCCCGGCGGGTAGGCCATCACCGCCTCCTCCTCGTACAGCGCGGCGAGGCCGGCGGCGTCGCCCGCGTTGGCGCGCTCCACGAAGAGGCGGGTGATGTCCTCCGGCTTCATGGCCTTCTCGTTCTCGGACACAGTCATCCTTTCCTGCTGGTCAGGTACCAACGTGGCAATTTTCCATCGTTGGCCGAGAACAAGTCCAATTGCTTGTGGCGATCGGTGTTATAACTTGGGGTTATGGAGATCAGGCAGCTGAGGTACTTCATCGCCGTGGCGCAGGAAGCCAATTTCACGAGGGCCGCGGAGCTGGTCCATATCAGCCAACCAGGGATCAGTGCGCAGATCCGCCAGCTCGAAAACGATCTCGGGGCCACGCTGATCGACCGCTCCGGCCGCAATGTCGCCTTGACCGCCGTCGGCGAGGTGGTGCTGGCCCACGCGAAGGCCGTGTTGTCCTCGATGGAGTCGCTGCGGCACGCGGTGGACGAGATGAACGGCCTCGTGCGCGGCAGGCTCGTGGTCGGAATGGTCACGGCCTGCACGGTCCAGCCGTTGTTCGATGCTCTGTCGAGCTTCCACCTCGCCCACCCGGGTGTCGAGATCAGCCTGCTCGAGGAGGACTCCGGCAAGCTGGTCGACTACGTCCGTGAGGGCAGCGTCGACCTGGCCCTGATCGGGGCGGCCCACCGGGCGCCGGAGGATCTGGACGGCTGGCAGGTGATCAGCGAGCCGATCGTCGCCGCCGTGCCGGTGAGTCATCCACTGGCCGGAAAGAGCGGTATCACGCTCGCCGAACTCAGCACCTACCCGATCATCTGCCTGCCCGAGGGGACCGGCATCCGGGCGACGCTCGACCAGGTGTCCGCCTCGCTCGGTCTGACCCCGACCATCGCCCTTCAGGCCAGCGCCCCCGGGGCGGTGATGAACCTCGCCGAGCGCGGCCTCGGTGTGGCGGTGCTCTCCGAGTCCATGACCGCCGGGCAGCCGGGGCTGCAGACCGTGGCCATCACCGACGCCGACGTGCCCGCGGTGCTCGCCCTGGTCTCCGCGCCGAACAAGAGCCCGGCCCTGCGCGAACTGCTCCTGCACTGCCGCCAGTCCTTCGGCGACACCACCGTGGCCCAGCCCGTCGCCTCGATGAGCGGGGCCCAGTAGGACTCCGTCAGGTTGCGTCCCTCGAAGTGGTCCAGGCCGAGGCCGTGCTCGAGTTCGCGGCAGTCGTGCTCGATGCGCCGGTGGGTCTTGGCGAGGAGGACCGGTTCGGCGAACGGGGTGTTGTCGGCGGGCAGGTCGGAGAGCCAGTAGTCGGTGGGCTCTTCGGCGCCTTGGGGCCATTCGAGCAGCGGCGTGACCTCGGACGGGACACCGTCCCAGAAGCCCTCCCGTGCGGTGGCGGCGGCCTCGGCCGGACGGCGGGCCCGGACGCCGGCCGTCCGCACCCGCAGTGCCACACAGTGTGAGCGCATCGGCCCGCGGAAGCCTTCGCGCCGGCTTACGACGGTGAACGCCTGCCGTTCGCGGCCGGCGCAGTCCTACCAGAGGGTCTGCCGTCACATTTCCGTCGTCGCCCGAAGGGGGCACCGCGCCGTCCGGTGCGGGCCAGGCGTCGGGGGCGGAGGGGAATGTGAGGGCGGACCCTGGCGGACCCTTGGACATGACGTCGGGGCCCGTCGCCGCCACGGCGTCGGGCCCCGACATCATGTGGTCGGCCCGCGTCAGCTCTCCGCGGCCACCGGGGACTGGCCGGGCGCGTCCGTCGCGGCGGGCTGGGGCTGCTGAGCCGCCTGGAAGTCGGCGGGCCGGATCAACACCAGCGACAGCACACCGCCCAGCAGGGCCAGCCCGGCGGAGATCCCGAGCAGGGTGTTGAGTCCGTCCACGAACCCGGTCGTGGCGATGTCCTGCACCTTCTCCGCGTACTGCCCGGGCACCGCGCGCACCGCCTGCGCGGTCTCGCCACCACGGGTCAGGGTGGCCAGCTGGTCACTGCGGCCCGCCAGCTCCGGCACTTCGCGCAACCCGTCGTGGAAGCGGTTGCTGATGATGCTCGCGAAGGTGGAGCCGAGCACCGCGACGCCGGCGCTCACCCCGAGCTGACGGAACGTGCCGTTGACACCCGAGGCCATGCCGGAGCGGGAGAAGTCCACCACGCCCACGGCGGTGGAGGCGAGCGGCGGGTTGACCAGTCCGGCGCCGAGGCCGCCCAGCACCAGACCGGGAATGAAGTGCTCCCAGCCGGTCGACTCGTTGATCCCGCCCATCAGCAGCAGCGCTGCACCCACCAGCACCAGGCCGCCGCCGATCATGTAGCGGGGCTGGATCTTCGCGCTGAGCCGGCCGGCGATCAGGGAGGCGACCAGCATCGAGAGCGAGGCCGTGAGCAGCCGCAGACCGGTCTCCAGGGAGGAGTAGTCCAGGGCCTCCTGGAAGTAGATGGCCAGGAACAGGAACATCGCGAACAGCGAGCCGTTCATCGCGAACGCGGCGATGGAGCCGCCGACGAAGGTGGGGATGCGGAACAGCCGCAGGTCGAACATGGGCTCCGCGGAGCGTCCCTCGACGACCAGGAAGGCGATCAGCAGCACACCGCCGAGGGTCAGTCCGGTCACCGCACGGGAGTCGCTCCACGCGGTCTCGCCGGCGCGGATGAGGCCGTAGATGAGGGTGGCGAGGCCGCCGGTGAGCAGGACGAAGCCGGGCCAGTCCAGCCGTCGGGCGAAGGGCGACTTCGACTCGTCGACGCGCAGGGCGATGATCAGGGAGACCACCACGCCGATCGGCACGTTGATCAGGAAGATGCCGCGCCAGCTGATGCCGCTGGAGATCAGACCGCCGGCCACCGGGCCGATGGCGGAGGCCAGACCGGTGATCATGCCCCACACGCCGAACGCCATGCCGCGTTCCTTGCCCTGGAAGCTGCCCGCGAGCAGGGCGAGTCCGGTGGCGAACATGATCGATCCGCCGATGCCCTGCAGCACCCGGGACAGGATCAGCATCAGGGGGGACTGCGCCACACCGCAGAGCAGGGAGGCGAGGGTGAACACACCCACGCCGAGGGCGTAGAGACGTTTGCGGCCGAACCGGTCGGCCAGTGTGCCGCTGGTCAGCAGGAAGGCGGCGAGGGCCAGCGCGTACCCGTCGATCACCCACTGGAGATCGGCGAAGCTCGCTTCCAGGTCCTGCTGCACGTCGGGCATGACGACGTAGACGATGGTGGTGTCCAGCAGGAGCATGAACGTCCCGCCGCACACCCCCAACAGGGTCCACCATTTCTTTTCCATCATCGTTCCTTCTGCTGTCCGAGCGGTCGGGGCGGTCTGCTACCGCGGGGCGGGAGCGGGGGGGATGTTGTGGTTCAACCGGAAGAGGTTTCCGGGGTCGTATGCGGCCTTGATCCGGCGGAGCCGCAGGTAGTCGTCGGGTGTGTAGGCGAGCCTGACCTCGTCGGCGGTGGCGTTGGCGCCGTAGAGGAAGTTCAGGCAGCGCCCGGTGGTGAGCGAGGACAGGGCGTCCATGAGCCCGCTGTGCGCCGCCCGCACGGCGTCGGCGTCGTCCTCGGTGACCCGGTCGAGCACCGCGAGCAGATAGCCGGCCTCGCGGTTGCCGACGCAGTTCGCCTCCCGCGGCACCCGCGCGAGCGCGCCGCCGAGGTGACGCACCTCCACCACGCTGGTGATCGGCGCGTCCGGCCCGGCGAGTGCGAGAACGGTGCCGACCGTCTCCTCGTCGAGGTCCCTGAGCATGGCGTTGGTGCCGACGTAGGCCGCGGGAGGGACGGGGTCGTTGTGGATCGTGCCGGACTCCGTGTACGGCAGCTCGCGCACCGAGTCGGCCAGGCGCGGGCCGAGGGCACGCAGCGGGGCGATCAGGTGCTCCCCGGCCGCCGGGTCGCCGAGGAAGGCGATCCGCACGTGCACCACGTACCGGCCGCGCAGGGGAGGGGGCAGCGAGGGCAGGTCCGGCAGCGGGACCAGTGCCAGGGAGGAGGTCATCTCCTCCGGCACCGTCCTGGTCCAGCGGAGATAGGCGCCGAGGATCTCCCGCGCGGCGGCGCCGTCGAAGTAGAGACCGCCGCCGTACAGGCGCTCGACCGGGACCAGGTCGACCTCCAGGGCGGTGACGACGCCGAAGTTGTCCCGGCCGCCGCGCAGCGCCCAGAAGAGGTCCGGTTCACCGTCCGCGGTGACGTCCCGCAGCCTGCCGTCCGCGGTGACGACCTCGATCCGGCGGACATGGTCGGCCGCGTAGCCGTACTTCCGCGCCAGCAGCCCGATTCCGCCGCCGAGGGTGTAGCCGACCGCGCCGACGTTCGGGGCACTGCCGTTGAGCGGGGCCAGCCCGTGCACGGCGGCGGCCTCGACCACCTGCTGCCAGGCCACTCCCGCGCCCAGGCGCGCCGTCCGGGCCCCGGCGTCGATGCGTACCTCGTCCATGCGGCGGGTGCTGACCAGGACGCCGGTGCCGGCCGGCAGCGCGGGGCAGTGACCGGTGGCCTGTACGCCCACGGGAAGGCCGTGCGCGGCGCCGAACTCCACCGCCAGCTGGACGTCCTTCGGCTCGGCCGCGCCGACGACGACCGCCGGGCGGTGCGGCCGGTGGGTCTGGTAGCGGGCGCGCTCCTCGTCGTAGCCGTCCGAGGCCGCCGTGAACAGCGGTCCCCTGACACTCGCGGCCAGCCGGTCGGCGGCCACGGCCAAGTCCTCCTGAGAGGGGCGAGGTTCGAGGACAGGGGGCACCATCCGTTCCTTTCGTGTGAGGACGACAGTGCCGCTGACGGGGGTTTGCAGCGGCACCGTCGTCACCTTCATGTTTCCGGCGATGCGATCAGAAGTCCAAGACCTAGTTTTTTGGGGAGACCGAACTTTTGGTTATGGTTCGGGGTGGTCGGGCGGGTACTGCTCCGAAGCGGCGCTGCGGCCGGGCGTCCGGCAGACCGGGTGGCGGGTCGGCGCCGACGGCCACCGCGAACGCGAACAGGGGCGTCACCAGGTCCTCGACCAGCGCGAAACGGTCACCGGCCCGCGCCCACAGCCGGTCCTCCTGGGCGTACAGGCGAACCCGCCAGAACAGCCCACCATGGGCCCGGTGGCAGTCAGTCAGCGCCTTGAAAGCGGCCTCTTTGGCGGCGAACAACCGCCGCAGACCGGCCGGATCGCCGTCCGGCCACAGAGACTCCCGTTCCCGGTCGTCGAGCAGGAACCGGTGCAGCCGTACATCGGGGCAGCGCGGCTCCAGGTCGACGCCGACGCCGTGGGCGCCCGGCGCGACGGCGGCGACCGCGAGGGTCGTGGTGTGGGTGACGGAGGCGGGGAAGCCGACGGGGCCGACGGGCGCGCCGCTGCGCCGCCGGCCCACCGCCGTCACCGGGCTGCCCGCGCGCCGCAGCGCCCTGCCCACCGCGACCCGGCCGGCGCGGTGCTGCGCGGCGACGGAGCCCGTCGGTTCGACCGCGACGCTCTCCAGCACGACCTGCCGGTAACGCCCGGGGCTCCCGAGCAGCCATGTGCGCGGGAGCCCCGGATGCGGGGGCCCCGGCCGGCGTGACCCCGATGGCGTCGACTCAGCCACCCGGACCGGTCACCCGCTCGACGAACGAGACGACCTCCCGCTGGAACCACTCGGGTTCTTCGAGGAAGGCCAGGTGTCCACCGTGCGGCACGGTCACGGTGGTGGCGTCCGGCAGCAGTCCGACCAGTTCCTGTACCGCGTGGGCGCTCAGCGAGAAGTCGTCGCCGCCGACGAAGAGCAGCGTCGGCTGCCGCACTTCGGTCGTGATCTGCGGATCGAGCGGGGCCTTCACCGACACCGCGAGCCCGGCGCGCAGGGACTCCACGGTGTGGATGCCGAGGAAGTTCTGCTTGCGGCCCAGGAACCCGATCGGCCCCGCCGACTCCACGGCCAGGTCACCCGAGACGAGCGGGTACAACTGCTCGTAGAGGACGCCCAGTCCGGAGGTGTCCAGCGTCTTCAGCCAGGACTTGGTGATCCGGCGCAGGCGCTGCGGGCCGTGCGGGCTCATCGCCGGGCCGGCCAGGATCAGGCCCTGCACGCGGTCCGGGTGGGCCACGGCGAAGTCCCGGCAGATCAGCGTCGAGAACGACGTGCCCAGCAGGATGGCCTTCTCCAGCCCCAGCGTGTCGAACAGGGCTTTCAGGTCGCTGATGTGGTCCTCCCACACCGGTTCCCCGGGGTGGGGGCTCGAGTCGCCCTGGCCGCGCAGGTCGTACGCGGTGAGCCGGGCCGTCGAGGCCAAGTTCGCGGTGTACGACCGCCAGGACTTGCGGTCCATGAAGAAGTTGTTGACGAGGACGATGTCGGGTCCGGATCCGCGTCGCTCGTAGGCGATGTGGATGTCGTCGGTCACCTGGACCGTGCCGGTCTCCAGGGCGTCGTCGACGGTCGTGTCGGTCATCGGCTCACTTTCGACGGGAGGCGGGCGGGGAGGGGGAGGGAGCCGGCCGGCACGTGAGGACCGGCCGGCTCGGCCCGCGGCCCTGATGCGGCGCCGCGGGCAGGCGGGGCTCAGACGGCGTCGAGGACAGCCTCGGCGGCCGACCGGGCGTCCCCGAACCGGGCGGTCAACACGTGCACCCACCGCTCCAGGCCGAAGGCGAGGCAGCTGGTGGAGGCGGGCGAGCCGTCCGGCAGGGAGATCGCGCAGCGCTCCCCGAAGAAGTTGCGGTGGTAGTTCACCGACCCGATGGCCAGGCCGTCCACCACGAACTCCTCCTTCACCGGGAACAGCCGCTGCATCGTGGCCCGCGAGCCGTTCCGGTCGAAGAAGGGGTCGGTGGCCACCTCGGTCGACATCGCCAGACCGAGCCGGTCGGCCAGGCCCAGCACCTGCTCCTTGGCCCGCTTGAGGTGCTCCTGGGCACCGTCGGCCGAACCGACGAACACGATCTCCCGCATGCTGAAGCCGAGCAGCCGGCGCAGCCCCTCGTAGTGCGTCTCGTTGCGGAAGCAGGTGGCCACCGTGGTGAATCGGTTCTCCGCCGCGGTCAGGGTCTGGTCCCGCAGATGGAAGTACACCGAATAACAGGCGGCGGACGGCAGGGCCAGTGACGCGTCGCCGAGAACGCCGGCCGGCAACTGCTCCAGCGGGGACTGCGCCCCGGCCCGCAGCGCCGTGAGCCGCTCGGGGTCGGCGGCGACCGCGGCCAGGCCCAGGTGCGGGAAGTTCTCGTAGTAGTCGATGGCCTCCAGGTCGCGCGGGCTCAGCAGGAACGGGTACCGGCGCTCCTGGGCTTCCCACTGGTGCGCCCAGGACAATGCCAGCGAGTCGAACGCGCGCAGCAGTCGCAGCTCGTCCGCGCCGAGAACCCCGAGACCGTTGTCGGTCGTCCCGGTGGCGGTCCCCATCAGTTCGCCGCCCCCTGCAGGAAGCGCTTGTCGATGGCCCGCAGGGTGCGGAAGTCCTGGACGTCGATCTCCTCCGGGTCGATCTGCTCACCGCTCAATTCCTCGAGCAAGTAAAGGAATTCGACGAAGGCCAGTGAGTCGACCGCCCGGCGGTCGATCAGGTCGTCGTCCAGGTTCAGCTCGCCCACCTCCGGATTGCGCTGGTGGATGAAGGTGAGGATCCTGGTCATCTTGTCGTCGCTCATGCCGTGGCTCCCTGAACCTGAAGGCCGTTGCGGGCGAGAAACTTCCGGGTGCGGTTGAGGATGTCGTTGTGCGCCGCCTGGCGGGCCGGGTGCTCCAGCAGTCGGCGGCGCAGTTCCAGCGGTTGTTCGAGACCGGCGTCGCGGTAGACAGCGGGGTTGTACAGACTGCGGACGCTGTACTCGAGGTACGTCTCCAGGTACTTGGCGAGCACCGGGATGTCCTCCGGCCGGCTCTCCTTGACCTGGTCGAGGAGCTGGGTGAACAGGTGCCGCCCGAAGGCGACGTGCCGGCTCTCGTCCTGGTGGTGGACCCGGTTGATCTCCCGCGCGATGGGCGGCAGCGCCTGGTCCGTGGCCATCCGGGCGTTGAAGTAGTCGACCAGCTCTTCGAAGATCAGGATGCGGGCGAAGATGATCAGCTCGATCGCGGCCTCGCCCACCCCCTCGACCACGCCCGGGCCGACCTGCGGGACCGCCGGGTACACCTTGCCGCCGTACTTGAGGCAGAAGGTCCCGAAGAACCACATGTGCTCGTTCTCCTCCCCGATGAAGTGGTGGAGGAACTCCGAGGCGTCCGCGTAGGTCTTGGTGTGGATGCGCAGCACGACCTCGCTGAGCAGCTCGCGGATACCGTGCACGTTGAGGCTGAAGAAGTGCACCGCCTCGTGGCGGGTCAGGGCGAGCTGCTGCTCACGCGACAGCGCTTCCCACTCCTCGGTCCCGGCCAGCGTGACCAGGTCCTCGCTCATCCAGGGCCGGTCCGTTCCGAGGGTCTCGGGCCAGTCGAAGATCGTGTACGGGTTGTAGTAGTCGGACTCCGCCATCGCTTCCAGCCGGGCCAGATCCAGCTTGACGGGCTTGACGGTCGTCGTCATCGGCAGACCTTCTTTCGTGAAGAGTGCGGGGCGACGGGCGGGCCGGCGGGCCACCCGCCGGGTCCGGGCCGCGCCCCCGGCCGGGGGATCAGGAGCGTTCAGCCAGCACGGACCAGACCGGCAGCAGGGTGCGTCCCTTGTCGTCGATCTCCACCTGGGTGCCGGTCTTCGCCAGGAAGGTCCGGGTGGCCTCGGCCACACCCCAGTAGACTGCCTGGGTCAGCTCCGTCACCGTCCAGCCTGCGTCGGTCAGGACTTGACGGACCGTCTGTTCGCTGACGGACAGCGGTTCGGGCATGCCACCGGGGACCGCCGCGAAGCACAGCATGTCCAGCCAGGCGCCGGGCCGGCCGGCCCGGTGCAGCGCGGCGGCGTAGCGCCGTCGGCCGTCCGCATCGAGCGTGTGGAACAGGGCGCTGTCCAGCAGGGTGTCGAAGCGGCCCGTGTACTCGGTCAGACTGGTGGCGTCGGCCACGGCGAAGTCGATGTCCGTTCCGCCGGGCCGGCCGGCCGCCCGCTCGACGGCCCGCTCGATCGCCGTGGACGCGGCGTCCACCGCGGTCACACGATAGCCGCGGGCGGCCAGGAAGACGGCGTTGTCACCGAGGCCGCAGCCGGCGTCGAGCACGTCACCGCGAATTCGCCCGCGCCGCTCGAATTCAATCACACCGGGCTGGGGTTCGCCGACGTCCCAGGGCACTCGGGTGATGCCGGCGTCTCCGAGGAGTTCACCCCCGCGATATATGGCGTTGAAGTCGGCGGTCGCGTAATCGTAGGACTTCTGGGCACTCTCACTCATGCCAGTCTCCTGGTGGATGGGCCGGGCGTACGGTCCTGCCGGACCAAAGGAATTACCACAGCGCCGGGAACCGCGTAAGGCGTGCGGGCCTGCGACGCCGTGTGTTCAACCGAGGAATCTCCTCGGTTGAACACGGGCCGCACCGGACCAGCGGGCGGGGCCGTGGGTGTGAATTATGTATTCCGCTTATCTCTGTGGGCCGATGCCGCAGCGACCGGGAAGCGGAATGCAGACTATCGGAACGTCGCTCCCTCGTATTCGCCGGGGGTGGCTGTGTTGAACGGGCCCACGTACGATGCCTGGGCGGCCGGAGGAAACGGACCGCCAATCGTCCGGAGCGACATCCGCACCGGGGCTTCAGTGTCCCGATAATCCGGAAGGAAAAAGAAATTGCGCGGTTCAGGGAATAACGTAGACGCGCAGGCAGCCGAGTTGGTGAAACGGTCCGCCGGACTCCGCGAGGAACTCTGGAAACACGCGGCGGAGAGCGACCGGGCCCGTCGGCTGTCCGACGAGGTCATGGCCGAGATCACCGGCGCCGGCCTGACCCGGCTCCTGGTGCCCGGGAGCCACGGCGGCCACGAGACCGCCGTACGGACGCTGCTGGAGGTCTGTACCGAGCTGGGCCGCGGCTGCGTCTCGGCCTCCTGGGTCACCGGGGTGCTGAACGTCGGCAACTTCGTGGTCGCGCTCTTCCCCGACCGCACACGCACGGAGGTCTGGGGCGATGACCCCGACGCCCGCACCGCGCTCATCCTGGGCGCGCCCGTGCGGACCGTGGAGCGGGTGGACGGCGGAATCCGCGTCACCGGCGAATGGCCCTACGCCTCCGGCTCGTTGCACGCGGAGTGGACGTGCGGACTGGTCCTGACGGACACCGGCGGCGGCCTCCAGCCGCACTTCGCGCTGATGCCCGCCGCCGATGTGACGGTGCGCGACACCTGGCACTACGTCGGGATGCGCGGCACCGGCAGCAACACGGTGGTGGCCGACCGCGTCTTCGTCCCGGACCACCGGCTGCTTCCCTACAAGCCCCTGCTCGACGGTGAGACCGACGGACTGGTCCCCCCGGACCGGCTCTACCGCAACAGCCTGACCGGCGTCTTCATGGTCGGTCTGATCGGTTCGCTCCTCGGCGGCGCCGACGCCGCCCTGAACTACGCCCTGGAACACGCCGGCACCCGCCGGGTGGCGGGCACCACCTACGCCAACCAGGCGGAGTCGCCCACCGCCCGGCTCGCCCTGGCCGGTGCGGCCACCCGGCTGGACACCGCCCGGCTCCACGCGCGCCGGATGGCCGACGGGGTCGACGATCACGCCCTGGCCGGCGAGAATCCGGGCCTGCTCACCCGGGCCCGGAACCGCATGGACGCCACCCACGTCGTACAGCAGTGCCGCGAGGCCGTCGACGACATCGTCACGCTCTACGGCTCCTCCGCGCTCGAGGCGTCCAACCCGCTCCAGCGACTGTGGCGCGACATCCACGTCGGCAGCCGGCACGCCGGCTTCGGCATGGGCGTCCCCGAACAGGTCTATGGCAGCGCCCTGGTCGGCCAGGACCCGCGCGGCATCAGCATGATGGTCTGACGCGGCCCGCCTGTACTGCTGCCGCTCGGCACTTCCCGAACCGAACACTGCCGTCCCGTACTCCCCGCACCGAACACCTCCCGTTGTGATGCGTTCCGGGCCTGCTCCACGACCAGGGCCCGCCCCCGCGACCCCCGCGCGAGCAGGGTGACCGCGGCGGCACCACCTTCCAGTGACGGAAAGCGAGACGAGGCATGTCCGACGAGCACGAGACACGCGAACACAACCGCGCCGTCGTCGCGCGGTACATGAACACACGCGGTCAGGACCGGCTGGAGCGGCACCTGCTGTTCACCGAGGACGGCACCGGCGGTCTGTGGACCACGGAGACCGGCGAACCCATCGTCATCAACGGCCGGGACCGGCTCGGCGAGCACGCCGTCTGGTCGCTCAAGTGCTTCCCCGACTGGGTCTGGACCAATGTCGAGATCTTCGACACCCAGGACCCCGACCGGTTCTGGGTCGAGTGCGACGGCGAGGGTCAGATCCTCTTCCCCGGCTATCCGCCCGGCCACTACACCAATCACTTCCTGCACTCCTTCCTGTTCGAGAACGGGAAGATCAAGCAGCAGCGCGAATTCATGAACCCCTGCCGGCAGTTCCGGGCCCTGGGCATCGAGGTTCCCACGGTGCGCCGAGACGGAATTCCGACCTGACGCCAGCCGACCGCCCGTCGATCCCCGACTCGACCTCGCAAAGGGAAGCCGTGCGCACCACAGCCCAGGACACCCAAGCGTCTCTCGCCCTGCAGCAACCCCAGTGGGAGGACGCCCGCCCCGTGGAACGGGTGCGCGACGCCCTCGGTACCTGTCCGCCGCTGGTCACCGCCGACTCCGCCGAGCGACTGCGCGTGCTGCTCGCCGACGTCGCGGCCGGCCGGGCCCACCTGCTCCAGGCCGGGGACTGCGCCGAGGACCCGGCCGAGTCCACCCCCCGGCACGTACGGAGCAAGACGCAGCTGCTCGACCTGCTCGCCGAGACCGTCGGCGCGGTCACCGGCAAACCCGTCCTGCGGATCGGCCGGATCGCCGGTCAGTTCGCCAAGCCGCGCTCCAAGCCGGTCGAGCTGGTCGACGGGGTCACCCTGCCCGTGTTCCGCGGACACATGGTCAACGGCCCCGAACCCGACCCGGACCAGCGGCGGGCCGACCCCGAGCGCATCCTCACGTGCTACCACGCGGCCCAGGACGTCGTGCGGGAGCTGACCGCCGTCAACGAGGGCCGGCCCGCCGCCGAACAGGTGTGGACCAGCCACGAGGCACTGCTGCTCGACTACGAACTGCCCATGCTGCGGCGGGCGTCCGGCGGTGGTCAGTACCTCGGCTCCGCGCACCTGCCCTGGATCGGGGAGCGGACCCGCCAGCCCGACGGGGCCCATGTGCGGCTGCTCGCCGGCATCACCAACCCCGTCGCCTGCAAGATCGGCCCCGGCACCACCGCCGAGGACATCACCGCCCTGGCCGACCGGCTCGACCCGCACCGCCTGCCGGGCCGGCTGGTACTCGTCGCCCGGATGGGCACCGGCTTCGTCTCCAGCCGGCTGCCCGCGCTGGTGGCGGCCGTTCGGGCGGCCGGGCACCCGGCGATCTGGCTGTGCGACCCGATGCATGGCAACACCATCACCAGCCCCACCGGCCACAAGACCCGGCTGGTGGACGCGATGCTGGCGGAGATCCAGGACTTCGGCGCGGTGCAGGCCGAGGCGGGCGGGGTGAACGGCGGGCTGCACCTGGAGACCACCCCGGACGACGTCACCGAGTGCGCCGCCGACGTCTCCGAACTCGGCAGCGTGGGGGACCGGCACACCACCTTCTGCGACCCGCGGCTCAATCCGCGGCAGGCGCTACGCCTGGTCACCGGCTGGGCGCGCACGCTCTGAACCGCAGGCTGCCGGCCAACCGCCCATCGCACCCCCCGCCGCTCCGGGGCGGCCCGCGCGAGCGGCCGCGCCCGGGCCCCATCCTCCCGCCCGAAAGGAACCGACTGGTGGTCGGTATACCCCCCATCGCCCCCTACGCCCTGCCGACGCCGGACAGCCTGCCGGCGAACGTGGTCGACTGGACGCCGGACCCGCGGCGCGCGGCCCTGGTCGTCCACGACATGCAGCACTTCTTCCTGCGCCCGTTTCCCGAACCGCTACGCTCCCACCTCGTCGACAACGCGGCGCTGTTGCGCAAACGGGCCGCGAGCCTCGGAGTGCCGGTCGCCTACACCGCGCAGCCGGGCGGCATGACGGAGGCGGAGCGCGGACTGCTCAAGCACTTCTGGGGACCGGGAATGCGCACCGCGCCCGCCGACCGGGAGGTGGTGCCCGAGTTGGCGCCGGAACCCGGCGACTGGACCCTGACCAAGTACCGCTACAGCGCCTTCTACTCCTCCGACCTGTTGCAGCGGATGCGTTCCGCGGGCCGCGACCAGATCGTGCTGTGCGGGGTCTACGCCCACATCGGAGTGCTGGCCACGGCCATCGAGGCTTTCAGTCACGACTTCCAGGTCTTCCTGGCTGCCGACGCCATCGCGGACTTCTCCGCCGAGCAGCACCGCATCACCCTCGACTACGTGGTCGAGTGCTGCGGGGCGGTCACGCCGAGCGTGGAGGTGTTCCGGTGAGCCCGCCCCACCCCGACCTGCTCGACCGGGTGCTGACCGCTTCCCGGCCGCCCGACTTCGCGCTGCTGCACCGTCCGGAGAGCGGCACGCCCGGCACCGTCGACGTGCTGCTGGGCGAGGTCTCCCACCCCGCCTCGCTGGCCGGCCTGCCGCTGCCCGACCTCACGGCCGCCGCCGACGGCCCGGCCCACGAGGCGCTGGTCCTGGTGCCCTACCGCCAGCTCGTCGAGCGGAACTTCGCCGCCCCCGACGACGGGGCGCCGCTGGTCGCCCTCACCGTCTCCGAGCAGGCGGCGCTGCCGCTCGCGGACGCCCTGGAGCGGCTGCCCGACGTGCCCGTCGCCCTGTCCGGACAGCGCTTCGACCTGTCCGACGACGAGTACGCCGAAAAGGTGCGGCGCGTGGTCGCCGACGAGATCGGCACCGGCGAGGGCGCCAACTTCGTACTGCGCCGCACCCTGCTCGCGGACCTCGAAGGCTACGGGCCGCACACCGCGCTGGCCGTCTTCCGGCGGCTGACCGCACTGGAGGCGAGCGCCTACTGGACCTTCGTCATCCACGTGGACGGCCGCGTCCTGGTCGGCGCCACCCCGGAACGGCACATCTCGGTGCGGCAGGGCCAGGCCGTGATGAACCCCATCAGCGGCACCTACCGCTACCCTTCCGGCGGTCCGGACCTGGCCGGTCTCACCGCCTTCCTGCGCGACCGGAAGGAGACCGACGAGCTGTACATGGTCCTCGACGAGGAACTGAAGATGATGTCCCGGATCTGCGAGCCCGGCGTCCGGGTCACCGGGCCCCGGCTCAAGGAGATGGCGCGGCTGGCCCACACCGAGTACTTCATCGAGGGCCACACCCGCAGCGACGTCCGCGACATCCTGCGCGAGACGCTGTTCGCGCCGACTGTCACAGGCAGCCCGGTGGAGAGCGCGGCCCGCGTCATCCAACGCCACGAACCGGAGGGCCGCGGCTACTACAGCGGCGTCGCCGCGCTGATCAGCCGTGAGGCGTCCGGCGGCCGGTCGATGGACTCCGCCATCCTGATCCGCACCGCGGACATCGCGCCGGACGGCCGGCTGGCCCTCGCGGTCGGCGCCACCCTGGTGCGCCACTCCTCTCCCGAGGCCGAGGCCGCCGAGACCCGGGCCAAGGCCGCAGGGCTGCTTCAGGCACTGGGCGGAGAGCCGGGCCCGGCACCGGCCGGACCCGCGGCCCCCGCCGCCCCCCGCTTCACAGACCATCCCGGAATCCGGGAAGCGTTGCGCGGACGCAACGCCGGCATCGCCGGCTTCTGGCTGGCCGGCACACCGCCCGAGAACCTGCGGGTGCCGGAACTGAAGGGGCTGAAGATCCTCGTGGTGGACGCCGAGGACACCTTCACCGCGATGATCGTGCAGCAGCTCGAAGCGCTCGGGCCCACCGCCGAGGTCGTCCGCTACGACCACCTGTACGGCCTGGACCGCTTCGACGCGGTCGTCATGGGCCCCGGCCCCGGCGACCCGCAAGCCGCCGCCGACCCGAAGATCGCGGCACTCGACGCGGCCCTCTCCCAACTCCTGGACGACCGCCGCCCCTTCCTCGCGGTCTGCCTGAGCCACCAGGTACTCAGCCGCCGGCTGGGTTTCCCCCTGATCCGGCGGGCCGAACCCAACCAGGGCGTGCAGCGCACCATCGACCTGTTCGGACGGCGCGAACGCGTCGGCTACTACAACACGTTCGCCGCCGTCAGCCCCGCCGACCACCGCGAGGTGCCCGGCGTCGGAGCGGTCGAGGTCAGCCGTGACCCGGCCACCGGCGAGGTGGACGCACTGCGCGGCCCGCACTTCGCCTCCTTCCAGTTCCACGCCGAGTCGGTGCTCACCGTCGACGGACCGCGGCTGCTCGGTGAGGCGCTGCGGACGGTGCTCACCCGATGAAACTGGAGATCGCCTGGTGGGACCTGGACGGTTCGCCCCAGGACGTCGAGTCGCTGCGCGCGCACCTGCGAGACGGGGTGACCGACGACTGGGCCGAAGTCCCCGGCCTGCGCGTGAAGTTCTGGATCGCCGACACCGACCGCAACCGCTGGGGAGCGGTCATGGTGTGGGAGACCGACCGGCCCGCCGACCGCCCGCTGCCCGCCAACCGGGCCGCCGACCTGATCGGCAGGCCCCCCGACCACCGCATGCGCTGCGACGTCGAAGCCGTTGCCGAAGGCCTGCACACCCTGCCCGTCCTGCACGGGCTGGGTGCCGCACTGGTCCGCTGAACCCCCTCGTCCCCGTCCCTCAGGAGCCTCGCTGATGCACGAGTACGTGCTGGTCGACGCCTTCTCCCGGAGGCCGCTCTACGGCAACCCGGTCGCCGTCTTCCTCGACGCCGGTGATCTGACGGCCGAGACGATGCAGCGCATCGCCCGGGAGATGAACCTCTCCGAGACCACCTTCGTGCGACCCGCCCGCCAGGACGGCGACGCGCACATCCGGATCTTCACACCGGTCAACGAACTGCCCTTCGCCGGGCACCCGCTGCTCGGCACCGCGGTCGCGCTCGGCGCGGAACTGAAGCGGGACGGGCTGCGCCTGGAGACGGCCATGGGCACCATCCCCGTCGAACTCGGCGACGACGAGGGCGCCACCATCGTCCGCATGCAGCAACCGCACCCCGTCTGGGAACCGTACGAGCACGCCGCGGAACTGCTCGCCGCGCTGGGCGTCGACTCCTCCACCGCACCGGTGCAGATCTACCGCAACGGGCCCCGGCACGTCTTCGTCGGCCTGGAGAGCGTCGCCGAGCTGTCCGCGCTGCGCCCGGACCACCGCGCCCTGTCCCGCTTCCCCGACATGGCGGCCAACTGCTTCGCCGGGGAAGGCCTGCACTGGCGGACCCGGATGTTCTCCCCGGCCTACGGCGTGGTGGAGGACGCCGCGACCGGCTCGGCGGCGGGCCCGCTCGCCGTCCACCTCGCCCGCCACGGCCTGGCCGGCTACGGACAGCCCCTGCAGATCCTGCAGGGCGTGGAAATGGGCCGGCCCTCGCTGATGCTCGCCACCGCCGAAGGCGCCGGGGACGACGTCACCTCCGTCCAGGTCGGCGGCCACGGCGTCCTGGTGGGACGCGGCACCCTCTACGTCTAGACGCGCCCGACGGGCACCGGCGGCCAGGAAGGCATGGCATGAACACCAGCAAGTACGAGAGCCTCACCGGGCGGATCGACCGCCAGTTCCCGGAGTACGACGACCCGCCGCGGGAGCCGATGGGCCTGGTCCGCTCCTGGCTGGCGCAGGCCGCCGAACTGGGCGTGCGTGAACCACGGGCGCTCGCCCTGGCCACCGCCGACAAGCGGGGCAGGCCGTCCACCCGGGTGGTGGTGTTCGGCGCCGTCGACGACGAGGGCCTGCTGTTCACCACCCACAGCACCAGCCGCAAGAGCCGGGACATCGCCGAGACCGGCTGGGCGTCCGGGCTGCTGTACTGGCGGGAGACCGGCCAGCAGATCAGCCTGAGCGGGCCGGCCGTCCCGATCGGGGAGGCGGAGGCGGACGCCCTGTGGCACAGCCGGCCCGTCCCGCTGCACGCCATGTCCGCGGCGTCCCGGCAGAGCGAGCCGCTCACCGACCCGGCCGAACTGCGCTTTGCCGCCGAGTCCCTGGCCGCGACCGGGATGGCGCTGGAGCGCCCGGACCGCTTCGTCGGCTACCGGCTGCGGCCGCACGAGGTGGAGTTCTGGTGCGCGCGGCCTGATCGGCTGCACCACCGCCTGCGCTACGAACGGGACGGAGACACCTGGCAGGTCTCCCGCCTCCAGCCGTAGCCCGGACAACGCCGAGCGGACGACCGCCGCACCGACCACCCCCGACCCCCCCAGGAGTCAACCGCCCATGCAGGAACGCGCGTTTCCCCTGATCTTCGCCGAACGGGTTTCGGCCACCGCCGAGTTCTACGAGCGGCTCGGCTTCACCCGGATGCGGCAGGACCCGTCGGAGGGCACACCGACGTACATCAGCCTGCGGCGCGGCACGGCGGAACTGGCCGTGGTCCCCACCGCCTGGCCCGACACCCAGTACGGCACCCCGGCCGGCCAGGGACCGCGCTTCGAGATGTTCGTCCTGGTCGACGACCTGGACAGCACGCTGAAGGACCTCGCCGACGCCTCCGTCCCGCTGCTGCGTGCCGCCGTGGAGATGCCGTGGGGCGAGCGGATCGCCTACGTCGCCGACCCGGACGGCAACCCCGTGGCGCTCGCCGCCGGACCCCACTCCTGATCACACACTGACCTGGGACGCACCATGACGCTGGACATCGCCGAGATCACCCGCATCCTCGAACCGCCGCACGGTACCCGGCCCGACCCGGACGCGTTCGTACAGGCCGCCATGGCATGGCACTTCGACCCCGACACCGGATCGCCGTTCTGGCTGAAGCGAGCCGCCACCCTCGACTTCGACCCCCGCAGCGACGTCCGCACCCACGCCGACCTCGCCCTCTTCCCCAACGTCGCCGGCGAACTGCGCGACGTGCCCGCCGCCGCCCTCGTCCCGCGCGGCTACGGGGACCGGGCGGACGTCGTGGGCGTCTACGAGAGCGGCGGCACCACCGGCGCCCCCAAGCGCGTGGTGCTGCTGCGCGAGTGGATGGAGCGCACCCTCACCTGGAGCAACGCCGCCCTGGACGCCCACGGCTTCCCGCGCGGTGTGGACTGGCTCGGCCTGGTCCCCGGCGGCCCGCACATCGTGGGTGAGTACTTCCGGCGCTCCGCCGCCACGCACGGCCGGCACGGCTTCTGCGTCGACCTGGACCCCCGCTGGGTGAAGCGGACCATCGCCGAGGGCCGCGGCGCCGAGGCGTCCGCCTACGCCGAACACGTCATCGACCAGGCCGCCGAGGTGCTGCGCACCCAGGACATCGGTGTGATGACCATCACCCCGCCACTGCTGGAGCGGCTTGCCCGCCGCGACGAACTCGTCGACCTGGTCAACGAGAAGGTCCGCGCCATTCGCTGGGGCGGCACACAGCTCGACGCCGACTCCCGCCACCTGTACCGCACGGAGATCTTCCCGAACACGGTCCTCAGCGGAAACTACGGCAGCACGATGATCCTGGGCTTCGCAGGGGAGCGCCCGAACCTCCCCGACGACGCGCCCTGCGTCTTCGACACCCTCGACCCGTACGTCACCTTCGCCGTCGTCGACCCCGAGACCCGCCGGCCCGTCGAGCACGGGGAGCGCGGACGGGTCGTGGCCCATCACGTCAGCAGGTCCTTCCTGCTGCCCAACAACCTGGAACGCGACCTGGCCACCCGTATCGCGCCGCCCGAGGGCGGCATCGGGGACTCCGTCGCCGACATCACGCCCGTGGACACCTTCGAGGACGAGAAGGTCATCGAGGGGGTCTACTGATGACGCCCGCACCGGGCGCGCCCGCCCCGGCCGCAGCCCTCGCCACCGGGGCCCCCGCAACCTCCGGGTCCGCCGGGAACGCGCAGCCGCCCCAGCTCGACGCGCTCGGGCCCAAGGGCCCCTACCGCGCCCGCAACCGCCTCACCGTCACCGACGTGACCGGCGCTCCTGCGGCCGAACTCAGCATGGTGCCCGGCGTGTTCGTGCACCGCACGCTGACCGCGCTGCGCCGCGCCGCGCCCCTGAGCCCCGACGAACGCGCCGCCGCGCTGGTGCGTGCCGCTGAGCTGTTCAGCACCGGCACGGTGGCCGGCCGGTCCGTCGCCGAGCACGAGCACCTCGTCAGCCGGGTGGGCGGAGTGCCCATCGGCGTCGTACGCACCGCGACCCAGGCGATCGCCACCCGGCTCGCCGCCGCCTACGACAGCGCCCGGCGGGCGCGGCCGCAGGGTGCCGCCGACGACTGGCGCGACCCGCTCACCCGGGCCGGCCGCGCGGTGTGGGCTCGGCGCGGCGAGGTTTTCGCCGTGAACGCCGCCGGCAACCACCCCGGCACCCACAGCCTGTGGCCCGAGGCGCTGGCGCTCGGCTTCCGGGTCGCGGTCCGCCCCTCGCGCCGCGAGCCGTTCACCCCGCACCGCCTCATCACCGCGCTGCGCTCGGCCGGCTTCGGCCCGGACCAGGTGGCGTTGCTGCCCACCGGTCACGACCTCGCCGGCGAGCTGCTGAACGGCGCCGACCTCGGCATGGTCTACGGCGGTGACGACGTGGTCCGGCGCCACCACGCCGAGCGTACGGTGCTGACCCAGGGCCCGGGCCGCTCCAAGATCCTTCTCACCGCGGACGTCGACTGGCGTGACCACCTCGACACCATCGTCGACTCGGTGAGCCACCACGGCGGCACCGGCTGCGTCAACGCCACCGCGGTCCTCGTCGAGGGCGATCCGGAGCCGCTGTGCGAGGCGCTCGCCGAGCGCCTCGGCCACCTGCCAGCCCTCGCCCCGGACCACGACGAGGCCGTGCTCCCCGTCCAGCCGGTCGCCACCGCACGCGCGTTCGCCACGCACCTGGCGGGCCGGGCGGCCGGCACCCGGCCCTGGTTGGGGGCCGACGGCGTGGTGGCGGAACTCGGTGACGGCAGCGCCGCGTTGCGCCCCGCCGTGCACCAGACGGACCGCCCCGACGCACCCCAACTGGGCGTCGAACTCCCCTTCCCCTGCGTGTGGGTCGCGCCCTGGACGCCCGACGCGGGGGTGGCCGTGTTGCGGCACAGCCTCGTCCTGACCGTACTGACCCGCCAGGAGGAGCTGATCGACAGGCTGCTGGACGAACCCACCATCGGCAACGTGTACGTCGGTGACGTGCCGACGTACCGGATCGCGCCCGGGTTGCCGCACGACGGCTTCCTCGGCGACTTCCTGATGCGGACCAAGGCGGTCGTGCGGACCTGAGCCGTCGCTGCGCCCGCATCACCCACCACACCCGAGCACCTCTCGAAGGGACCACCAACCCATGCACGCCGTTTCGTACACCGCCCAGTGGATGGCCGCGGCCCGCGCCCTGGAGTCCGAGCGCGAGGACGCCCTTTACGTCGATCCCCTGGCCCGGTCCCTGGCCGAGCCCAAGGGCTTCGAACTCATCGACCGCTATGCCGGCGGCGGACTGCTGCCGTTCATCTCCATCCGCACCCGCTTCCTCGACGACGCCATCCGCGACCTGCTCGCCGACGGCACCATCGGCCAGGTCGTTCTGATCGCCGCCGGCATGGACACCCGGGCCTTCCGGCTGGACTGGCCGGACGACGTCGACGTGTACGAGGTCGACCACGCCCCGCTCATCGCGGAGAAGCGCCGCCGTCTGGACGCCCTGGGCGCCAAGCCCGCCGTGCGGCGCCACGAGGTCTCCGCCGACCTGACCCAGGAGTGGCTGCCCTCGCTGGAGCAGGCCGGCTTCGACAGGACGCGGCCCACCCTGTGGATCGCCGAGGCGCTGACGTTCTTCCTCACGGAGGAGCAGGCGGCCGGGCTGCTGCGCCTGCTGGCGTCGGCGTCCGCCCCCGGCAGCCACCTCGCCTTCGACATCCTCGGCCGGGCCCTGCTGCGCAGCCCGTTCTCCAAGTCGTTCCTCGACCGGCTCGCCGACGACGGCACCCCCTGGATCTTCGGCACCGACGAGCCGGAGTCGTTCCTGACCGCCAACGGCTGGGACGTCGACACGCTGAAGGAGCCGGGCCAGCCCGGCGCGGGGGAGGGCCGCTGGCCCTACGAGGTGCAGCCCCGCGACCGCCGTCACGCCAACCGTCTGTGGCTGATCCGGGCGCGCCTCGCCGCACGGTGACACCAGGCATCCGGGACGGCAGCGGGGGGGGGGGGGGGGGGGGGGGGGGGGGGGGGGGGGGGGGGGGGGGGGGGGGGGGGGGGGGGGGGGGGGGGGGGGGGGGGGGGGTGGGGGGGGGGGGGGGGGGGGAGGGGGGGGGGGGGGGGGGGGGGGGGGGGGGGGGGGGG